>JBOGOE010000041.1:0-9020 GCA_050747445.1 Candidatus Polarisedimenticolia bacterium | reverse complement strand
GTCCGCTACCGGTCCTTCGCGACGCACTTGAAGAGGAGGCGCCCCGGGCGGGCGGGCCCGACGGCCGCGCGGACTTCGCACGCGGTCCCGGTGCGGACCAGGCTCAGGGTCAGGGTCCGCCGGCCGGCCCGGGCGCCCCGCACCAGCGCCACGCAGCGGCGTTCGACCTTCCCGGCGTTCTGACGCGCCTCCCCCAGGGTCGCCCCGTTCTGGCGGAGGAAAGAGCGGGTGACCAGACGCGTCAGCCGGAGGAGCCCGGCCTCGGTGGGGAGGGTAAGGGTCAGCGTCTCGTTCGCGTCTGGATCCACGGAACCCGGTCCCGGCGGACCGGCCCCGGGAAGCCCCTGTTCTCGAGCCCGCAAGCGCGCCCACTATACCGCTTCCGGACCGGGCCACCAAGAGACGCCGCCGCCCCGGCACGGTCCTCCGGCCCCCCCCGGGACCTGACCGTGCCCCGGTTGCGCGACCTGGCGGCGGCGCCTAAATTTGGCTTTTCAGAGAGTCAGGGGGGACGTGTGCCGGCGGACGAGGGGTCGGGGATCATCGACAAGCTGGCGAAGCGCCGCTCGGCGGCGCGGCGCGAACGGCGCTTCACCATCTACGCCCGGTCCCTCGGCGTCGCGGTGGCGGCGGCCACCGGCTGGCATGCGTACCTGGCCGCCGATCTGATCCGCGACGAGATCCTGGCGATCGCGGTGTTCGCGCTGTTCATCGGCTTCGCCTGGCATTTTTCGTTTTCGATCTTCCCGCGCGCCACGCTGTCGATCTCGCTCGACATGGCGTATCTCATGACCGCGATCTCGGTCCTTCCCCCCTTCCTGCCCACCGTGATCGCCTGGGCGGGGGCGTTTCTCGGCTGCCACCTGCGCAGCCGCGACGGCCACGTGCCACCGGACCGCTTTTTGACCTCCCTGTCGCTCAACACGGCGGGGCTCGTCCTGCCCGCGCTCGCGGGCCAGTGGCTGTCGATCGCCCTCGAACGCTTCTGGCGCTTCGACCGCCTGACCTGGGGCACGGCGGCGTCGGTCGCCGCCCTGTTCGTCGCCTACAACCTGGCGAACATCACCGTGATGGCGGTGGCGATGCTCTTCAAGGGGGAGCCGCTCCGGGCCCACCTGGCGCAGTACGCCCGGCTGCTGACCTCGCTCGAAGTGTTCAACATGCCCCTGTGCCTCGGGCTGGCGCTTCTGTACGGCGGCTCCGGGGTGTGGGGCTTCCTCCCCATCGCCGTCGTCATCCTGCTGGCGAGCGGTCTCCTGAAGAAGCTCAACAAGGCGCGCACCGAGCTGAGCGACGCCATCGAGCAGGTGCAGAATCGATCGCGCGAGCTGCGCATCCTCAACACCATCGGACGCGACATCAGCGCCACGCTCGATCCGGATCTGGTCTTCGCCCAGGTCAGCCGTCACCTGCAGGGAATCCTGGACGCGCCGCATCTGTTCCTGTCGCTCTACTACCGGGTCCCGACCGAACAGTACCTCGAGTTCATCGCCCGCGACGGCGTGGTCCAGCCGCACCCGGAGCGGGCGCTTGGTCAGGGGTTCACCGCCTGGATGGTCGAGGCGCGGCGCTCGCTCCTGGTGCAGGACCTGGCGATCGATCGCGACTCCATCCCGTGCGCGCCGGTCATCCTCGATCTGTCGGTTCGCTCGCTCATGGCGACCCCGCTGACCTCCGCCGGGGAGGCGATCGGCGTGCTGTGCGTCGAGAGTCCCCGACCGGGGGCCTATACGGTGGATCACCTCTCGGTGTTCACCACCATCGCGCAGCAGGCCGCGGTGGCCCTGGAGAACGCGCGCAACTTCCAGCTGGCGACGGTCGACCAGCTGACGCGGCTCTATCTGCGCGACTTCTTCTTCCGGAAGATCAACGAGGAGCAGATCCGCGCCCGGCGCTACGGCAGCACGTTCACGGTCCTCATGCTCGACCTCGACGCCTTCAAGGGGATCAACGATCGGATGGGACACATGGCCGGGGATCGTTATCTCCAGCGCGTCGGCGAGGTGATCCGGGAGACCATGCGCGCCGCCGACGTCCCCTGCCGCTACGGCGGCGAGGAGTTCTGCATCCTCCTTCCGGAGACCGACCTCCAGGGAGCGCTGCGGATCGCGGAGCGGATCCGCATCCGGGTGACCAATCTCGAGGTCCGGTTCGGCGACCACGTGATGCGCACCACGGTGAGCGTCGGCATCGCCGCCTACCCGGCCGATTACCCCGGCTCGGTGGCGGGTCTGATCGAGCGGGCCGACCAGGCGCTCTATGCCGCCAAGCAGGCGGGGCGGGACCGGATCGTCCCGGCCGCCTCGATGAGCGGCGGCCCCACGCACGCGGGCCGCTGAGCGGGCTCAGCCCTTGCGGATTTCGCGGAGCTCGATGAGGACGCCACCGGTGCCGCGCGGATGGATGAAGGCGATCCGCGCGCCCTCCGCGCCCTCGCGGCCGGTCTCCCCGGCCGTGGCGAGACCCGCGTCCTTGAAGCGGCGCAGGGTCGCGTCCAGGTCGCCGACCTCGAAGCAGATGTGGTGGATCCCCTCTCCCCGCTGTTCGAGGAAGCGCGCCACGGGGGAGCCGGGGGAGGTCGGCTCGAGCAGCTCGATCCGGGTCCGGCCCGCCGGCACGAACGCCACCCGGACCCGCTCTCCGGCCACCTCCTCCACCCCGGTGACCGGCAGCCCCAGCACGTCGCGATAGAGGGGCAGGCGCTCGTCGAGGCGCCGCACCGCGACCCCCAGGTGATCCAGCACCGCGGCGCCGGAGCCGCCGAGGGTCTTGCCGAGGATCGCCGCGGCGGCGCTGTAGGGATCGATCTCGCGCCGCGCCACCCGCGCCTCGAGCTCTTCCAGGTCGCGTCCGCCGGGGTCCCCCTCCGCCACCTTCAGGAGCAGCCGTTCGCGCAGGATTTCGACCAGACGCGCGCGGGCCGCGGCGCGGCGGCGGGTCTCGAGCCGGCCCCCCTCGCGCAGGAAGGCGCCGTGGCGGTCGATCGCCTGCAGGAGCTCCGGCAGACCGCGGCCGTCCGACGCCACGGTGCGCAGGATGGGCGGGCTCCAGTCCCGCTTTTCCCCGAGGGCCAGCATCCCTTCCAGGTCGGCGGCCAGACGATCCGCGCCACCGTGGTCGGACTTGTTGATCACGAACAGATCGGCGATCTCGAGCAGACCCGCCTTGATCGCCTGGATGTCGTCCCCCTGCCCCGGCGTGAGGACGACCAGCACGGTGTCGGCGGCGCGCACCACGTCCACCTCGTCCTGTCCGACCCCCACCGTTTCGATCAGGATCGGGTCGCGACCGCCCGCGTCCATCAGATCCACGGCGTCGCGCGTGGCGCGCGCCAGGCCGCCGGATCGGCCGCGCGTCGCCATCGAGCGGATGAACACCGCGGTGTCGAGCGTGTGATCCTGCATCCGGATCCGGTCGCCCAGGATGGCCCCGCCGCTGAAGGCGCTGCTGGGGTCGACCGCCACCACGCCCAGGCTCCGGCCGCGCCCGCGGTACAGGGCGACCAGACGGTTCACCAGGCTGCTCTTCCCCGCGCCCGGAGGGCCGGTGACGCCGATCACCGAGGCCCGACCCGTGGCGGCGTAGATCGAGGCCAGCACCGATTCACCCGCGGGTCCCCCGTCCTCGGCGAGCGAGATCGCCCGCGCCAGGGCGAGCGGGTCGCCGGCGGACACCGCGCCGGCGAGCGGGGGGCTCACGGAGCCTGCTCCCGGAGCCGCCCGAGAAGACGGCGGGCGATGACCAGCCGCTGAATTTCGGACGTCCCTTCCCCGATGGTGGCGATCTTGGCGTCGCGGTAGGCCCGCTCGACCGGATAGTCCTTGATATAGCCGTAGCCGCCGTGCACCTGGACCGCGCGGTTGGTGACCCGGACCGCGGTCTCGGAGGCGAACAGCTTGGCCATCGCGGCGGGTCCGGTCACCTCCTCCCCGGCATCCTTCAGGAACGCGGCCCGGTGGACCAGCAGGCGGGCCGCGTCGGTTTCCACGGCCGAGTCGGCCAGCATCCACTGCACCGCCTGGAAGCTCGCGATCGGCTGGTCGAACTGCCGGCGCGTCCGGCTGTAGGCGATGGCCTGGTCGAGCGACCCCTGGGCGATTCCCACCGCCAGCGCGCCGATGCCGATACGCCCGCCGTCCAGGACGCGCAGCGCGTCGATGAACCCCTCCCCCGCACGGCCGAGGAGCTGGCTCTCCCCGACCCGGCAATCTTCCATCACCAGCTCGGCGGTGTCGGAGGCGCGACAGCCCATCTTGTTCTCCTTGCGGCCGGCGCGGAAGCCCTTCATCCCCTTCTCCAGGATGAAGGCGGAGATCCCGTGCTTGTCGCCGGCGCGATCGGTGACCGCGAACACCACGGCGACGTCGCACACCGAGCCGTGCGTCGCGAAGGTCTTGGTGCCGTTGAGGACCCAGGAGGCGCCGTCGCGCACCGCGGTGGTCCGCGTCCCCGCGGCGTCGCTGCCAGCGGTCGGCTCGGTCAGGCTCCAGGCGCCGATCGCCTCGCCACGCGCCAGGCGGGTGAGATAGCGCCGCTTCTGGTCCTCGCTCCCCGCGAGGTAGATATGGTTGCTGCAGAGGGAATTGTGGGCGGCGACCGACAGACCGATGGCGCCGTCCACCCGCGACAGCTCCTCGATGATCATGGCGTAGTCGACGTAGGTCAGCCCCGCGCCGCCATAGTCCGCCGGGAACAGGATCCCCAGCATCCCCATCTCCCCCAGCCGCCCCATCACGTCGCGCGGGAAGTGCTGGGTCTCGTCCCATTGGCTGGCGTGCGGCGCGATCTCCCTCTCGGCGAACCTCCGCACCGTCTCGCGCAACATCTCCTGCTCGTCGGTGAAGCGGAAGTCCAACGCGTCCTCCGTGGGATCGTGTTGCTTGCGGAATCTTAGTGTAGCGTCCGGAACCGATCAAGGACGGCGCCGGCGCCGGCCGCCGCTGTCATAACGCACAAGATAATTTCGTAAACTTATGATAATACAATCGTAATTACCTATATATAGTGAATTACTAAGATTACTTGACAATAATACACTAAACTGCTAAATTACCCTCGCTTCGGAGAACCCGGTTGAGAGTCGCCGGAGCAGCCAATCGGATTTTCTCGAAAGGAGGATCTTTCGACAATGACCTTGACCAATCTGAGCAAGTGGGATCCCTTCCGCGAGTTGATGTCCCTCCAGGATCGCGTCGGGCGCGCCTTCCTCGACCCCTACGCCCGGGTCACCGGCGGGGAGTTCGCCGGGAGCTGGTTCCCGCCCGTGGACATCTTCGAGGAGAACGACCGGATCATCCTGCGCGCCGAGGTGCCCGGCATCGCCAAGGATGACATCGACGTCCACGTGGAGAACGGCACCATCACGCTGCGTGGCGAGAAGAAGCAGGAGAAGCAGCCGGAGTCCGAGGGTGCCTACCGGGTGGAGCGGTTCTACGGGAGCTTTTCCCGGAGCTTCGTGCTTCCCACCACGGTCGACCCCGAGGGCATCAAGGCAACCTGCAAGGACGGAGTCCTCGAGGTCGTCCTCCCCAAGGCCGAGGAAGCCAGGCCCAGGAAGATCAAGGTCCTGGCCGCCTGAGCGCTTCGAAACGGCAGGCACCGGCGCCGGTTTTGCTTTCGCGGCCGGGAGCCGGCCCGTTTTCAGAGAATCGCGGCCAGCGCGTCGGCGGCCCGTTCGATGGCGGGACCATCGACGTCGTAGTGGGTGACCGCCCGGACCCGGCGGTCGTCGAGTGCCAGCGCCAGGACACCGGCCTCGCGCCAGCGGCGCACCACCTCGGCGGCCGGCGCCCCCCCGCCGGTGATCTCGAAGATCACGATGTTCGTCGCCACTCCCCTGGGATCGATGCGGATCGCGGCGACCGCCCCGAGTCGCTCCGCCAGACGCCGCGCATTCGCATGGTCCTCCTCCAGGCGGGCGACCTGCTGCTGCAACGCGATCAGACCGGCCGCCGCCAGGATCCCCGCCTGCCGCATCCCGCCCCCGAGCCTCTTGCGCACCCTGAGGGCCTCGCCGATGAAGTCGCGCGGTCCGGCCAGGATCGAGCCCACCGGAGCCCCCAGCCCCTTCGACAGGCAGAACATCACCGAATCGAACGGCCGCGCGAGCGCCGCGGCGCTCGTCCCGCAGGCGACCGCGGCGTTGAAGATCCGGGCGCCGTCGAGATGGACGGGAAGCGATCGTTCCTTCGCGATCGCCGCGATCGCCGCGGCCCGTTCCACCGGCAGCAGCGTCCCGCCGGCCATGTTGTGGGTGTTCTCCAGAGTCACCAGCCCGGTTGGCGCCAGGTAGTAGGCGGGAGGGCGGATGGCGGCCCGGACGTCGTCCGGCTCGGGAATCCCCAGCACGCCGCGGACCGGCCGGGCCAGCACCCCCGAAAACGACGCCATGGTCGCCAGCTCGTAGTTGAAGATGTGACTCCTCTCCTCGAGCACGACCTCCTGCCCCGGACGGGTCCAGACGTTCACCGCGATCTGGTTCCCCATCGTGCCGCTGGGGACGAACAGCGCGGCGTCCTTGCCGACCGCCTCGGCGGCGACGGTTTCGAGCCGTGCCACCGTCGGATCCTCGCGGAACACGTCGTCCCCCACCTCCGCCTCGGCCATGGCGCGGCGCATCGCCGGCGTCGGACGGGTCACGGTGTCGGAGCGCAGGTCGATCGGGGCGGCGGCGGGCCGGGACATGGGCGAATCCTACTATAATCACCGCTCCATGAACCTCTTGCGGGCCGCGCCCTTCACCGCTCTGGTCCTCCTGGCCGCGGCCTGCGGCGGCCGGCCCGAGCGCCCCTCGATCCTCCTGATCACCATCGACACCCTGCGCGCCGATCGGCTGGCCTGCTACGGTTACCCGCGGACGACATCGCCGGCGATCGACCGTCTCGCCTCCGAGGGGATGCTGTTCGAGCGGGTCTACGCGTCCCTGCCGCGCACCACACAATCCATCGCCTCGATCCTCACGGGGCGCTTCCCCAAGGCCCATGGAGCGCGCGGGTTGTATTCGAAGCTCCCGGAGGCCAACGCCACCCTGGCCGAGATCCTGAGGGACCGGGGATACCGGACCGCCGCCTTCGTCTCGAACCTGTTCCTCAAACCCGGGCGCGGCTTCGAGCAGGGGTTCCAGATCTACGACAATCCCGACCGCCGCTTCGGCGGCGACACCTCCGAGGAGATCACCGCCGCGGCGCTCGACTGGCTGCAGACCGCCGATGCGAAGCAGCCCTACCTTCTCTGGGTCCACTACCTCGATCCCCACTGGTCGTATGAACCCGGCCCTCCGTTCGAGACCCGCTTCGCCGGACCGCCGCGTCCCGGATTCCGGCTCTACGAGGACCTCAAGAGCGGCCGTCTGAGCAAGGGCCGCCTGATCTTCGACAACTGGATGCCCCCCGCCGAGATCGACCACCTCCGCGGCCTCTATGACGGCGAGATCGCCCGGACCGACGCCGCCATCGCTCCCCTGCTCGATCGGATCCGCGGAGACGCCGGACGGGACGTGGTCGTCCTGCTGACCGCCGATCACGGGGAGAGCCTGGGGGAGCACGGCTATCATTTCGCCCACGGCGAGTACCTGTACGATCCGTCGCTGCACGTCCCGTTGATCGTCCGATCCCCCGGGCGCGTTCCGGCCGGTTCGCGCGGCACGGGACTGGCGATGAACATCGACGTGTCTCCCACGCTGCTGCGGCTGGCGGGGATCGCCGCCATGCAGGGGGTCGACGGACGGCCGCTCCTCGTCCCGGACGCGGATGCCGGCGGCCGCTTCCGGGCCGCACCGGGACGGGAGCTGGTGTTCGCCGAGTCGGACTTCCATCTGATCCACCCGGAGAACCGGCGCTTCTACCTGCCGGGAGCGGCCGGCCGCTGGACCTCCGTGTCCGACGGCCGGCTCAAGCTGATCCACATCCCGCGACGGGGAGGGGAGATCTTCGAGCTCTACGACCTGGGGACGGATCCCGGGGAGACCCGCAATCTCGAAGGCGGGGCGGCCGATCCGCTCGAGCGGGCGCGGTTGCTCCGGGCCCTCCGCTCGTTCGCCGACTACGACCCCGGTCCTGGAGACCGGCCGTTCTCGCCGGATCAGATCGACCCCGAGGAGCGGGAGCGGCTCCGCTCCCTCGGGTACATCAACTAGGGACGATGCCCCCCGGCAGCAGCCGTTCGAACACCTCGTTCGACAGCAGCCGCCCCCTTGGCGTGAGCCGGAGCCTGTCGGACGACCGTTCCAGCAGACCGGCCCTCTCCAGCTCCCCCACCAGCTCCGGATCCGGGCGGGGCGCCGCGCTCCCGTACCGCTCCCGCAGCCGCCCCAGATCGATCCCCTCCGCCAGGCGGAGCCCCAGGACGAGCGCCTCGGAGGCGCGGCGGGCCGGACTCCCGGGGTCCTCGATCCGCCGGGGCCGGCCTCCCCCCTCCAGGTAGCCGGTCAGATCGGCCGCGTTGGCGTAGCGCCGGCCACCCGCATAGGAGTGGGCCGCCGGGCCGAAGCCGACATACTCGGCGTCGGTCCAGTATTTCAGGTTGTGGCGGCTGCGGTGTCCCGGTCGGGCGAAATTGCTGATCTCGTACTGTTCGAAGCCGCGCGCCGCCAGAAGCGCCACCGCCCCCTCGTAGAGCGAGGCCGCCGCCTCGTCGGAGGGGGGAGCCACCCGTCCGAGCGCCGCGGCGCGGCCGAGCCGGGTGCGCGGGTGCAGCTCCAGGAGGTAGAGGGACAGGTGATCGACGCCCGCGTCCGCCACCCGCGCCACCCCCTCGAGCGTCCGGGCGGCCTCCTCCCCCGGCAATCCGAGAATGAGATCGGCTCCCAGGCTCGGCACGCCGGCGGCGCGCGCCGCCCCGAGGGCGGCCAGCGCGCCCCCGGCATCGTGCGGCCGCCGCAGCAGCCGGAGCCGATCGTCGTCGAGGGACTGCACCCCGACCGTCAGGCGGGTGAGACCGGCGTAAAGGAGGGCCGACACCCGGTCCCGGGTGACGTCCTCCGGGTTGGCCTCCAGACCGATCTCGGCGCCGGGCGCCAGGGA
>JBOGOE010000040.1:0-6449 GCA_050747445.1 Candidatus Polarisedimenticolia bacterium | reverse complement strand
GCCGGCGGCACCGCAGCAGCCGGTCCGGCCCGGCTGACGGCCGCGGCGGGCCGGCGTATCCTCACCGGCATGCGGCGGGCGGCGGCGCGACCATCCCTCCCGTTCCTGGCGGCGATCCTCCTCCTGTCCGCCGCGCCCCGCGACTACGTCCGGGTCGTCGATCGTCCCTACGAGAGGGTGGCGTTGACCGTGACGGTCACCGATCGGGCCGGGCGGCCGGTCCCCGGGCTGCGCCGGGAGGATTTCCGGATCTTCGCGGACGGCCGCAGCGTCGCGATCGAGGATTTCGGGGTGGAGGGGGAGCGACGCGACCGGCCGCTGTCGGTGGCGGTGCTCCTCGACCTGTCGCGCAGCATGGGCCGGCAGATCGACCGGATCCGGGAGGCGGCCCTGGCGCTTCTGAAGTCGTTGCGGCCGGGCGACGAGATCCTGGTGGCCCGTTTCAACGAGGAGATGACCGTCCTGACGCCGTTCACCTCCGCGCCGGAGGATCCCGGGCGGACCCTGAAACACGTCGGCGCGGCGCGGGGCGGTACCGCGATCTTCCGGTCGATCGGGGAAATCCTGCGCGATCTGCGCGAGCGTCCCGGCCGCAAGGTGGTGATCGTGGTCACCGACGGGCTGGACAACGACGTCGAGCGTTCGGGCCACGTCCTCTCCTCGCTCCACCTGCGCGATCTGATCCGGCGGTGCGCCCGGACGCAGACGGTCGTCTACGGGGTCCGCCCGGGGATGACCGTGGCCTCGTGGATGCCGTTCGAGGGGTTCGTGACCGCGACCGGCGGGCGGCTTCTCTACACCGGCGGGGATCTCGAGCGGCTGTTCGCGGCGCTCGGCACCGAGTTCAGGACGCAGTACTACCTGGCGTACGACCGCGATCCGAAGCTCCGCCGCGCCGGACGGCTGCGCGTGGAAGTGGCGCGGGAGGGCCTGACGGTGCGCGCCATGTCGGGGCTGGAGATCGGGCATCGGGTCCGCCCCCTTCTGCGCGCCGCGCTCGATCCGGACCCGGAGACGCGCGCCGACGCGGTGTACGACCTGGGATTCGTCGACGACCCGCGTGTGGCGGGCGCCCTCGTCGAGGCCCTGCGGGACGAGCAGGCGGAGGTCCGGCGCCTGGCCGCCGCGAGTCTCGGCCGGCGGCGGGCGCCCGATGGGATCCCGGGGCTCGTCGAGGCGCTCGCCGACCCGGTGGCGTCGGTGCGCGAGGCCGCCGGTCGGGCCCTCGGGGAGCTGGGTCCGGCGTCCCTTCCGGCCCTCCTCGATCCGGCGGGCGGCGGACCCGGACCCCGCCCCGTCCCGGCGACCCTCGAGATGGCGCGTCTTCTGGGAACCGTCGGCGACGACCGCGCCTGCGAGCCGCTCGGCGCGCTTCTGGCATCCGGCGTGGAGGCGGTGCGGATCGCGGCGGCGCGCGCCCTCGGGCGGCTGGGGCTCGGGTGCGGTCTCCCGTCGCTCGGGACCGCTCTCGCCGATCCGGCGCGGGGCGTCCGGAGCGAGACCCTGCGGTCGATCGTCGCCGTCGCCGGGGAGGCCGCGCGCCCTCTCCTGGAGCGCTTTCTCGCGTCGGAGGACGACCCCGCGCTGCGTGAAGCGGCGCGCGCGGCGCTGGTCTCCCTCCGCTCCCGGCCACCGGCCGGCGGTCCCTGACCAGGACCGGCTCCCGGCCGTCTTCCTGCGTTACAATGCGGCTTCTGCACAGGAGGTGATCGATCATGTCTCAGAGCCCCCCGGCCCCGCCCAAGGTGACCTACGCCACCCTGGCGGCCGGCCAGACTCCGGAGTTCACCAGGGCGTACGACGAGGCGGTCGCGAAGGTCCGCAAGACCCTGGGACGGACCCACGCCCAGTGGATCGGCGGGCGCGAGGTCGCGGGCCGGGAGACCTTCGAGGACACCAGTCCTTCCGACACGCGGGTGGTGCTGGGCCGGTTCGCGAAGGGAACGCGCGACGACGCGAAGGCGGCGATCGACGCGGCGCGCCGCGCCTACGAGAGCGTCTGGCGCGACCTGCCGTGGAAGGAGCGGGTTGCCCATGTCCGCAGGGCGGCCGGAGTGATCGAGAAACGCCGCTTCGAGCTCGCGGCCCTGATGGGGATGGAGGTCGGCAAGAACCGGCTGGAGGCAATGGGGGACGTGCAGGAGACCGCCGACCTGATGACCTATTACTGCGACCAGGTCGAGGCGCACGCCGGCTACGAGACGCCGATGGAGCGGCTGTCGGACAAGGAAGACAACCGCGACGTCCTGCGGCCGTACGGCGTGTGGGCGATCATCTCGCCGTTCAACTTTCCGATGGCGCTCGCGGGAGGCCCCTCCTCCGGGGCGCTCCTCGGGGGCAACACGGTGGTGTTCAAACCGGCCACCGACACGCCGCTGACCGGCTGGGAGCTGGCGCAGTGCTATCGCGAGGCGGGGCTGCCCGACGGCGTGTTCAACTATGTGACCGGGCCGGGTGGGATGGTCGGCGAAGAGCTGGTGGGCAACCCCGGCGTCGACGGTCTCCTGTTCACCGGCTCCAAGGACGTCGGGTTCGAGATCTACCGCCGCTTCTCCCGGGACTACCCGAAACCGTGCATCACCGAGATGGGAGGGAAGAACCCGGCCCTGGTCATGCCGAGCGCCGACCTCGACGCGGCGGCGGAGGGGGTGATGAAGTCGGCCTTCGGCCTGCAAGGGCAGAAATGCAGCGCCTGCTCGAGGGTGTACGTCCATCGGAGCGTGGCGCAGGAGTTCACCCGCGCGCTGGTGCAGAAGACCGAGGCGATTGCCATCGGCGACCCGGTGTTCAAGGAGAACTGGCTGGGACCGGTGATCAACCTGGCGGCCCGCGACAACTACGTCCGGTTCGCGGCGCTGGCCCGCAAGGACGGCCGGGTGCTGACCGGTGGCGAGCCGCTCCAGGGGGAGCCGTACGCCCACGGTCATTTCGTCCGGCCCACCGTGGTCGCCGGGTTGCCGAAGGACCACGAGCTGGCCCGCATCGAGATGTTCCTGCCGATCACCTGCCTGTTCGAGGTCGAATCGATCGACGAGGCGCTGCGGCTGGCGAACGCCACGCCGTTCGGCCTGACGGCGGGGCTCTTCAGCCGCGACGAACGGGAGATCCGGACGTTCTTCGACCGGATCGAGGCGGGCGTGGTCTACGTCAACCGCCGCGCCGGCGCGACCACCGGC
Source organism: Candidatus Polarisedimenticolia bacterium (assembly GCA_050747445.1). Lineage (GTDB taxonomy): Bacteria > Acidobacteriota > Polarisedimenticolia > Gp22-AA2 > Gp22-AA2 > JBOGOE01. The sequence goes on along the minus strand of JBOGOE010000040.1, from coordinate 3,273 downwards.
GCCTGGCCCGGGATCAACCCGTTCGGCGGCTGGAAGGGGAGCGGCTCCTCCGGAAAGGCGAGCGGCGGCCCCTATTACATCGCCCAGTTCATGCGCGAGCAGAGCCGCACGCTGATCCGGGGCTAGCGATCCGGGAGCGCCGGGGCGAGTGCCCGGCGGGAAGCGCCCTGGTCACCTCGGGCGGACGGCTTCGGGCCCGCTGGGTGGTGCACGCCGTGGGGCCGTTCTGGCGCGGCGGGGAGCACGGCGAGGACGACGCCCTAAGGGGCCCCTACCGTCACGCCCTCCACCTGGCGCTCGATGCGGGGGCGCGAAGCATCGCCTTCCCATCGATCGGCACCGGAGCGTACGGCTTCCCGATCGAACGGGCGGCGCCCCTGGCGGTCGGTGCGGCGCGGCGCTTCATCGCCCGGAACGCGGGGCTGGCCGAAGTGAGGTTCGTGGCGTTCAGCCACGCGGACTACGAGGTCTACGCGCCGCTGTTCGCGCCGATCTGAGCCTCAACGCTGCAGACGGGCCGCGTGGAACGCGTCGAGCGTCCGGTTGGCGGCGACGATCACCGGCAGCCGCTCCAGGAGGGGGCCGAGCGCCGCGGCCGGAACGGCCCACCATCCTTCGTCCTCGGTGGCGCCGGTGTAGACCCGGTTGCCGGCGCAGCCGAAGCTGGAGGCGGTCTTACCCGAAGAGAGGGCCGCCGGCAGGACGGCGCAGGTCGGCCGGCCCATCGCCGGGCCCTCCCCCGCGACCCCGGCCGCCGCCGCGGCCTCCGCGAGCAGCATCATCTGGCGCGCGTTGCCGCGGAGCAGCACGACGTCCGGCGCCACCGGGGCATCGGCGAGCGGCGCGTAGACCGCCCCCGCGAACGGACGCTCCAGACGGGGGATGCGGGAGACCTCCTCGCGTCTCAGATACTCGAGCCCGACCATCGTCTGCACCATCTCCTCCAGACGCGCGGCGTCCCCGGGCGGCAGCGGGACGTTGTGCACGTGCGCCCCGACCGGGCAGGCGCGATGATCCTCGGGCGCCGTGAAGAAGACCCGGCCCCCGGCCGCCGCGCGCCAATAGCCGCACCCGGCCGGCTCGGAGGCCGCGGTGCGGCTCACTCCGTCGGGCGCCCGATCGCGGAACGCGATGGCGACGGGGGGCGAGGTGAGCTGCAGCAGATCCACGAGCGTGGCGGAGGCCTCGCGCAGGTCCATGATCCCCTCCTGGATGGAAACGGCGCGGATGATATCACCAGGCCGCGAGGACCGCGCCCGCCACGCACAGGACGGCCCCGGTCCAGATCCAGACGCCGGGCTTCTCGCCGGAGAGCAGGATGCCGATCAGCACCGCGACCTCCCGCAGGGTCGCCACCCTCCCGGCCTCGGCGCGCTGGAAGGAGAACAGGATCAGCCCGTAGGCCACCATGCTGCTGATCGCGACCAAGAGGGACGGCCGGAGCGACCGGACCAGACGCACCCGGCTCCAGCGCATGCCGGCGCAGATCATCGCCCCCTGAAGGCCGAGGACCGGTCCCAGGTAGGCGGCGGGGGAGACCTGCCGCACGGCGCGGGCGTCGAGCACGGTGTACGAAGCGATCGCCAGCCCGGCGAGGAGCGCGAAACCGACGGCGTCCAGCCGCCCCGCCCGCCAGCCGGCGTGCGACAGGAGGACGATCCCGCCCCCCAGGATCACCGCACCGGCGAGGGGCGCCGCCTGTGGTCGCTCTCCGAGGGCCGCCCACCCGAGGAGCGCCACCAGGAGCGGGGCGGTCCCCCGTCCCAGCGGGTAGGTCAGCGACAGCTCGCCGCGCGCGTAGGCGGCCGACAGCGCCAGACTGTAGGCGGTCTCCGCCAGGGCCGATAGAAGAATGAGCCCCAGCACCGCCCCGGGGGGGGATAGCAGGGTCGCCGGCAGGAGCAGGAGCCCGGTCATCACGCCGGAGACCCCCATGATCGCCACCCGATCCTCCGCGCCGTGCAGCACCCGGTTCCAGGCGGCGCTGAAAAAGGCGGCGAGCAGCACGAGGAGGAGCGCGACGGGATCCACGGCGGCGGAGTATGACGGAAAACCCTCCGGACGCATCCGGGAACTGGACCCGGGCGGCCCCGCGTGGCGGTCCCGCCCCGCGACCCCGCCGCGCGGGGCGCCGGACGTCGCCACCCGCCCTTTCCGCCGGTATCCTGCTCACGTTTTCCTGGAACCCGCGTCTGTGATCGGCGCGGGACCCAGATCGAGGCCCGGGGGACGTGCAGGACGGAGATGAACGGACGCTCGTCGAGCAGGCCAGGGGGGGCTGCGCCGCCGCCTTCGAGGAGCTGGTGCGCCGCTGCGACCGCGATCTCCTGCGTCTGGCCTGCCGGCTCACCCGATCGACGGAGGAGGCCCGGGACCTCTATCAGGAGACCTTCCTCCGGGCGTTCCGTTCGTTGCGCGCGTTCCGGGGCGATTGCGCCTTCCGCACCTGGGTGCTGCGCATCGCCTCGCACCACTGGCTCGACCAGGCCCGGCGGCGGGTGGCGGATCGGACCGACCCTCGGCCGGCCGCCGGGCCCGATGAGGGCCGGGAGGCGCCCGAGGCGGTCGACCGGCGCACCGACCCGGAGCGCGAGCTGCTGCGGCTCGAAATACGGAAACGCCTGCGGGAGGCGATCGAATCCCTGGCCCCGCGGGAGAGGCTGGTCTTCGAGATGCGGCATGACCAGGGGGAACGGTTGACCGACATCGCCGTCGCGCTGGAGACCACGGAGGAGACGGTGCGCAACTGCCTGTACCGGGCGCACCGCCGGCTGCGGGAGAGCCTGGCCGACCTCGCGCCCCCCGCGCGGGCGGCGGATCGCGGCAGCGGGCGGCACCGGAGCGACTCGACGGAACAGGGCATCTGATCGGGAGGCGAGGCGAAGCATGGAATGCGAAGCGGCACGCGAACGGATCGTCCTCGACCTGTACGGCGACCTCGGGCCCGTGGATCGCGCCAGGGTGGAGGCGCACCTGCGTGGCTGCGCCGGCTGCGTCGCCGCACAGGCGGCGGAGCGGCGCCTCCGGCGGCTCCTGTCGCAGGAGCCGATCGAGGCGCCGCCGCACGGATTGCTCGAACGCTGCCGCGCCGACCTGTCGGCGGCGCTGGCGCGCGAGACCGACGTCCCGATCCGCGACGCCGGGGGCGACGCCGGGAGCGACGCCGCGCGCGTGGCGGCCGGCGGAATCCGGCCCGCGTTCCTGGCGTTCGCCCGGCTGCGGCTGTCGCCGGTCCTGGGGGCGGTGCTGCTGGTCGCGGGCGTCCTCCTGGGC
>JBOGOE010000039.1:0-5982 GCA_050747445.1 Candidatus Polarisedimenticolia bacterium | reverse complement strand
GATCAATCCGCACTTCCTCTTCAATGCGCTGCACTCTGTGGGCGCCCTGGTGGCGGGCGATCCGGAGCGTGCCGACCGGGCCCTCGAGTGCCTGGGCGACCTGCTGCGCTACGCGCTGGGAACCGGGGACAAAGTACCGTTCGCGCAGGAATGGCGGTTCACCCGGGATTATCTGGCTTTCGAGCAGTTGCGTTTGGGCGAACGTCTGAGGGTGGATGCGGACGCGGACCCTGCGTCGCTCTCGATCCTGGTGCCACCGCTCATGCTCCAGCCGCTGGTCGAGAACGCCGTGCGTCATGGAATTGCGGATCGCCCGGAGGGCGGCAACATCCACCTGCGCGCGCGCGTGGACGGCGACCGGCTCACGCTGCAGGTGAGCGATGACGGCCGCGGCGATGCGAAAACCGGGAGCGCTGGAGTGGGGCTTGGCTCCGTGCGACGGCGGCTTGCAGCCCTCTACGGGAATCGCGCGACCCTGTCGATCGACAGCACCGCGCCCGGATTCACGGTGTGCATCGAGTTGCCGCTGGACCGGTCGCATCGCGAAGGCTCGGCCGCATGAGCGCCCTTCCGCGCATCACCGGGCTAATCGTCGAGGACGAACCTCTGGCGCGACGCCGACTACGCGAACTGATGCGGGACGTGGCCTGGATGCACTGCCTGGGCGATGCCACCGATGGCCGCGCCGCGATTGAAGCGATCGACCGACACCGGCCCGATCTGGTGTTTCTGGACGTCCAGCTCCCGGGTTGCTCGGGCATCGAGGTGCTGTCGCGCGTGCGGCATGCGCCAGCGGTCATTTTTACGACGGCGTACGATCAGTTCGCCGTCGCCGCGTTCGAGCTGGGCGCCCTCGACTATCTGCTGAAGCCGTTTGGGCGTGACCGTTTCGGGCGCGCCATGGATCGCGCCCGGCCGATGATCGAGCGGCGGATCGGGGGAGCAACGAGCGCGCGCGCGCGGGAAGTCCTGGCTCAGGGTCCGGTGGCGCGCCTGTTCGTGCGGGAAGCCGGCCGGATCGTGCCCATCCGGGCCGGGGCCGTCGAGCGGCTCGAAGCCTGCGACGACTTTGTGATCGTTCATGCCGGAGGACGGCGATTCACGATCAACCTGCCGCTCTCCGACCTTGAACGACGACTCGATCCGCGCATGTTCGTGCGCGTGCATCGTTCGCGCGTCGTCAACCTGGATTATGTCGCCTCGTGGACCCGATACGACGGCTCGCGCTTCCAGATCGCCCTGCGCTCGGGCACGACCATCCTCGCCAGCCGGCAGAGGTCCCGGGAATTGCGCGACCTCGGTCGCTAGGAGCCTGTCCGGGTATTCCGTTGGGTCGCGCAATACCCGGACAGGCTCCTCGATCGGTCCCGGCCGCCCGGCGCCCGCAAACGCCCGTTGACCGCCGGCAGATGCCGTCTGCCGGTTCGTTGTTGTCCCGACCCGTTCGCGGTCGTAGACTCCCGCGCATGAACCGCTCGAGGGTTAAGCACGCACGGTCCGATCAGGAGGTTCCGGGGCTCGGGGCTCGCATCGGCGCCACACGCGGACTTCTGCCGATGGCCGGACACCATGGTCCCGTCGTCCTCTGGGCGCTCCTGCTTCTCTTCCCGGTCCCCGTGGCGGTGCACGCGAGGCCGAAGGCCCGCGCCACCGTCGCCGGCATCGTCGCGCAGATCGTGCGTGCCGACTACGAGGGTGACCGGGCGGCGCTCAAGCGACTCCACGGGGTCCTGGCCTCCCTGGAGCTGACGGGCGCCGAGGAGAACTTCGCGTCCCGGGTGCACTATTGGCGGGGATTCGCCTTGTGGCGGCGGACATTGAACGGCTTCAACGAGTCCGCCGATCGGAGGGAGCTCGGACGCGATCTGGAGCAGGCGTTGCTCGACTTCGAAACCTCGGCCCGTCGCGATCCGGGATTCGTGGACGCCCGGATCGGCACCATCGGGTGTCTCCAGTCACTGACCTTCCTGAACCTGGACGATCCGGCGCGTGTCCAGGACCTGGTGTCCCGGTTCGTGGAATTGTTCAAAGAGACGCGGCGGGAGGCGCCCGAAAATCCCCGCCTGCTATGGCTCCTGGGAGCCAGCGAGTGGTACAACCCTCCGGAACACGGCGGCGGGAGGGAGCGGGCCCTGGAGACGTACGCCAGGGGGGTGCGTCTCGCGCGGCAGCAGAAGGGCACCGTGAAGGACCCGCTGGAACCCTCCTGGGGAGAGGCGGAGCTGCTGATGAGTCTCGCCTGGTCCCGCCTCAATCAGACACCTCCCGATTTGAGTGCGGCGGAGGAGCATGCGAAGGATGCGCTGGCGCTCGTGCCGTACTGGCACTATGTCCGGGACCTGCTGATGCCGCAGATCCAGAAGGCGAGAATCGCACCGTAAGGTCCCCGTGAGGTGACGAATGTCCGTCAACCCGACCGGCCAGTTGCTCCGCAGCGCTCCGTATTTTCCCGTGAAGGACCTCGAGGCGGCCCTGGCGCATTACGAGCGTGTGCTCGGCTTTCGCCGCGAGTATGCGGGCGGCGTTCCACCGCAATTCGCAATCATCAGCCGCGACGGCCTGGCGATCATGTTGCGGGTTGTGGACGCGTCAGCGCCCGTCAGCCCGAACGAAGGGCAGGGCGGAACGTGGGACGCGTTCTTCTGGGTCCGCGATGTACGGGAGCTCCACGCCGAACTGCGGGCCAACGGAGCGGACATCGTCTACGGTCCCGTCATCCAGAAGGCTTATGGAATGGAGGAATTCGCCGTGCGGGATCCCGCGGGGTACGTGCTCGGCTTTGGACAACCAGCGCCGTAGTCCCGGGCAGGAGCCTCGAGCCGCCATGGATGGGACCGCCGTCGGCCGGATCCGATTGTACCGGGTGATTCTCCCCGTCGAAGACATCGGGCAGGCGGCCCTGTACTACGCCACCCTTCTGGGCATCGAGGGAGTGCAGGTGTCCCCCGGGCGGCACTATTTCGACTGTGGGGGCGTGATCCTCGCCCTGTACGATGCCGTGGCGGACGGTGACGCCACGGTTCCGCGGCCGAACTTCGAGCATGTCTACTTCGCCGTCGAGGACCTGGAGGCGGTCCATCGGAGGGCGGCGATTTTGAAGGGACTCTCGGAGGAAACGGGCGATGGAGGCCTGCCCATGGGGGAGATCGCGATCCGCCCCTGGGGCGAGCGGTCGTTCTACATGAAGGATCGATTCGGGAACCCGCTCTGCTTCGTGGACGAGAAGACGCTCTTCAGCGGTCGCTGAGGCGTAGCCGGCGGGGGAAAGGACGCGGACCATGGCCCGGACCGGAACGGAGGACGAGGTCGCCGTACGTGTGAACTACGCCGTCGTGTTCGTGAGCGACATGAAGCGGGCCGTGTCGTTCTATCGGGACCTGCTCGGAGTCCCGGTGAGATTCGAGTCCCCCGGCTGGACCGAGTTCGCCACCGGGGGAGCAACGCTGGCGCTCCATGTCGCCGGAGGGACCGTGGCCCAGGTCGAGGCGTTGCAACACCTCCCTGCGGGGCGATGTCGTCCCGGTCTTGGTGTTCCGAGACTCGATGCATTCCACGCGCGGATGGTCGAGAGGGGTGTGCCGTGCAGGCAGCCGCCCCGAGAAACTTTCGGCGCCCGGGTGGCCGAGTACAGCGACCCCGACGGCCTGGCGATTTCGGTCGGCGAGCACCCGCCGGCCCAGGCGGCGTCCCCCGCGACGCGGGCACTCGTGCATGCGGAGGCGTTCCCCGTCGGCACGGAGCGGCTGTTCGCCCTCCTGCACACACCCAGCGCGATTCGAGCGTGGTGGGGGGTGGCGCGGGCCGTGGTGCTGGCCCAGCCGGGTGGCATGTGGGCCGCCGCATGGGGCGGGTCCGAGGACGATCCGGAGTACGTGACGGCGGCGACCATCCGGACGTTCGATCCGCCGCGACGGATGGTGCTGACGGACTATCGGTATCGTGCCAGGAGCGGCCCGTTGCCCTTCGAGGCGGATTTCGCGACGGAGTTTGTCGTCACCGCGGATCCGCAAGGAGCCGTCCTCCGCGTGTCGCAGGACGGATTCCCGATCGGGCCCGAAGGTGAGAAGTTCCGCGCCGCCTGCGCCCGCGGCTGGCAGGATACGTTTGCCGGCATCCGCCGGTTCCTTTCCGAGTCGGCCGGAGTGGCGGGATGATGCCATGGTCCACCCCTGAGGCATGCCGGGCGGGATCCGCCCGCCCGGGATCAAACACGATGGGCTCGCGGTGCTCCCCGGGTTCCTGCGCGACCACGAGGTGGAGGAGGCGGGGGCGCTCGTCGATTTGTTGCGCCGCGATCCACCCCATGCAGGCTGCGCGCGACCGCACAACACGCTCCTGCCCATGAGATGGAACGACCCGCTCGTGCGATTGGTGCTTGATTCCAATCCTCGAATCATCCGCCTGGTCGAGGCGGTCTCCGCCGCCGACCTGCGTTGGATCTCTGGCTATGTCAGCATCAAGGAAGCGCAGAGCCCGCCGCTCTGAAGGAGCCATGCACTTCACGCCGCGCTACCGGAGGCCCATGCGACGGAGGTCTCCTCGCCCGATCCGGATCACGTTGCGATCTGCCGTTGAATCGATCCGCCCCCGCCGGGTTCTCGATGCTCGAGTGACCGCTCGCCGTTCATGCCCGGCCCCATTCACCACCAGCTCCTCGGGGTTGAAGAAGACCTTGCCTGCCGGCGGCGCCGTCCCGGACCTCTGGATATAATGCGCGGCCGGGGGTGCGATGAGCGGCGCGGAGCGCGAATCACTCGACGTGGACGTCCTGTTCGTCGGCGCCGGACCGGCGGGGCTGGCCGGCGCCATCCGGTTGAAGCAGCTCCTCAAGGAGCACAACGAACGGGTCGCGCGCGAGGGGAAGGGGAGACCGCTCGATCTGTCGGTCGCGGTCCTGGAGAAGGGGCGGGAGATCGGTTCGCACGGCATCTCCGGAGCGGTCGTCGATCCGCGGGCGCTGCGAGAGTTGTTCCCGGATTTCGCGACCGACTGCCCGCTCGAAGGGCCGGTCACCACCGACGCGGTCTGGTTCCTGACCCGCGGTGCGAGGCTGCCGCTGCCGATCGTCCCGCCCCCCCTGCGCAATCACGGCAACTACGTCGCGTCGCTCGGCAGCGTGGTCCGATGGATGGCGCGCAAGGCCGAGGCCGCCGGCGTCGATCTGTTCCCCGGCTTCGCGGCGGGGGAGCCGCTGTTCGACGGGGACCGGGTGATCGGCGTGCGGACCGGCGACCGCGGCATCGACCGGCAGGGAAAGCGGCGCGCCGGCTACGAGCCGGGGATCGACGTCCGCGCGAAGGTCACGGTCCTCGCCGAGGGGCCGCGCGGCACCCTCACCAAGCGACTGGTGTCCCGTTTCGGTCTCGATCGGGGGCGGCAGCCCCAGGTCTACGCCATCGGCCTCAAGGAAGTCTGGGAGTGCCCCAAGGGGACCGTGCGGGCGGGGAGCGTCGTCCACACCATGGGGTTCCCGCTCGATGCCCGCACCTTCGGAGGCGCCTTCATCTATGGCATGGGGGGGGACCTCCTCGACATCGGTCTGGTGATCGGTCTCGACTATCTCGATCCCCGCCTCGACATGCACCATCTGTTCCAGTCGCTCAAGACCCATGGGGCGATCCGGCCGATGCTGCGCGGCGCGAAACTGCTGGCCTACGGCGCCAAGGCGATCCCCGAGGGGGGGATTCACGCCATGCCGCGGCCGTACCTTTCGGGTTGCCTGATCGCGGGGGATTCCGCCTCGATGCTCAACGCGATGCGGCTGAAGGGGATCCACACCTCCATGAAGGCGGGGATGATCGCGGCGGAGGTGACGCTCGAGGCGATCCTGGCGAACGACCTGTCGGCGGAGTTCCTGTCGCGTTACGAGGATCGCTTCCGCGCCTCGTGGGCGGGGCGGGAGCTCTGGCGGGTGCGCAACTTCCACGCCGGGTTCCGGCACGGTCTGTGGGCCGGTCTGCTGCACGCCGGGCTGCAGATGGC
>JBOGOE010000038.1:0-7536 GCA_050747445.1 Candidatus Polarisedimenticolia bacterium | reverse complement strand
CGACGGGGACCACCCGCCGGCCGGACCAGACGCCGTGCCGGCCGCGCGCCGGCCGGCGTGCGCCAGCGCCGCCGCGCACAGGAGCGACGGGATCAGGATCAGCGCCGGTCTCTCCTGAAGGTCCTCGACCAGCCCCTGGGCCAGCAGGGCCGCGAGGGCCGCGGCGATTCCTTCGGTGAACGACGCGGCGGGTCTCCCGCGCGACCCCTCGCGCGCGGCCCGCAGCAGGCGCGCCAGCAGGAACCCGAGCGCCGCGGAAGCCGCCGCGGCCCCGGCAAGACCCTGCTCCACCAGGATCGTCAGCAGGCCGCTGTGGGCGCCGGTGAAGCCCCGCTCGTAGCGCAGCAGCCCCTCCTCCGCGGGAAAATTGTGGCGCGGCGCCAGGTGGGGAAAGAGCCCCGGCCCGATGCCGAGCACCGGCCGGTCGCGCAGCATGCCGAGGGACGCCCGCCAGATCGGGAGCCGGTGAAAGCGATAGGGGTCGGGGGTGGAGCGGAACCGATCGTGGAGGGCCGCGACGCCGGCGAGCGCCACCAGCAGGGTCGCCGCCACCGCCGCCCGCCGCATCGGCGGCGTCAGGCTCCGGAATCGGCGCGCCCCGAGGAGGAGGATCCCGGCTCCCAGACCGAGCAGCCCGCCCCTCGACGCCAGGGGCAGGGAGGCCGCCAGATGGAGCAGCGCCAGCAACAACCAGGGCAGGGCGGCGCGGAGCGACCGGCGCGGGGCCGCGCGCGCGACCTGGTCGGCGGCGGCCAGGGCGACCAGCGCGCCGGCGTTCAGATAGGCGGCCAGATGGTTGGGATTGAGGAACGATCGGCCGGCGGCCATCGCCCCTCCGTCCTGGTACCGGACGATCGCCAGGACCGCCTGCAGGGCGGTGGACGCGAGGAAGACCGCCCGCAGCCACCCCGGCGCGGTGGCGGCGCGTGGCAGGACCAGGATCGCCAGGAACAGCGCCAGCGCCGCCGCCATGTCGGTCCAGCCGAGCAGACCCGCCAGCCGGTACCCCGACGACCAGGCCGAGAGAGCCGCGAGGAGCACCGCGGCCGCCGCCGCAATCGCCGGGAGCCGGGCCCCCTCCGGCACCGGCTCCCGATCCGACCGGGACAGAATCAACGCCCCTCCGGCCAGCGTGAAGACCAGAAGGTGAAGGAGGCACAGGATCGATGTGGCGCGCCCCCCTTCGCCGAAAGGGGCGAGCAGCACCAGGAGCCCGATCGCCAGGGCGGGCAGCGCCACGACCGGGCGAGTCCCCATCAACGGAGCTCCCCCGCAGGCGGCGGCGATGCGGGAGCCGCGTACCGTTCCTTGAGGGGATAGAGCCGGCGCGCTTCCGCCTGCTCGCACCAGGCGGCCGCGCGTTCCCCGGCCGCTTCGTGATAGAGCGCCCGGGTGTGATGCAGCACCGCCGATTCCGGGTCGAGCGCCACGGCGCGGGTCGCGGCCGCCTCCCCGCGGGCGCGGGCCGCGGGGACCTCCATGAAGCGGGCCAGGACCATCTGCGCCAGAAACGCCGGTGGCGCCGGATCGCCGGGACGCAGGCGCATCGCCTCCCGGACCGGCCCCGACGCCGCGTCGAAATCCCCCCGTCCCACCGCGTCCGCGGCCCGGTCGAGGAGCCCGGCGACCCGGGCCGCGGCCACTGCGTGCTGCGTCAGGAGCGCCGCGAGGATCGCGGCGCCCGCCACCCGGAGGGGGCGCCACCAGGATGCCGGACTGCGCGTCACCCGCGCCACCCCGTCCCGGCGCCCCCGGTCCATTCCGAGCCCCAGCCCGAGAAGCATGGCGGCCGGCAGCGCCACTCCCGGCAGGCAGGCCGTGAAATCCCCCAGGTTGTGGACCAGGAAGGCCACGCCACCGGCGAGCACCGGCAGCGCCGGGTCGCAGGGCGCGGAGGTCAAGGCGGCGCGCCAGGATCGCCGCAACGCCCCCGCGACCGCGGCGACCAGGACGCCGATCGGCGTCAGGATCCAGAGACCCCAGCCGGCGGCCGCCTCCAGATACGAGTTGTGGGCGTGGCGGCTCTCGTTCATGCCGGGGCGCACGTGCCGCGGGTAATGGGTGGCGAAGGCCCCCGGTCCGACTCCGAGCACCGGCCGGCCGGCGATCATCACGACCGCGGCGCGCCAGTTTCCCGCCCTCAGGGTCAGCGGGTCGGCGCCGGCGGCGCCGCGCACGTCGTGCCGGGTCGCGGCGAACAGGACGGCCCCCGCCGCCAGCGCGAGGACGAGACCCGCCGCCGCGGCGACCCGCCGCCGCGCCGGCAGCAGCGGGACGAGGCAGAGGATTCCCGCCGCCCCCGACAGCAGCGCCCCGATCGATCGCGCCAGGAGGAGCGCCGAGATCAGGAGGACCGCGACGATCGCCGCGGCCGCCCGGCGCCGCGGCCGCGTTCCCTTCAGGGCGGCGGCCGCCACCAGCGGCAGCGTCAGGGCGATGAAGCCGCCGAGGGCCGCGGGCAGGGAAAAGGGACCCGAGGGGCGGCCCGCTTCGAGCCGCACCAGGACGCCGCTCGGATCGGCGGGATCGGCGGCCCGGATCGCGCCGGCCAGGACAGGGTAGATCACCAGGGCCTGCACCCACGCGTGCAGCGCCACCGCCGCCCCCAGCCCCGCGAGCAGGCGCAGGAGCGCCCCGCGCCACCGCTCGTCCCGTGCGAGGGCGCCCCCGGCGAGACCGGCGAGCAGGAGCGACAGGACGTACGCCGCCTCGTCGAGGGCGTGGGCGCGGCAGGAGGCCGCCAGAACCGGCAGCACGCCGAGCGCCACCGGCAGGCCCAGCCAGGCGGGAGCCTGCGCTCCATCCGTCGCGGCGAACGCCAGGACCACCGCCGCCCCGAGCAGCGCGGTCGCCGCGGCCCCGGACCAGGGATGGATCTCCGGCGGCAGGAGGATCGCGACGGTCACGAACAGGACGGCGGCCAGCGGCAGCACCACGCGGCGGGCGGCGGCGCCGGCCCGATCAGGAGACATGGGAGATCCCGGGAAGGAGGTTGAAAAGAAAAAAAGGGGCGGTGCCCTGAGGCACCGCCCCGATGACGCAGCAGACCGGATCGCTTAGGTCTGCGTCCCCTGCGGCCACTGCCAGAACTGGCCGTTGGCGAAGACGATGTCGCAGTTGAAGCTGTTCGTCTGACCGCCGCCGTCGGAGTTGTTGGTGCTGTCCTTGGTGATGCTCTCGATGGTGTACTGGGTGCCGTTCGTGTCGGTGGCGTACAGCCAGAGGTTGTTCCACCCGTCGTTCGCCGGCACCGTGCCGATGTAGATCGGCGAGATGTTGCCGCTTGGCAGGGTGGTGCCGGTCCTCGGGTAGAAGTTGTTGTCCACGGCGTACGACTCGACCGCCGTGCCGATGGACCGCATGTCGGCCATCGTCCTCTTCTGCTTGCCCCGGTCGATCGCGTTCAGCAGGTTCGGAATCGCGATAGCCGCGATGATACCGATAATCGCGACGACGATCAGGAGCTCGATGAGCGTGAAGCCCTTCTGTTTGCGCATTCGTCGTTCCTCCTTTCGAGCATCGGTGAAGAGCAACCCCGATGCCAGCCGCCGGTGCCGGCGGGACGGCGAAGGCAAACCCTTGCCCCCATTGAGCTTTCGGTTCGGACGTCAGCGTCGTGGAGGAGTACATGAGTGAAACCCGCGACCGATACTAGCAAGTTCTGTCAGTCGGCCGGACGCCGGCTGACAGAAAGAGTCACCCACCCGGGATCACCGCGGCGGGATCCCGCCGCGCCAGCTCGTCGGCCAGTCCGGCGAATCCGGCCCGGAGCCGCTGCGCCCGCAGGCAGGCCGGGTCCTCGCGCAGCTTGCGATCCAAATCCCCCAGGATCGGCCCCACCGGCACACGGCCGACCAGTACGCCGGCGAAGAGATACTGCCAGTCGTCGGGGTGGATGGCGCGGTACTCGAGGCGGTCGATCCGGCCGGCGTTCCCGGGGCTCCGTTTCAGGTAGATCATCGCATCGTCGTCCCAGTAGACCAGCGCCCAGCGATCCTTCGGGAAATAGGCGGCCGCGAAGGCGCGCTCGCCCGCGATCGGCGGCCCGCCCGGCCGCCCCGGGTAGCGGACCTTCTGCTTGGTGGGCGGGTAGCGCAGGAAGGCGGCGTCGATGCCGTGCCGTTCGAGGAGGGCGGTCCAGGCCTCCGGGTCCTTGAGGGCCTCGAAGGTCTCCTTCAGGAGATCGGCGTACACCTCGTTACGGCCGTCGATGTAGACCCGGTGCGCCGGAGCGCGCCGCCAGATCAGGTAGCCGCCGAATCGCACGTCGTTGAACAGGCGCCCGCCCACCTGCTCGCGCTCCAGGAAGTCGCCCGCCGCCCAGGGCTCGTTGTCGGCGGCGACGCCGAGGCCCCAGGCGATCCGGGGCGGCAGGAGGGCGATCGCCGGAATGCTCCCGACCAGGACCACGGCGGCCGCCACGAATCCGGGGCGAACCCGCCCACCGGCCATCCCGGTCCGGTACAGGCGCGCCTTCTGGGCCGCCGCCACCAGGGCGCGCGCCGGGCGCGCCAGACCGAGCGGCAGGAGCAGGAAGAACAGACCGATGTTCCGCAGATGGAGGAACGCGAGGACGGCGGCGATCAGGAGCGCCGCGGCTCCGATCGGGTCGATCCGCCGGAAACCGGCCACCAGGACCAGGATCGCGATCGCCGCGGCGGCGAAGAACAGCGGAAAGTCACCGGGAGCGGGGCGCGCCCACTCGAGGTTCGGCGACGGCAGGCCGGCGAGGACGCGCGACAGCTCGAACGGCACGCGCCAGATCCCCCAGCCGTACGGATTGAACCCGGTGGCGAGCGCCGCCGCGAGGGCGGTGAGCGCCAGCCGCGGCGCGAAGGACGCGGGCGCCGCGCTTCCGGCCGTCCCGGGCGGCGCCACGATACGTTCGTGGAGCACGGTGAGGGCCGCGCCCGCGAGGAGGATCACGGGCAGCAGGACGATCCCGACGTGCAGGTTCGCCCCGATCGCCGCGAGCGCCGGGAGGACCAGGAGCGGACGTCGCCCACCCCCGTCGCGGCCCCGGATCGCCAGCTCGATGGCCGGCGGCAGCAGGAGCAGCGTCGCCAGCTCCGGCCGCACGTCCAGCCGGAAGGCGGCGCCGGCGAGCGCCGGCGCCAGGAGGACGGCGGTCCCCGCCGGACCGTGCCCCTCGCGCCACAAACGGGTGGCTAGAAGCCACGCCAGGAGCATGACGGCGGCGATCTTGAGAGTCACCAGACCGGCCGGGGAGACGGTGGTATGACCGAGGTAGAGGAGCGCCTGGAAGAGCCACTCGTGGTCGATCCAGGGGGCGCCCGCGGCCGTGAAGGAGAACGGATCGGCGCGCGGCACCCGCCCCTCGTCCAGGATCAGACGCCCGGTCGCGAGGTGCCACCAGTAGTCGTAGTTGCGCAGCGGCGTCGCGGCCGCGGCGAACGCCAGCAGCCCGAGGAGCCCCAGGAGAACGCCCCGATCGCCCCGGCTCGCCTCGGCGGGGGCGCGACCGCCGGCGCTCACCCGGCCGCCACCCGGCGGTCGCCGCGGAACCGGGCGGCCGCCACGAGCCCGGCGGCGCCGAGGAGCCCCAGACCCAGTCCCGGAGCCAGACCGGGAACGCGATAACGCATTTCGATCGTGTGCTCCCCCGCCCCGACGCCGACGGCGCGGAACACGCCGTCGGCCCGCAGCAGCTCGACCGGACGGCCGTCCAACGTCGCGGTCCATCCCGGGGCGTGGGCGTCGGCCAGGACGACCCACCCGGGGCGGGGCGCCGTCAGCCGCAGCGTCACCCTCTCGGGCCGATCCGTGAGGATCCCGACGGGGACCTCGTCGCCGCCCTCCGGTCCCGGGACCTCACCCTCCCCCGCTCCCGGCGGGCCGGGCGGCACGGAGCCGGACGACGCGGCGCCCGCTTCGATCTGCACCTCGCGTTCCGGATCGTAGCGCGGATCGGCCAGGCTGCGGGCCGGGTCGGCCGGCCAGCCCGGCGCCGACGCGCGCGCGCGGAACCGGACGCGCGACAGCGGCCGCTCGACCCGGTAGATTCGCAGCGGCGGGCGGCTGAACCCTTCGAGCACGGGGCCGGGGGCGAGCCCCGGATCATCAAGTGCGGCGTACGACAGCAGGAACCCGGCGCCCGCGACGCGGAGGATCTTGATCTGCTCCCTAAGCGGCAGCGCCGGCAGCGCCCGGCCGAGGCCGGTCTGTTCCCCGAGATCCATCCGATCGGTCGCGGCGTCGAAGACGGTCGGCACCCGGTCGGTGAGACCGGTCTGCAGGCTGTAGGTGAACCGGTCGAAGCGGAATCCCCAGATGATCTCGTCGGTGCGCGCCCAGATGCTCAGGTCCGCGGGACGGGGTTCGTGGTGCAGCCGCGGCGCATCCGCCCCGTGTCCCACCGTGCCGGAGAGCGGTGAGGGAGCTTCGATCCAGCCGGGGGCGGATGTCGACAGGGCCGGGGAGGCCGCCAGGACCAGCGACAAACCCGACCCGGCGAGGAGCCCCCAGGGGGCGAGACGGCCGGCCGTTCCCTGCCGGCCCGCCGCGCCGGCCGCCAGCGCCAGTAGCGCCGCTTCGGCGAACGCCCACAGGCAGGTCGTCAGCAGGGCGCCCCGGATTCCGGCCCCCATCTCGGTCTCGAGCAGGGCGGCCGGCAGATGCGCCATGCGGGCGAGCCCCGGGTCGACGCTCCCCGGCGCCGCCGCCAGCAGGGTCGCCGCCGCGAACAGCAGCGCGCCGGTGGCCACCGCGAGCCGCAGCGTGCGGCGCCTCATCCCGCGCTCGGACAGCCGGTCCAGCCCCTCGGCGGCGAGCAGCGCCAGCGGAACGAGCCCCGCCAGCAGGAAGCGCTCCGGGTAGCGGATCTGCCGGAGGAGCGGCATGGCGTCGTGGAGCCCCCGGTAGATCGCCGCGTGCCCTCCGAGAGCCAAAAGGGCGCCGAACAACGCGGCGGCGCCGAGCGCCCGCCGGCGGATCCCGCCGGCGCCGCGCTCCACAAGGGCGGCGCCCGCCAGCAGCAGGGGGGCGAGCCCGACGTAGACGCTGAGCAGCAGCGGGTACCCCCCCTCGAACAGGAAACGGCCCCACCAGGCGCCGGGCGACAGGCGGGTCGGGTCGCCGAACAGGCGCGGCAGGACCATCTCCAGAAAGCGCACCGGCTGCAGCGACCACTTCAACGCTTCGTCCGGCGCAAAGCCGGAGCCGCGCGGGGTGAGCGGCAGGAGCGCCTGCGCCGGCAGGATCTGCACGCACGCCAGCAATCCCCCGGCGATCAGCACCAGGCCCAGGACCGGCAGGATCCGACCGGGCGGGGTGCGTCCGCCGCGATCGTCGCCGGTGAGGAGAAGCGTCCCGGCGAGCGTCAGGAACGCCAGCAGAGAGGCCGGCTCGGCGGTCATGAGGACGACCGCGAGACAGGCGCCGGCCAGGGCGAGGAACCGGCCGTTCGCGGTCGCCGCGCCGCGCAGCAGCGCCCACACCCCGAGCGGCACCCACGCGAAGGCCGCAAGGACGTTGTGCAGGCTGGCGAGCGACGCGGCCGGGCCGGAGAGCCCGAGC
>JBOGOE010000037.1:0-5032 GCA_050747445.1 Candidatus Polarisedimenticolia bacterium | reverse complement strand
CGCGTGCACGGACGCTCCCGGCGCGCGCGGCGGCGCCGTGCTTCAGGATGACGAGCCCCCCGACCGAGGGATCCGGCGGGATGGCGTAGCGTGTCCCCGAGGTGAGCCACCGCCCCTGGCGCGTGATGCCGATCGGCACGACCTCGTAGCGCCCGGGATCGAGCGCCCCCATGATGGCGCGCGCCGAAACCAGCGACACGGCGTGCTCCACGGATCGGCCGCCGAAAATCACCCCGACGCGGACCCGGCCACCCGCCCCCGAACCCCGGCGCCGGGTCACGCGGGTCTCTCCCCGGGGGCCTGCACGACGCGTTCCGCGTCGTCCGCCGCTCCCGCGCAGCGCGACGCCACAGGCATCGAGGCTCCCCGACGGGTCAGCGCCAGGGCTTCCCGGACCCTCGTCTCGAGGCGCCGGCCGTCGGCGGGTTGGAGCGCCGAGATGAAAGCGGACTCCGGGTGCTCCGCGCGCAGCCGCTCCACCAGCGGCCCCGCGGCGCGGTCGATCTTGTTGAAGACCAGCAGGGTGGGACGCTGCCCCAGCCCGAGATCGTCGAGGAGGGCGGACGCGGTGCGCCTCTGCTCCTCGCGCGCCGGCGAGGCGCAGTCGACGACGTGCAGCAGCAGATCGGCCTCACCGGCCTCCTCCAGCGTGCTCCGGAACGAGGCGACCAGGTGGTGCGGCAACTTGCGGATGAACCCGACGGTGTCGATCAGCAGGAACGGCGGCCGACCGGCCGGCGCGCAGCGCCGGACCAGCGGATCCAGCGTCGCGAACAGGCGATCTTCCACGAAGGCCCCGGCGCCGGTCAGCAGGTTCAGGATGGTCGACTTCCCCGCGTTGGTGTAGCCGATCAACGCCACGGTCGGATCGGATCGCCGCTTGCGGCGCTCGCCGCGTTCCGTCTCGATGGCGGCGAGGTCGCGTTGCAGCCGCCCGATGCGCCGGCGGATGAATCGGCGATCGAGCTCGAGCTGCGTTTCGCCGACGCCCCGCTGGCCGATGCCTCCGTCCTGTCGTGACAGGTGGGTCCACTGACGGGTGAGGCGGGGCAGGAGGTAGCGAAGTTGCGCCAGCTCGACCTGGGTCCTCGCCTCCCGGGAGCGGGCGCGGCGGGCGAAGATGTCGAGGATCAGCGCCGATCGGTCGAGGACCTTGATGCCGGCCGCCGCTTCCAGATTGCGCACCTGGGCCGGCGAAAGATCGTCGTCGAAGACCGCCAGACCGGCACCCTGGTCGCGGGCCAGTTCGGCGAGCGACTCGACCTTGCCGCGCCGCAGGCAGGTGGCGGGGCTGGTGACTCCCCGCTCCTGGACCAGCCGCCCCACGACCCGCCCTCCGGCGGTCTCCGCGAGCCGCTCCAGCTCGTCGAGGTGCTCGTCGACGACGGCGCGGTCCGCCCGGCCGCGGCACACGCCGACCAGGACGGCCCGTTCCCGCTTCAGGGGAGAAAGGCTCGGCAACCGGGGCTCCTCACGCGGAGATCTTAGTCCCCGGCCCCGGGAGCGTCAATCGGACGCCGGCTTCGTTTCGCCCTGCAGGAGCTTCTCGAGGAGGGCGTCGTAGTCGCGCGGCAGGACGGTGCCGGCATGCCGGATGATGCCGTCCCGGTCGATCAGGAAGTTCTGAGGGATGGCCTCGACCCGGTACTTCTTGCGCGCGACGTCGTCGGCGTCGAACAGGACCGGATAGTTCACTTCGAACTGGCGGCTGATGACCCGGACGATGTCCGGTGTCTGGTTCATCTGCAGGACCACGCCCAGGATCTCCAGCCCGCGGGCCCGGTACCTGTCGTAGTGGGCCCGCAGGACGGGGATTTCCTGCATGCAGGGAACACACCAGGACGCCCAGAACACCAGGTGCACGACTTTCCTGCCGCGCAGGTCGCGCAGCCGGATGGTCCGTCCCTGGAGGTCCTGCAGGGTGAAATCGTGCGCGAGGTCGCCGACCCGATGCCCCGGCGTCGGCTGCGGCTTCGGCAGCTTCTGCGCCGGAAGCGATGCCGGTGCGGCGAGAACCGCCAGGAGGGCCAGCGCGGCGAGGCGGTCGCGGCGGAACGGCCGGGACGGACCGGGCGCGGGGCGGGGACTCACAGCAGCGGTGCGATCTTCTCGATCAGCTTCTCCTTGGGCGCATAACCAAGGTGCTGATCGAGCACCCGTCCCTCCTTGAAGAACAGGACGGTCGGGACCGACATGATGCCGTAGCGCGTGGCGGTTTCCTGGCCCCGGTCGATGTCGAGATGCGCCACCTTCAGGCGCCCTCCGTACTCCCCCGCGAGCTCCCGGACGACCGGCTCGAGGAGCTTGCACGGACCGCACCACTCCGCCGAGAAGTCGAGCAGCACCGGAAGCGGGGATTTCAGGACTTCCGACTCGAAGTTCACATCGTCGACTTCGACGACTCCGCTCATGACGATTCCTCCGGGGCGGCTGCGGCGCGGGACAGGACCGAATGGGCACCTGGATCGAGCGCGCGAGTATAGCACAGCGGATGGGGCCTATCCGGCGCCGCCCGCTTCCGGCGCCCGCCCCGGCCGGGGACGCGGGTCGGGACGCCGCAGGGCGAACACCGGGCGCACCTCTCCGACCACCATCCCCCGGTGGCTGCGGATCGCTTCCACGAAGCGGGCCGCCAGACGATCGGTGGTGGCCGCGTCGAGCACGCCGAGCTGCCGGAGGACCTCCAGGATCGCCATGTACCGGGCACGCTCCCCGTTGCCATCGGCGATCTTCAGGGCGATCCCCATGCCATGGCCGTCCCGCTCGAAGGCCAGGCCGAAGATCCCCTCCGCCCCGATCTTGGCGATGAGACCGGCGCTCCCCAGCCGCATCAGGACGGTGCAGATCCGGTCCTCCCCCGCGATCAGATCGGGGTGGAGCCGCATCGCCGCGACGGCGCTGCGCGCCGCGGCGGCCAGGGGCGGAGGCGCCCGATCCGGTTCGACGAGGCGCGCGTACAGGAGGGCCGCCGCCCGGAGCGGCACCGCGAAGGTCGGGGCGGAGCAGCCGTCCACCGCCGCGCGGGCGGCCCCGGGCCCGAGCCCGCACAGGCTCTCGATCGCCTCGCGGATCCGTCGCTGGACCGGGTGGCCGGCGTCGAGATAGGAGGCGACGTCGCTTCCCAGATGGACCGCCAGCGCCAGCATTCCGGCATGCTTGCCGGAGCAATTGTTGTGCAGCACGCCCGGTTCGAGCCCCCGCTCGCGCAGCGCCCTGGCCGTGCCCCGGTGGAACGGCGCGTGCACGCCGCACTGGAGCGCCCCTTCGTCGAGACCGATGGCGCGCAGCACCCGGCGCACCGCCTCCAGGTGGATGGCTTCGCCGTTGTGCGACCCGATCATCACCGCCAGCGCCGCGGCGTCGAGCCCGAAGCGCTCCGCCCCACCCTCCCGCAGCAAGGGCAGGACCTGCGCCGGCTTGGCCGCGGAGCGCAGGAAGACCCGGGTCTCCGGATCGCCGCAGGACGCCACGGCGGCGCCCGAGGCGTCGACCACCGCGATGGCGCCGTGGTGCAGGGATTCGACCTGCCCGCCCCGGAGGACGGCGACCAGCGGGACGTATGCAGTCTCGGGGGCGGGCGGGGAATCGTCTCGGAGCACCGGGGCACCGGAAAGAGAAGAGGCATTGTATCAGCCGCGGAGCGGGCGCGGGTCGGCCGCGCGGGACCCTGCCGGCGCGCTCGTGAGTCGGCGCGGCGCCATCCGCGCCGCTCCGGCGGCGTGCTACCATCACCGCCCTTCGATGCCCCGCGAACAGTGGCGTGTCAACCAAATCGCCGTGACCGTCGCCGCCGGCATGGTGTTTTTCGGCTTCACCCTGGTGATGCCGTTCCTCCCCTTCTACGTCGCCTCGCTCGGGGTCGATGACCGGCGCGAGGTGGCCCTCTGGTCCGGCTTCCTGATGACGGTCAGCCCGTTCCTCGCGGCGATCCTGGGACCGCTCTGGGGACGGCTCGCCGATCGGGTCGGGCTCCGACTGATGGTGCAGCGGGTGCTGTTCACCATCGCCCTCCACTGGGGTCTGATGTTCCTGGCCGGCAGCCTGTGGCACGTCCTGGCGCTCCGGATCATGCTTGGTCTGTTCTCCGGCTTCGGGACCATGTCGATCGCCCTGGTGACCCAGGGGTGTCCGCGCGAGCGGATCGGACGGGCCGTGGGTCTCCTGCAGGCGACCCAGATCCTGAGCACGGCGCTGGGACCGTTCGTCGGCGGGATCCTCGCGGAATGGATCGGCATCCGCAAAGCCTTCCTGGTGACCTGCGTCCTGTGCACGCTGGCGCTCCTGTTCGTGCGCCTCCTGTACCGGAACGTCCCCGCGGAGCAGGAGGAGGACCGGTCTGTCGATCCGATTGTCCTGGCCCCCGGGCCTGTCGCGGAGGGCGCGCGCGCCGTGGTCCCCGGTCGGACGTCCGTGCCCGCCGCGTCCGGACGGCCGTCGTTCCGCGACCTCCTGGGGCTGCCGTTGTTCCTGCCGCTCCTGCCGCTCCTGTTCTTCATCAACCTCGTGGATCGCTCGCTGTTCCTGAGCGTCCCGCTCCTGATCACCGGGATCCTCCCGCCGGGGTCGCGGGCCGAGGGGGTGGTCGGCATGGTGATCTCGGCGGGCGCCCTGGCGAGCGCCGCCTCGGCCTACCTGTTCGGGCACCGGGCGGCCAGGACCTCCCCCGCAACGCTCCTCGTCTGGAGCCTGGCCGGGAGCGCGGCCACCCTGGCCCCGATTGCCTTCTGCCGCACCATCCTCCCCCTCGGCGTTCTCCGGGTCCTGGTCGGAGCCGCGCTCGGCGGGGCCGCGACGCTCGCCTACACCCTGGGCGGCGCGTTCATTCCCGCGCGGGTGCGGGCGACCGCCTACGCCATCCTGTCGAGCGTCGCCCTCCTGGGTGGAGCCTTCGGCCCGATCCTCGCGGGGCTGCTGTCGACGCGGGATCCGCGCGTGCCGTTCCTGGCCGGCGCGGCGCTGTGCGTCGGGCTCAGCCTCCTCGCGGCCTCGCTGGCGCGCCGGGAGTGGGTGTCGCCGGCGCCCGGGGTGACCG
>JBOGOE010000036.1:0-5547 GCA_050747445.1 Candidatus Polarisedimenticolia bacterium | reverse complement strand
GGCGAACACCGGCGACGGCGGCCGCCGGACGCCGCTCGACACGGCCGCCGCGGCCGGCGTCGGCGTCCTGGTGAACCGGCCCCTGAACGCCATCCTGGGGAACCGTCTGTTCCGGCTGGCCGACGTGCGGGCGGCGCCCGCACCCGCCGCCGGGGACGACCCGGCCGCGACGCTCGGGTCGCTGGAGCGGGAGTTCCGCGCCGATCTGGCCGCCGCGCTCGAACCGGGGGCGGGGCACGCGATGGATCAGCTGTTCGAGCTGATCGGACAGGTGTCTTCCCTGTCGGGGGAGATCGAAGACTTCGAGCACTGGCGGCAGATCGAGGAGCGCTACGTCGACCCCCGCCTGCGGCTCACGGCCGGGGCGGTCGGCGCGGGACTCCGCCCGGGCCGCGAGGTTGCCTGGCGCGGGTGGTGGGACCGCTTCGTTCCGGCGCTGGAGGGACTGCGGCGGCGGATCGGCGGGGAGGCGGCGGCCCGATCCAACGCCCGCACCGCCGCCGTGACGGCGGTCGTCGATCCCCTGATCCCCGCGCCGCGGCGCGACGAGACGCTGTCCCGCAAGGCGATCGGGGTCCTCCTCTCCACCCCCGGCGTGTCGAGCGTCCTGGTCGGGATGCGCCGTCCCCCCTACGTCGAGGACGTCCTCGGCGTCCTCTCGTGGGCGCCGCTGGCGGAGCCCCTGGCCGTCTACCGCCGTCTCGAAGGGGTGCGCGGCTCGGGGCTGTCGTAGACTCCGGGCGGAGGTGACCATGCGGCTGCTCGCGTTCGCCGGCTCCCTGCGGTCCGGCTCCTACAACAGGAAGCTGCTTCACGTCGGAATCGGGGTTCTTGCGGGGAAGGCGGTGGTGGACCACCTCGACCTGCGCGACGTCCCCCTGCCGCTGTACGACGGCGATCTCGAGGAGAAGGAGGGCCTGCCGGAGGGCGCGGTCCGGCTCCGGCAGCGGATCGCCGGGGCGGCGGGTCTGCTGATCGCCACGCCGGAGTACAACCACTCGATTCCGGGGACCCTCAAGAACGCCATCGACTGGGCGTCGCGCGGACCCGATCAGCCATTCCGCGGCAAGGTCGTGCTGCTGATGGGGGCCTCCCCCGGACCGTGGGGCGCGGTGCGCGGCGTGATCGCGGCGCGGCAGGCCCTGACGGCGCTGCTCGCCATGGTCCTGCCGCAGACGGTGCAGGTGGCGCGCGCCGGCGAGGCCTTCGATCCCTCCGGGGCGTTGGTCGACCCGAAGCTGCACGCGCAGGTGGAGAAGGCGTGCGCCGAGCTGGTGCGGGTGGCCACGGCGCTGCGTGGCTGACGGGACGGCGCGGCTGACGGATCGACGCGCGGCCGGCGCGCCGTCTCCCCTACCCCGGCGGCGGCGCCTCGTTGAGGGACCAGTCGTACTCCAGGAAGCGGACCGGCGGGCGGCCGTGGTGCCGTTTGACGAAGGCGGCGACCTCCGCCGCCGCGTAGCGCGCGACGTAGCGCGCCACGGTCGGGGCCGCCCCTTTCCAGCCGGAGGCGGTGAAGTCGTCGCCGTACCACTCGAAATAGCGCGACAGGAGCAGCGCGCCCCCCTCGACCCGCACGTTGCGCGGATCGCGCAGGAAGCCGCGCGCCCTCTCCTCCAATTGCTCCTCGATGACCCCGCCGGCGTAGGCGTGCGGCACCAGCGGGGCGCAGGACAGCGAGGCGCAGTTCACCGCGAAATGGATCCGCGGGTCGCGGAAGAACGGACGGAGCAGCCGGTGCTCGATCTCGTCGAGCGTCAGGCGGAACCCGCCCACCGTGTGGGTCGTGGAGGTCCAGACGCCGGGGATTTCGCGGATGGAGCCGACCCCGGGATGGTCGAGGATGGATCGCGCGGTGCAGGCGTTGTAGGCGTTGATCAGGAGCGCCTTCAGCTCGCCCGGCGCCAGGCGATCGAGCGGGGCCCCCGCCACCCGGCCGAGATAGGCGTCGAGCTCGGCGCGCCGCTCCCCGAGGATCCGGTAGTCCGCGAGCCCGCCCCGCGTCGCGTCACGCAGCAACCGATCCCATTCGTCGTGCGCGAAGGAGGCCTTCCCCGATGTCAGGGACGCTTCGATCGCCCGGGCGACCGGCCCCTTCGCCGCCCGGGCCGGAGGCGCGCCGCAGCCGACCGCCAGGACGGCGGTCAGGGCGGCGGCCAGGATCGCCGGCGCCAAGCGCCGCCGGCGGTCACGCGTGATCACGGGACCGGGATGCAGAAGGACTTTGGTAGCGCTACGGGGATTCGAACCCCGGTCTGATGGCTGAGAACCATCCGTCCTAACCCCTAGACGATAGCGCCACCATTGGTTCCGGGACAGGGACTCGAACACCGATTCCATGGTCGAGAGCCATGTGTCCTACCGTTAGACGATCCCGGAAAAAAAGCGCGGCAAATTTTAGCGGCTGGTCCAGGGTCTGTCAACCGCGGGGGACCGCCGGCGACTCCAGGAACGCGACCAGGCGATCGAGGCGCGCCAGGCCCCGCTCCTTTCCCGCCAGCACCAGGACGGCGAACACACCTGGGCTGACCGCGGTGCCGACCAGAGCCACCCGAAGGGGGTGGATGTAAAGGGCCGCCGCCTCGCCGCGCCCCACCGCCAGACGCCGCAGCGCCTCCTCGGCGGCGCTCTCGGTGAACGGCGACACGGCCGCCAGCGCCTCCCGGAGCGCCCGCATCCGGGTGGCGACCGCCTCCGGTCCACCCGCCTTCGTGGCGGTCAGGTGCTTCTCGATCGCCCCCGGCTCGTAATCGAACGCGTCGGTGAGGAACGGCCGGAGATCCCGGGCGAAGTCGGGGATTCTTCTGGAGCGGGCCTTGAGCGTCTCGAGGAGACGGAGGAACCAGTCGTGGCGGGCGCCCCCGTCGCCGAGGTCCGGCGCGAACAGACCGGCGGCCTCCAGATCGGACCGGACGAGGGCGGCGATCCTCTCCGGCGGCAGATCGTTGAGGTACTGTCCGTTGAGCCACTCGAGCTTGGCTTCGTCGAACACCGCCCCCTTGCGGTGGATCGCCTCCAGCCGGAAGGTCTCGATCATCTCGCGCCGCGCCAGCTTCTCGCGGCCGTCGCCGGGCGACCAGCCGAGAAGCGCCAGGAAGTTGAACATCGCCTCCGGCAGGTACCCCCGGTCGCGGTATTCGGTGACCGAGACGGCCCCGTGGCGTTTGCTCAGCCGCTTCTTGTCCGGCCCCAGGATCAGCGGCAGGTGGGCGAAGCGCGGCACCGGGGCGCCGGCCGCCTGATAGAGCAGGATCTGCTTCGGGGTGTTGCTGAGGTGATCGTCGCCGCGGATGACGTGGGTGACCCGCATGGCGACGTCGTCGGCGACGCACGACAGGTTGTAGGTCGGCGAGCCGTCCGACCGGAGCAGGACGATGTCCTCCAGGACCGCCCCCTCGAAGGCGGTCGGACCGTGCACCAGGTCGTCCCAGCCGACGGTCCCTTCCGGCGCCCGGAAGCGGACTGCGGCGGCCGCCCCGCCCGCCAGCCGATCGCGCAGCTCCGCGGGCGGAAGCCGCAGGCACGCCCGGTCGTACTTCCAGGCCTCCCCGCGCGCTTCCGCCCCGCGCCGCCGCCGGTCCAGCTCCTCGGGGCTGCAGATGCAGCGATAGGCCTTCCCCTCCCCCAGCAGCCGCTGCGCCAGGGCGCGGTGCGCCTCGACCGCGCCGGATTGGAAGAACGGCCCCTCGTCGTGGCCCAGCCCCAGCCACTCGAGCCCCTCCAGGATGGTGCGGACGCTCGCCTCGGTGGAGCGCTCCCGGTCGGTGTCCTCGATTCTCAGGATCAGGATCCCGCCGCGGCTTCTGGCGAACAACCAGTTGAACAGGGCGGTCCGCGCCCCTCCGACATGCAGGTACCCGGTCGGGCTGGGGGCGAAACGGACCCGGATCCCGGTGGGTGGCGTGTCCGATGCGGCCGTCGGGGCGCTCATGACGGGGGATTAAAGCCGAACCGCCCCCCCGGCGACAAGCCGGCGCCGACGTTGCGCCGCCGGCCGGAGGCCACCGGCCCCCCCGCCCCGCCCCCGCCACCCATGATCATTCCCCCACGAAATCGGCGCTTTCCCGGTTGCCCGGCCCCCCCTCCGGCGGTATATGAAGGGCCCTGTCGTCCTCGAGGGCCGTCTGTGTCCCGGAACGCGCCGCATCGGGTGCCGCCTCGCCCCGCCGCAAGCCCCTTCCTGCGGGCGACCTTTGCCGCCCTCCTGCTGGCGCCGCTCCCGGCCGGTCCGACCGACACGACCGGCACGGCCCGCGCCGCCCAGGAGATGCCGGGGGCCCTCCGCAATGCCCCGCCGCAGGCGAGCGGGTTTCCCATCCCGTACTTTCGCACCGCGGACTATAGGACGCGCATCGGGGCCGTGGTGCCGGCCGATGTCGATCGCGATGGGGCGATGGAGATCGTCGTGACCATCCCTTCCGGCCTGGTGACGGTGATCGGGCGGGGGGGCGCCGTGCGCCCCGGCTGGCCGCGCACCTTCGAGACTCTGGAACAGCCCGCCTACCCCCTGGGTGCGCCGGCCGCAGGAGACCTGGACGGCGACGGGCGCGACGAGATCGTCGCCTGCGTCCTGGCCGGCCCGGGCGGCGCCTCGAGCCGGCTGTTCGCCTTCGGTGACGACGGCGCCGACCTCCCCGGCTGGCCGGTGGCTCTGGACGGCGCCTGCGCCGCCACCTCCGTCCTGCTCGCCGACTTCGACGGCGACGGCGCCTCCGAAATCGCGCACGCCCTCTCCGACGGGACCATCGCCGCCTTCGACGGCGACGGGCGTCCGCTTCCAGGGTGGCCGCACCGTCTCGGCCCCGACGCTTCCGGCCGGCTGCGGGCGGTGAATGCCGAGCTCACCGCTTCGGATCTCGACGGGGACGGTTCGGACGACCTGGTGCTGGTCGAGTCGGGACTCGGCCCGCGTCTTGCGGCGATCTCGGGGGCGGGCCGGATGCTGCCGGGGTTTCCGCAGCGGCTGCCGGAGGTGACCGAGCTGCAGGCCCCGGCCGCCGCCGATCTGGACGGGGACGGCCGGCCCGAGATCGTCCAATCGACCCAGCCGTTCGTGGGCGACACGATCGCCGAGCCGGTGGCGCTGGCGAAACCCGACCCCACCGAGCCGGCGATCCCGGCGGCGCTCCGGGTCCTGCGGGCCGACGGGACCGCCGTTCCCGGGTGGCCGGTCGGTCTCGCGGAGGGGGCCGCATGGGGGGCCGTCGTCACCGACCTCACCGGCGACGGGACGCCGGAGATCCTGCAGCAGGACGGCGATCTCCTCGCCGGGTTCGACGTGTCGGGGAGCCCCCTCCCCGGGTTTCCGATCGACCTGCGCCGCGAGTTGAAGCGCTCCCAGTCGCTGGAGCGATCCCCCTGGAGCGTGGCCGACCTCAACGCCGACGGCGCGGCCGACCTCCTGCAGCTCCAGGGCAACCTCTACGCCGGCGGCACCATCCTCCGGGTGTTCGGCATCCGGAACGGCGGGCACTCGCTGCGCGGCTTCCCGTTCGACGCCGAGGGGCTGCTGGCCGCCTCCCGGCCGGCGGTCCTGGATCTGTCGGG
>JBOGOE010000035.1:0-6567 GCA_050747445.1 Candidatus Polarisedimenticolia bacterium | reverse complement strand
GGGTGGCACGGGTGGCGGGGGCCGCGGCGGCGGGCGCGGCCCCAACGAACGGCGCGGCGGTTTTCTCCCCGACCCGCCGATGCTCGATTCCGGAGGCGGGGGAGACTGAGCCGCCCGCCGTCCCCCTCGACGAGGATGACCCGGCCGACCCGCGCTCCCTCGACGTCGGTGGCGGGGTATGCCATCCGCAAGTCGTCTATAATGCCGGCTATCAGCGGAACCCCGGACAGAAGGGCTGTCGGGCGGGGCGTTGAGGGGGCCCCATGGCGCCGCATTCCCTGACGCCGCAGAACCTCCGGATTCGGGACAACTTCGACGCCATCGCCGCCCGTTACGACCTGACCAACAGGGTCATCTCGTGCGGCATCGACATGAGGTGGCGCCGGGCCGCGGTCCGGCGATTGAACGACCTGCCGGCCGGCGCGACGGTGCTCGACCTGGCCTGCGGCACCTGTGACATGGCGCTGGAGATCCTCCGGCAGCGGCGGGCGGCCCGGGTCGTGGGGGCCGACCTGAGCCGGGTGATGCTGGGGCTGGCCCGGCGGAAGCTGGCGCGCGGCCGGCCAGGTGCCCGGGGGGCCGGCGATGCTGAGGGGCGCGTCGGTCTGGTCGGCGCACCGGCGGAGGCGCTGCCGTTCCGCGACGGGACCTTCGACGCGGTCACCATCGCCTTCGGCATCCGCAACGTCCCGGACCACCGGGCCGGCCTCGCGGAGATGCTGCGGGTGCTTCGGAAGGGCGGTCGCGCCGTGATCCTGGAGTTCTCGACGCCCCCTTCGAGGTGGCTCTGGAAGATGTACAACTACTACTTCTTCAACGTCCTGCCGCGCATCGGGGGCCTGCTCACGGGGCGCGAGGCGGCCTACCGCTATCTCACCGAATCGGTGTCGCGGTTTCCCGCGGCCCCGGAGCTCGCCGCCGACATGCGCAGCGCCGGCTTCGGGGAGGTCGGCTGGAGCGCCATGAACGGCGGCATCGTCTGCATCCATACGGGGGTCAAGCCGTGAAGAAACCGTTCGCGGACCGGATCGAAGGGCTGGCGCAGTCGGACATCCGCAGGATGTCGCTGGAGTGCGCGCGGGTCGGCGGCATCAACCTTGGCCAGGGGATCTGCGACCAGCCGATCGAGCCGATCATCAAGGAGGCGACCATCCGGGCGATCCACGAGGACCGCTCGATCTACACCCGTCTCGACGGCATCGACGAGCTGCGCCGGCGGATCGCGGGCAAGATGCGCGACTACAACCGCATTCCCTGCGACCCCGACAGCGAGGTGATCGTCAACGTCGGCTCGACCGGCTCGTTCGTCACCGCCTGCCTGTCGCTCGTCAACCCGGGCGACGAGGTGATCCTGTTCTCCCCGTTCTACGGTTACCACCTCAACATCCTGAAGGTGTGCGGCGCCGCCCTGAAGTTCGTCACCCTGCAGCCGCCCGACTGGTCGTACGACCCGGCGGCGCTCCAGGCGGCCTTCTCGCCCCGCACCCGGTTCATCCTGGTCAACACCCCGAGCAATCCCTGCGGCAAGGTGTTCACCCGCGCCGAGCTGGAGGAGATCGCCGGTCTCTGCCGGAAACACGATGCCCTGTGCGTCACCGACGAGATCTACGAATACATCCTGTACGACGGCCGGAGGCACATCAGCCCGGCGACCCTGCCCGGCATGGCGGAACGGACCATCACCATCAGCGGCTTCTCCAAGACCTATGCCATGACCGGCTGGCGGCTGGGGTACACCGTGGCGCCCCGTCCCCTGGCCGCAAAGATGGCGATCCTCAACGACCTGATCAACGTCTGCGCCCCGTCGCCGCTGCAGCACGGCGTGGTCGCCGCCTTCGACCTGCCGGCGTCGTACTACACGAAGATGGCGGCCGACTACCAGGTGAAACGCGACATGACCGTCGAGGCCTGCCGCGAGGCGGGTCTCAAGCCCTACGTGCCCCAGGGGGCCTATTACATGCTGGTCGACTTCGGCGACGCCTTCCGCGACGACCAGGAAGCCGCCCGCGTCATCCTGGAAAAACACGGCGTCGCCAGCATCCCCGGCTCCTCGTTCTACGTCGACCCGAAGGACGGCCGCCGGCAGATCCGTCTCTGCTACGCCAAGAAGATGCCCGACCTCCAGGAGGCCTGCCGCCGCATCCGCGCCATGAAGGGGGCGCTGGTCTAGGAACCGCACGCAGGTCACGCGATGCGCGCTCCGCTCCCGATTCTCGGACTCCTCGCTCTCGCCGCCACGGGCGCGCCCCCGGATCCCCCCCCGCCGCGCGCCGCGGAGGCGCGCACCCTGGTCGAACGGCTCGTCCCCCTGGTCGAGGAGATCCGTGGTCTGAAGTTCAAGGAGACGGTGTCGGTCGAGATGGCCGACGACGCCGCGGCGCGGCGGCACTTCGAGGACCGGCTGCGGACCTACTGGCCGGAGGATCGGATGCTGGTGGAGCAGGACCTGTTCCTGGATCTCGGTCTGCTCCCCCAGGGGACCGACCTCAAGGAGACCTTGTTCGTCGCCCTCGAGGAGCAGGCGGGGGGGTACTACGACCCCCGCCGCCGCACCTTCGTCGTCCTGTCCGACATGCCCTGGTCGATGGCGCCGATCATCGTCGCCCACGAGCTGACGCACGCCCTCGACGACCAGCACTTCGACATCGACGGGATGCTCCGGGGAACGCAGGGGATCGACGAGCGGGCCGGCGCCGTCGCCGCGGTCGTCGAGGGATCCGGCACGCTGGTCATGACCCTGTACATCGTCCGGGAGATCGATGCGGGGCGGTTCACCCCGGAGATCGCCGGCGAGATCCGGGAGAGCGAGGCGGGGAAGGCCGAGCGGCTCAAGAGCGCGCCGCAGATCCTGCAGCGGCTCCTGGTCGGGCCGTACGTGCTCGGCATGGCCTTCCTCCTGAAGGGCGACCTCGCGGGCATGCCCCGAGCGGTTGCGCCGGCGGCCGATCTGGAGCGCGCCTTCCGCAGGCCGCCGGTCTCGTGGGAGCAGATCCTCCATCCGGAGAAATACTGGATTGAGGAGAAACAGGACCCGCCGCGGCCGGTGGTCCTGCCGGACCTCGCTGCCACCCTGGGGGAGGGATGGTCGCTCGCGGGCGAGGGGGGCCTGGGCGAGATGGTCCTGGCGATCCTGACGGGGCCGGGCGGCGAGCCCTTCGACCCGACCAGCTTCGAGGACCCGGGACGATGGACCAACACCGGCGCCGCGGGCTGGGGCGGTGACCGCTGGCAGCTCTATCGCCGCGGCGGCGAGACCGTGACCCTCCTGGCGACCCGCTGGGACAGCGAGCGGGACGCGCGCGAGTTCGAGGCGGCGCTCTCTCCCGCCCGCGGCCGCCTCCTCGTCCGGCGCGGCGACGCCGCCGTGCTGGTGGCCGGAGACGCCGGGGCCCGCGCCCGGGCTCTCGCGCGGAACGCCATGAAGTCGGTGGCCGCGGCGCGCGACTGAGCGTACTGTCCCACCATGCCCGCGGAATCCCGGACGTCGCCCCCTTTCCTGTGCCGCATCGCGGCGCTCGCCGCCGCCCTGGCCCTGGCGATCTCCCTCCTCCCGGCGCGGACCCTCACGGTGGACGACGACGGTCCGGCCGACTACCGGCTGATCCAGACCGCCATCGATGCGGCCGCCGCCGGGGACGTCGTCAGCGTCGCGCCGGGGACCTACAGGGAGAACCTGCGCCTCAGGAGCGGTATCGCCGTCCTGGGCGCCGGAGCGGCCGTGACCCTCGTGGACGGCGGCAGCCTGGCGCCGGTGGCGCGGCTCACCGACTGCGACGCCGCCACCCGGCTCGAGGGGTTCCGTCTGACCGGGGGCCTCGCGGCGATCGGCGGCGGGTTCCGGGTCGAGCGGGGGGCGCCGGTCATCCGCTTCAACGAGATCACCGGCAACCGCGCCGTGGCCGACGGCGCCTACCTCTACGGATACGGCGGCGGCGGCGCCGTCGTGCAGAGCGGGGCGCTGGTGTCCGACAACGTCCTCGCCGGAAACGACGCCGACTTCGGCGGCGGCCTGCACCTTGACGGGGGCGCCCCGCGGATCACCCGCAACGTGATCACCGGGAACACCGCGGGAGCCGGGGGCGGGATCGATGCCTACGTGCTGACCGGCGCGTCCCCCCTGATCGCCGCGAACGCCCTCCGCTCCAACACGGCGATCTTCGGGGGCGGGCTCGAGCTGGCCGGCCCCGGCGCTCCCATCGTGACCAACAACCTGATCGTGGGGAACACCGCCATCGCCGGAGGCGCCGGCACCGGGTTCGGCGGCGGGGTCGACGCCTATTACAGCGGCGCCCACACGATCAACAACACGTTCGTCGACAACACCGCCCGGACCGGCGGCGGGGCGTCGGTGCTCACCGACCGGCCGTTGCGCCTCGTCAACAACATCCTCTTCGGCAACGAGGCTTCGAACACGGGAGGGGCGATCGATCTGGAGTCTCCGGGCGCGGCGGTGCTCGGCAACATCTTTCACCTCAACGCCCGCGGCACCTGCAGCGGTTCCGACGCCTCCCTGTGCGACGAGCCTTCGAACCT
The DNA here is from genome assembly GCA_050747445.1 of Candidatus Polarisedimenticolia bacterium. Lineage (GTDB taxonomy): Bacteria > Acidobacteriota > Polarisedimenticolia > Gp22-AA2 > Gp22-AA2 > JBOGOE01. The sequence goes on along the minus strand of JBOGOE010000035.1, from coordinate 2,034 downwards.
GGAAGCGGATCCGCTCCTCGTTGATCCCGCCGGCACCGACCTCGGGCTCCGCTCCGGCTCTCCCGCCATCGACACCGCCCTGGGCGAGGGGGCGCCGCCGGACGACGTCCGGGGCCAGCGCCGGCCGCTCGACGGGGATCGCGACGGCGCCGCGGCGCCCGACCGCGGCGCCCACGAGTACGACCGGAACGAGGTTCCGGGACTGCAGTTCGCCACCCCCTCCGGGCTCTCCTGGGAGCCGGTGAGCGGCGCGGCCGCCTACCACGTGTACAGCGGCGTGATCGCGGGCGGCGGCCGGACGCTTCCCGACACCTGCCGCGATCCGGACGATGACGACCGGGCGGATCTCTCCTTCGCGGAGGGGTTCGATCCCCTGCCGGGCGAGGCGTTCGCCTATCTGGTGACCGCCGTGATCGCGGCGGAGGAGCAGTCGCCCGGGTTCGACTCGCGGGGCCTGGAGCGGATTCTCCCCGTCCCGTGCCCCTGATCGTCCTCCGGCGCTCTTACCGAATCCTTACCGAAAATTAACCCACCGTCTTCGCGCCACCCGGTATGTTCAGGGGGTCCAGATCAGAGCGCGTGGAGTGCGCCCGGCGTCTGTCCGGGCGGCGTGTTCGGGCACCGTTCTCAGCGAGGAGGGATGACCATGCTCTCGACGAACAGACCTTCGAACGTCGGCGGGAACCTGATGCGGCGGGTTGCAGCGGCCGGGGTGGCGCCGGCCGGGCTGGCGCTCGCGGCCGTCCTCCTGTCGCCCGCCCCGGCGGTCGCGATCGACCGGGGCGATGTCGTGATCAGGCGGGAGGTGGTGGCCAACGGCCTCACCGGCCCGCATCACCTGACCCACGCGAACGACGGATCGGGGCGGCTGTTCGTCGTCGATCAGGCGGGCCAGATCCGGATCATCAGGAACGGCGTGCTGCAGCCGGCCCCCTTCCTCGACCTGACCGATCGGATGGTCACCGTGAATCCCGGCTTCGACGAGCGGGGGGTCCTGGGGCTCGCCTTCCACCCGGACTACGCGCAGAACGGCCGCTTCTTCGTGCGCTACAGCGGGCCGCGGCCCGGGAGCGCGGGAGAGCCCTGCTTCGGCTCGTCGCGCGGCTGCCACGAGGAGATCCTGGCGGAGTTCCACGTGTCGTCGAACCCCGACGTGGCCGACCCGGCGGGGCGCATCCTGTTCCGCGTCGACAAGCCGCAGTTCAACCACAACTCCGGGATGGTGATCTTCGGACCCGACGGCTATCTCTACTTCACGCTTGGGGACGGCGGCGGGGCGAACGACGGGCTCGCCGACACCCCGCCCTCGCACGGCCCGTTCGGCAACGCCCAGAACATCCACGTCCCCCTGGGCAAGGTGCTCCGTCTCGACGTGGACGGCCCGCCCCAGGCGCCGCTGCAGTACGCGATCCCGCCCGACAACCCGTTTGTCGGCATCGACGGTCTCGACGAGATCTACGCCTACGGGCTGCGCAACCCATTCCGCTTCGCGTTCGACGACGCCCCGGGCGGCGACGGCAGCCTGGTCCTGGCCGACGTCGGCCAATTGCTGATCGAGGAGATCGACATCATCCACAAGGGGGGGAACTACGGCTGGGTCATCCGCGAGGGGTTGTCCTGCTTCGACCCGTTCGCCCCCACCGTCCCTCCCGCCGTCTGCCCCTCGACCGGCGCCCTCGGCGAGCCGCTCCTCGACCCGATCGTCGACTACTCGCACGCCGACGGCGGGATCTCGATCATCGGAGGGTACGTCTACCGCGGCGGCCGCTCTCCGGGCCTCACGGGGCGCTATGTCTTCGGTGACTTCAGCAACAGCTTCGGCACGCCGGGGGGCCGTCTCTATCACCTGGACGGCCCGGCGGCGAACGGCGTCGTCATCAAGGAGTTCAGCATCGGCCGCGAGAAGTCCCCCTACGGCCTGTTCCTCAAGGGGTTCGGCGAGGGACCGGACCGCGAGGTCTATGCCATGGGCTCGACCGCCCTCGCCCCGACCGGCAACACCGGGCTGGTCGAGCGGCTGGTCCAGGTGATCAA
>JBOGOE010000034.1:0-7288 GCA_050747445.1 Candidatus Polarisedimenticolia bacterium | reverse complement strand
CTCGAAGGGGAGCCCCCCAACGTCCTGCTGATCACCGTCGACACGCTGCGACCCGACCATCTCGGATGCTATGGCTATCGGCGCCACACCAGCCCCGCCATCGACGGGCTGGCGCGCCGCGGGACGCTGTTCCGGGTGGCGATCACGGCGGCGGGTCGCACCGTGCAGTCGTTCCCTTCGATCCTCACCGGGGTCTATCCGATGGTGCACGGGCTGCGTTACGAGGGGCAGAGTCACGAGATCCTGGCCGGCCGCCTGACGCTGACCCGGGCCCTCAAGGAGCGGGGGTACGCGTCGTTCGCCGTCACCCACGGGCTCAACGTCGGCCTGCATCGCGATTTCGATCACTACGACCCGGACATCTACGTCGATCCCGAGGGACGGAAAGTCCACCTGCCGACACGCAACGACGGGGACGTCACCCGCAAGGCGATCCAGTGGCTGCGGGCGCGGCGCGGGACGATCGGTCCGTTCTTCCTCTGGCTGCGTTACGACGCGCCGCACTGGCCCTACGCCGCCCCCGCCCCCTACACCGAGGCGTTCGATCCGCAGTACCGCGGTCCGCACGCCTTCAACGAGGAGAAGGCGCCCGGGGTCGAGCGCGACGACATCATCTTCGGGAAGACCCGCCTGCCGGCGCGCGCGATCGAGCACGCCGTGGCCCACTACGACGCCGAGATCGCCTACACCGATCGGATGATCGGCGACCTCCTTCAGGCCCTCGACGACCTCGGTCTGGGCGGCGGCCGGACCCTCGTGGTCCTGACCTCGGACCACGGCGAAAGCCTGGGCGAGCACGACTACTTCTTCGAGCATGGCGCCTATCTCTACGAGCCCACGGTGCGCGTCCCCCTCATCGTCGCCCTGCCCGGCCGGTTGCCGGAGGGGCGGGTCGTCGAGACCCAGGCGCGCACCATCGACATCGTCCCGACCGTCCTGGCGATCGCCGGCGTGCCGATCCCGGACGGGCTCCAGGGCGGGAGCCTGCTGCCGCGGATCCTGGGGAAGGACCGCTCCCCGGGGCCGCCCGCCTATTCCGAGTCGGGACGGAACTTCTACCCGGAGAACCCGCGGCAGCACCTCGACGGGATCGCCGGCAAGTGGCGGATGGTCCGGACCGACACCCACAAGCTGATCCTGATCCCGAAGGATCCCGAGCCGATCTGGGAGCTCTACGATCTGCGCTCCGATCCCGGGGAAACTGTCGATCTAGCGGGGCGCCCGTCGCCGGTCCTGGACGAGCTGCGGGCGCTGCTGCTGGAGTTCCTGGCCTCCGACCCCGGCCGGGACGAGCGTGAAGACCCGCCGCTCCCGGAGGAGCTGAGAGAGCACCTCCGGTCCCTCGGCTACGTCGGCTCCCGGCCGTGACGCCCGTCGCGGGCGCGACCGCCGGGCCCCGGCCGTGGGCGCTCCTGATCCTGATCGCGATCGCCGCCAACCTGCCGTCGTTGTTCCCCGGCTTCATCTTCGACGACCACCGGATCATCGAGCAGAACGCCCTCGTCCAGGAGACGGAGCGGGTCGCGGAGATTTTCACGCAGGGATACTGGAGCGTGGGGGAGGGGCCGGTGCCGAACCTCTACCGGCCGCTCACCATCGTGTCGTTCACCCTGAACCGGGCGTTGTTCGGACCCGGGGCGCTGTCGTTCCGGCTGATCAACCTCCTGCTGCACGCCGCCGCCGTGGTCCTCGTCTGGGCCGTGGCGCGGCGTCTGGTGCGCTCCGACCCGCCGGCGGGTCCCGCCGGAGACGGGTGGTTCGAGCCGGCGTTTCTCGGCGGGGTCCTGTTCGCGGTTCACCCGGCGCACACCGAGGCGCTGGGTCTGGTGGTCGGTCGCGCCGAGCTGCTGGCGGCGCTGGGGACGCTCGGCTGCGTCCTGCTGTTCCTCGAAGGACGGGACCGGGAAAGGGAGCCCGGCCCCGGGACCGCGCGGTGGGGACCGTGGGGCCCGTATGCCGCGTCGCTCCTCTGCTTCGCCTGCGGGTTCCTGTCGAAGGAGAACGCCGTGACCGCGCCGGTGCTGGCGGTCCTCGCGGGTTGGCTGGTGCTGCGGTGGGGGTTCGCCTGGCGCTACGCCCTCGCGGCGGCCGCGGCCGGGGCGCTCCTGCTGGGTCTGCGGGTGGCGGTCCTGGGGTCGCTCGACCCGCCGGGATTCACCTCGTTCGTGGACAATCCGATCGCCCACGTGGAGTGGCCGGCCGGTTTCCTGACGGCCCTGAAGGTCGTGTTGCGCTACGCGGGTCTCCTGTTCGTGCCGATCACGCTGTCCGCCGACTACTCCTTCGACGCCGTGCCGGTCGTCCGGACGATCGCCGACCCGGCGGTCATCGCGGGGGGGGGCCTCCTTCTCGCCTGGCCGGCCGCGGCGATCCTCCTCGCCAGGACGCAGCGTGTCGCGGCCTACGGGATCCTGTGGGTCGGGGTGTCGCTCCTGCCGGTGGCCAACCTCCTCTTCCCGGTCGGGACGGTGATGGCGGAGCGCCTGCTCTATCTGCCGTCCGCCGGTCTGAGCCTGATCCTGGCCGCGCTCGTGGCCGGCCCGCTGGCGGCGGACGGCCGGCTGGCCCCCGAGCAGCGCGGCGCCATGAAGGTCTCGATGGTGCTGGTGCTGGCCGCCTTCACCGTCCGCGGTCTGGCGCGCTACCGCGACTGGCAGAGCGATCTCGCCCTGTTCCGCGCCGCCGTCGAGGTCGTGCCGCGGAACGTCAAGGCGCAGTTCAACTATGGCGCGGCCTGCGAGACGGTCGGTGACGACACGGCGGCCCTCGGGGCCTACCGCCGGGCCCTCGAGATCCACCCGCCCTTCGCCGAGGCGCACTACAACCTGGGCGGGGTGCATCTGCGGCAGCGTGAGTTCGGCGCGGCAGTCCGCCATCTCGAGGAGGCGGTGCGTCTGCGGCCCGGCGACGTCCAGCACCTGGTCAACCTGGGGATCGCCCTGACCGGCGACGACCGCCCGCGCGAGGCGCTCGATCCGATCGGCCGGGCGCTCGACCTCGATCGCCGGAACGACCGCGCCCTCACGGCCCTCGGCAACGCCCATCTGGCGATGGGGGAGGCGCGGGAGGCGGCGCGCGCCTACCGGGAGGCGGCGGGGCTCCGTCCGGGGGAGGCCGACTACCAGCGCAACCTGGCGCTGGCGCTGGAGACCTCCGGCGACCGCGACGGGGCGGTGCGCGCCTGGGAGCAGGCGGCGACGCTCCGTCCGGGGGACCCCGATCTGATGGTGGCGCTCGGCGCCGCCCTCGCGGAAGCGGGTCGGCACGACGCGGGGATCCGCCTGCTCGAGCAGGTGGTCCGCGCCCAGCCGGCCCATCCGGTGTACCGCTACCGGTACGGCCGGGCGCTGGAGGCGGGGGGGCGGGACGAGGACGCCCTGCGGGAGTACGGCGAGTCGATCCGTCTGGCCCCCGACGTGCCGATGCCGCGCCGGGCGCTCGGGCTCCTGCGGCACCGCCGGGGCGATCGGGACGGGGCGCTCGCCGCGCTCGAACGGGCGGCGGCGCTCGACCCGGAGGGACGCGTCATGGACGCCGCGGACCGGGCTCTCCTGGAGCGGCTGCGCTCAGCTGCTGCAGCACGGCCTGCGCCAGGACGTTCCCCGGATCGCGGCGGAGGGTCCGGCGCGCCTGGTACCCGGCCAGCTCGCGAAGACGGAAATTGAGATACAGCACCGCCAGCCGCGCCTGGGATTCGTAATCGCCGGTCAGGTCGAACACCAGCGTCGAATAGCCCGGCGTGGCGATCGGGCGGCGCTCGCGCAGCCAGTCGTACAGGTCGTGGTGGCTGAAGTGGACCGAGTGCAGGACCGTGGCGCCGATCGCCAGGAGCTCGCGCGGCGCCCCGTCGGGCATCCGCTCCGGCCGGAGCTTGGCGTTGTCGAGATTGCCGGAGCCCGGCGCGTACTGGTAGCGAACGCCGCAGTACCAGGGGTCCGAATTGCCCGCGAAGGCGACCCAGGCGATCGGGACCCGCTCCGCGTCGAGGTAGCGCCGCAGCGCCTTGGCCGATTGCCCCCAGTCGAGGTTGGAGTCGAGCAGGTAGCGGTGCCCGTTCGCCGGTCCCCCCGCCAGAACGTTGAAGTAGGCGAGCTGGTGCGGGGTGATCGCCGCCGCCTCCCAGACGGTCCAGGCGAGGGCCGCCGCGAGCAGGAACCGGCCCGTCCGGACGCGCCGCTTCCCGGCCGGGGGCGGCGCGCCGGTCCGGGAACGCAGCAGCCGCCCGGCCGAGAGGTACAGGAAGGGGTAGATCGGCAGCAGGTGCCGCAGACCGATGTTGACCCGCCACATGCAGGTGATGGCGACGAAGATCCCGACGGGGATCCAGAGGAACAGCTCGTCCTTGAGACGGAGACGCCGGCCGGCGGCGAACGCCGCGATTGAGGCCGCCACCACCAGGACGATGCCGGGCGGGGTCTTGACGAGCCAGGCGAACAGGAAGTAGTACCACCAGCCGGTCTCGGAGTAGGCCCCCATCAGGTACGCCGGGTGCCCGGCCCCGGAATGCGACAGACCGAAGATCAGCCCGTGGACGTAGGAGCGGAGCCCGACGCCGAAGTAGGAAAGAGCCAGCACGGCGGCTGCGATCGCTCCCATCAGGGCGAAGGCGCCCGCCAGACCGCGGGCGCGACCGGTCCCCCGATCGTCCCCCGCGATCACCGCGGAGCGGGCGGTCCAGGGACGCTCCGGCAGCGGCTCTCCCAGGAGCCACAGAGCCGCCGCCAGCAGCGCCAGCACCGGGAGGATCCAGAGGGCGGTGAACTTGGAGGCGAAGGCGCCGCCGAGACACAGACCGGCCGCCAGCAGGGTCCGCGGCGCGGGGGTCTCCGACCAGCGCCACAGGGCGTGCACCGTCAGGAACATGAACAGCGTGACGCCGAGGTCGGTGGTGACCAGGCAGGAGTGCGCCACGACGTTGGGATCGAGGACGTAGAGGGCGAGCCCCAGGAGCCCGCCGCGCGCCCCGAACAGCCGCCGCCCCCACGAGAACAGCGCGGCCCCGAGCCCCAGCGACAGGAGCAGGATCGGCAGCCGGCCCAGGAACAGCAGGGTGTCGTTGGCGACCCGGTTCTCGTGCACGAAGATCCGCCCGATGTTCCACTCCTCCGCGGTGTCCCACAGCGCGCCTCCGGGAAAATCGAGATCGAGCGGCAGGAGCGGCAGCGCGGCGATCTGCTTGAGAAGCGGCGGATGCTCCGGGTTCAGCCGGAAGTCCCCCCGCGTCAGGTAGGAATATCCGGCGGCGAGGTGGGCGGCCTCGTCGCTCGTCTGCGACGATTCGGCGATGAACAGGATTCCCTGCGCCGCGAGGACCAGCAGCAGGCACGCGGCCCACACACCCGCGCGTTCCTCGACGCGGTCCGGCGGGAGGGGCGCGATGACGGCGGCGTCGATTCCGGGGGTGCGGGGATTCGCCATGGAGGAGGACCGCGCGGCGGCGTGTCCTCCGCCCGCGGCCGGAGCGCGCGATGCTACTGCACGCTCCGTGCCCCGTCAACGGCCGCCGGGGGCGTGCTAGCATTCGCGCCATGACGCCGCGCGGGGTCAGGAGTCTGGTGTCATGCCTCGCCGGCGTGCTCCTCCTGGTCCTCGCGATCCAGATGGTCCCGGCCCTCACGCTCAAGACCCCGACGTTCGACGAGCCGGCGCACATCGGGGCGGGGCTGTCCTACCTGAAGACCGGGGACTTCAAGCTCAACCTGCAGCACCCGCCGCTCCTCAAGGAGATCGCGGCGCTGCCGCTGGTCCTCGGCGGCGTCCGCTGGCCGATCGCCGACGCGCTGTGGCGGCAGCTGGGGGACGGGCCCAATCCGTATCTCCAATGGCAGGTGGGGAGCGAGGTGCTGTTCGCCAACGGCCCGGAGCGGGTGATGTTCCTGGCCCGCCTGCCGTTCGTCGCCATCACCCTGCTCCTCGCGTGGGCGCTGTTCGCCTGGGGGCGCCGGATGCTGGGGGACGCCGCGGCGCTCGGAGCGCTCCTGCTGGGCGCGCTCGACCCCACCCTCGTCGGGCACGGGCCGCTGGTGACCACGGACACCGGGTGCGCCCTGTTTACCCTCCTGTTCGTCTGGGCCCTCTGGGAGTACCTGAATCACCGCAGCCTGCGGCGCTACCTCCTGTGCGGCGCCGCCCTGGGGGCGGCCCTGGCCTCCAAGTTCTCGGCGGTCTTCCTGCTGCCGATCGCCTTCCTGCTGTTCCTGCCGGCGTCCCTCTGGATCCCGTCGGCGGTGCCGGTGCGCGCCTCCAGCCTGATCGATCCATTCGCCTCGTCCGACGGCGGCCGGCGCGCGCTCTGGATCGCCTGGGCCCTGGCGGGGATGACGCTGGTCGCGGCCGCCGTGGTGTACGCGCTCTACTTCTTCCCCTCGAACCCGTTCCTGTACCTGGAGGGACTGCGGCGCATCAACGCCGACCACGACCCGTCCTACTGGCCCTACATGGCCGGCGTCTTCCGGCCGCGCTTCTGGTCGTACTACGGCGTGGCGTATCTCCTGAAGGAGCCGATCCCCTCCATCCTGCTGGCCGCCATCGGCGGGGTCGCGCTGTTCCGCCGCTCGAACGCGACCAGCCTCGATCGGGCGTTCCTGCTGGTGCCACCGGCGGTCTTCCTGGCCGCCTACACCCTGTTCTCGCACAACCTCGGGTTCCGGTACCTGATCCCGGCGCTGCCGTTCCTGCACCTCGTCGGCGGCGCCGGGTTCGCCGCGCTTCTCGGCGCCGGGCGTCCGTGGGGGAAGGCGGTCGCCCTGGTCCTGGCGGTGTGGCTGGTGGCGGGGGCCGGAGGGATCCATCCGGACCAGCTGTCGTATTTCAACGAGGCGGCCTGCCTGCTCGACGATCCCTCGCGGCTCGGCGCCGACGGCGGCACCCGGTGCGGCCCCTCCTGGCTCGACGACAGCAATGTCGACTGGGGGCAGGGGCTCCGCCAGGTCAAGGAGTGGCTCCGCGCCAATCCCTATCCGGGCGAGGTGTACTTGGGACACTTCGGCAGCCTGGAGCCACGGAGGTTCGGGATCGACGCGCCCCTGGTCACGCTGGAGGATCTGCTGCGGCAACCGGCTCCGGGTCGCTACGTCCTGAGCGCCCACCTGGTGGCCCGCGCGCTGGGGATGCTGCGCGCCCGCCACGGCGACGGCCCCGGGAACTGGCTCCTGAGATCCCGTCCGGCGGCCGTGGTCGGGCACGCCTACTACGTCCATGATGTCCGCTGACTCCGCCCCCGTCCGCCGGGCGCAGCGCGGTCCGCACCCGGTCCGGATGCTCCTGGCGCTGGCGGCCGCCGGCGCGC
>JBOGOE010000033.1:0-5068 GCA_050747445.1 Candidatus Polarisedimenticolia bacterium | reverse complement strand
GACCGGACCGCATGTCCGCGGACGGACGGCGGGCGGAACGCCCTGTCCGCGGGAGCCGCGGGATATCAGCGGGAAGCGCGGGGGAGCGGTGGCGCGGGTGGGGCGGAGCGGCGCGCGACGGGCGGCCGCCGCCCGCTCAGAGGGTGACCCGTTCGACCCAGAGGACGCCGTCGATGGCGGCGATCGAGCGCAGGGCGGCGTCGTCCATGGGCGAGTCGAGATTGAAGATGGCGATGGCGCGGCCGCCCGATCGATCCCGTCCCAGCGACAGGTACGCGATGTTGATCCCCGCGTCCCCGAGAGCCGTGCCGATCCGGCCGACCATCCCGGGCCGGTCGTCGTTGCTGACGATCAGCATGGCCCCCTCGGGGATGGCGTCGAGATGGTACTCGTCGAGACGGACCAGACGCGGCTCCCGCTTGCCGAACAGGGCCCCGGCGGCCGACCGCGGTCCCCCGTCCCGGCCGCGCAGGGTCGCGACGATCAGGGCCGTGAAATCCTGGGGCTCGGCGGCCCGGGTCTCCTGGAGGCGGATCCCGGCCTCCTTGGCGAGAACCAGGGCGTTGACCGGATTGACCGGGTCGGACAGCCGGCCCTGCAGGAACCCCTTGAGGAACGAGGCGGTGAGGTAGCGGGTCGGACACTCGAGGACGGCCCCCGAGTACTCCAGCAGGACCTCCGCCACCGGCTGGCGGCAGAGCGACGACAGCAGGCGCCCGAGCCGCTCGCACAGATCGCGGTACGGCTGGATCACCGGCAGGAGCCGCGGATCGATCCCCTCCACGTTGACCGCGTTCACGATCAACCCGTCGCGCAGGTAGGCGGCGATCTGCTCGGCGATCCGCGCCGCGACCTTTTCCTGCGCCTCCTGGGTGGAGGCGCCCAGGTGCGGCGTCAGGACGGCCGTGTCGATGGCGAGGAGCGGGCTGCCGGCCGGCGGCTCCTGCTCGAAGACGTCGAGGGCCGCCCCGGCGACCTGGCCGCTCCGCAGCGCCTGCGCCAGCGCCGCTTCGTCCAGGACGCCGCCGCGCGCCACGTTGACGATCCGGACCCCGCGGCGGCATTTCCCCAGCTGTTCGGCGCCGATCAGGTGGCGGGTCGCGTCGGTGAGCGGGAGGTGCAGGGTGATGAAGTCGGAGCGCTCCCAGATCGCGTCGAGCGGGACCAGGGTGACGCCGAGACGCTCCGCGGCGTCCTCGGTGAGGACCGGATCGTAGGCGAGGATCCGCATGCCGAACGCCAGCGACCGGGTGGCCACCTCCCGCCCGACCTTTCCCAGGCCGAGGATCCCGAGCGTCTTGCCGTACAGCTCGACGCCGAGGATCCGGCCCCGCTCCCACGCCCCGGAGTGCATCGACCGGTCGGCCCGCGGGATCTGCCGCGCCAGGGCGAGCATCATCGACAGCGTGTGCTCCGCCGCCGAGATGGTGTTCTCGCCGGGAGCGTTCATGACCACGATGCCGTAGCGCGTGGCCGCCGCCACGTCGATGTTGTCGACCCCGGCGCCCGCCCTCCCCACGACCTTCAGGAGCGGCGCCGCCCGCAGGACCTCCTCGGTGATCCGGGTGTCGGATCGGACGACGATCCCCTCGACGCCCGCCACGGCGGCGAGCAGCTCCGCCCCCTTCAGACCCGGCCGGACCTCGGTCTCGATGCCGGCCCGTCCGAGAACCTCGGCGCAGGTGGCCGAGACCTTGTCGGCGATCAGGACTCTCATGCGGCGGCTTCCCCCAGGACCGCGTCCATCGCCGCGAGCAGTTTCCCGACGGTCGCGACCGTGTGGTCCCCCATGTGGCCGATGCGGAAGGTCTTTTCCTTCAGGGCCGCGTACCCGTTGCTGATGGCGAAGCCGCGGGCCGCCAGGCGGGTGGCGAAGCCGGCCACCTCGATCCCGCGGCTGTTGGCGACGCAGGTGACGGTGTCGGAGCGGCTCCCCTCGGCGGCGAACAGCGCGAAGCGCTCACCGGCCCAGGCCCTGGTCAGGTCCGCCATGGCGCGATGCCGCGCGTAACGCGCCTCGAGCCCCTCGGCCTCGATCCGCTGCAGTTGCGCGAGGAGCGCGAACATGTGGCTCACCGACGGGGTCGCCATCGGCGTCCTCCGATCGAAGCAGGTCTTGAGCCGGACGAAGTCCAGGTAGTACCCCTTGCCGGTGCGTCCCCGCGAGCGCTCCAGGGCCCGGTCGGACACCGCGCACAGCGAAAAACCCGGCGGCAACGCCAGGCATTTCTGGACCGACGCCAGACAGACGTCGATGCCGTTCCGGTCGACCTCGACCGGCATGCCGCCCAGCGACGAGACGGCGTCGACCAGAAACAGCACCTCCGGGTGGCGGCGGACCGCCTCGGCGATCGCCGGCAGCGGGTTGGTGACCCCGGTGGCGGTTTCGTTGTGGACCAGCGCCACCGCGTCGTAACGACCGGTCGCCAGGTGATCCGCGACCGCCTGGGGCGGCACCGCGCGTCCGGCTTCTATCTGGAGCGGATCGGCCTCCAGACCGCAGGCCAGGGCCACCTCGTAGAAGCGCTCGGAGAAAGCGCCGCACACCGGCACCAGGACCCGGCGCGCCACGGTGTTGCGGAGCGCCGCCTCCCACAGCGCGGTCGCGGAGCAGGCGGTCAGGAAGACGTCCTGCCCCCGGGTGCCGAACAGCACGCGCGCACGCGGCACGATGGCGCCGATCAGCGCCTGCATCTCCGCGCCCCGGTGGCCGATCACCGGCCGCGCCATCGCTTGGAGGATCGCCGGCGCCACCTCGGTGGGGCCCGGCGTGAACAGCACCGTGTGATCCGGGCGATCGGCGGTCAACGGAGCGTCTTGGTGAAGTCGAAGTAAAGGATCGTCCCCATGAAGATCAGCAGGAGGATGAGGCCGGTCTGCGCCACCCGCTCCTTGAGCCGTGCCGGGATGTCGCGCCGGATCGATCCCTCGACCACGAGGAAGAACAGGTGCCCGCCGTCGAGCGGCGGGATGGGGAACAGGTTGATGATGCCGAGCTGCAGGCTGATGAAGGCGATCAGCTGCATGAACGGGATCAATCCCTCCTGCGCCGCCTCGCCCGAGAACCGTCCCAGCTCCAGCGGCCCGGAGAAGGCGCGCAGCGTCAGCCCCCCGGTCAGGAGCTTCTTGAAGGTCACGAAGACCAGGGCGGTCGATTCGACGTTGGCCCGCACCGCCTCCACCAGGGCCTGCCCGAACGGGTAGGTGCGCACCACCGACGGCACCACCGGCATGAAGCCGATCAGACCCCGCCCCTCCTCGAGGATCGGGGTGATCGTCGTCTCGACGGTCCGCCCCCCGCGCTCGATGACGAACACGAGCGGCCGTCCGGCGGCCCCCCGGATGGCGTCGAGCAGGCGGTCCAGGTTGCGCATCGGGACCCCGTCGATGGAGACGATCCGATCCCCCTTGAGAAGCCCGGCCTGCGCCGCCGGGCGACCGGGAGTCAGATCGCCGACCAGGACGCCGGTGTCCGGGAAGATGGGAAGGCGCCCGATCTCCGCGGCGGTCCCCGCCTCGATCGGCAGGCGGAGGGCGATCCGCTGCCCGGCGCGCTCCACCACGACGTCCCTCGTCTGGCGCGGGTTCAGGAGGATCTGGGTCTGCAGCTCCTTCCAGGTGGCGACCGGGCGGCCGTCGAAGCTGACGATCCGGTCCCCCCGCTTTATCCCGACCGCCTGCGCGGGCGATTCCGGATCGACCTCCCCCACCACGGGCGGCTCGTACAGATAGGCGTGCTCGCGCGTTCCCAGCGTGAGGATGGTCACGGTCAGGACATAGGCGGTGATCAGGTTGAACACCGCTCCCATGACGAAGACCAGAAAGCGCTGCCAGCGCGGGCGGGAGAGCAGGTCCCCCGGATCGGAGGGAACGGCCTCCTCGGCGGACTCCCCCTTGAGCTTGACGTAGCCCCCGAGGGGGATCCAGGCGATGCGGTACTCGGTCCCCCCGCGCACCACCCCCCCGATGCGCGGACCGAAGCCGATCGAGAAGACCTCGACGGTGATCCCCAGCCATTTGGCGACCAGGTAGTGCCCGAACTCGTGGAACAGCACCACCGTCCCGAGCACCACCACGAACGGCAGGGCGTACACCCAGATCCAGCTCACGTATCCGAGAACCGAGCTCACGCCGCTCCCTCCTGCGCCAGGAACTCCCGTGCCGCGCCGCGCGCCCAGCGGTCCGCTTCGAGGACCGCCTCGAGGCTGTCGATCGGACCGGGACGGTGGCGCTCGAGGACCGTCCCGACCAGGCGCGGGATGCCGGGAAAGTCGAGGCGCCGGTCGAGAAACGCCTGCACCGCCACCTCGTTGGCGGCATTGAGCGCCGCCGGCGCCGTGCCGCCGGATCGCAGCGCCCCGTACGCCAGGTCCAGGCTTGGAAACCGGCTCCGGTCCACCGGGAAGAACTCCAGGGTCCGGGTCGCCGACAGATCGAGGGACGGGACCGGGCCCGGGAAGCGCTCCGGATGGGAGAGCGCGTACTGGATCGGGCCCCGCATGTCCGGGACCCCCATCTGACAGAGGACGGATCCGTCGACCATCTCGATCATCGAGTGGACGCTTCCCTGCGGGTGCAACACGACATCCATACGCTCCCCCGGCAGACCGAACAGCCAGTGCGCCTCGATCACCTCGAGCCCCTTGTTCATGAGCGTCGCGCTGTCGATGCTGATCTTCCGCCCCATCTCCCACACCGGATGGCGCAGCGCCTCCTCCGGAGTGACCGTCGCCAGGCGCGCCTCGGGGATGGTGCGGAACGGGCCGCCCGAGGCGGTCAGGATCAGCCGTCTGACTTCCTCGATCCGCTCCCCCCGCAGGCACTGATGCAGCGCCGAGTGCTCGCTGTCCACCGGCACCAGCCGGCCGCCCGACGCCTCCGCCGCACGGCGCATCAGCGGGCCCGCCATGACCAGGCTTTCCTTGTTGGCCAGGGCCACCGTACGCCCGGCGCGCAACGCCTCATAGGTGGGGCCGAGACCCGCGGCGCCCACCACCGCCGCCAGGACGACCTCGGCCGCGGGGTGCGACGCCGCGGCGAGCATCCCCTCCGGGCCGGCGACCAGCTC
>JBOGOE010000032.1:0-4716 GCA_050747445.1 Candidatus Polarisedimenticolia bacterium | reverse complement strand
GACCCGTGCTAGGCTGCCGCCCCGTGACCCCGGCCGCCGTCATCCAACGCTCCCGCCGCACGCGGCTCGTCGCGGCGGCGCTTCTACTCCTCGTCCACGGCGCCGCCCGCGCCGGCGACCTCGACGATCCGTTCCCGGTCCGCAACCAGCTGCCGTTCCATCTGCCGTTTCTCGACCAGACGCCCGCGGCGGCGCGCACGGTCGGACGCGGGAGGGTGAGCCTGCGGGTCCACCTGACCCACGAGAACACCTTCGCGGCCACCGACGCGCTGATCCGGGTCTTCGACGCCGACGATTTCGCGACCTGGAACGGGCGCGTGACCCGCGGCATCCTCGAGGCGGCGGCCTCGGCCAGCCCCGACGGGACGGCGTTCATCCTCGACGGCGAGACGACGCGGGCGGTCTTCGACGTCGCCGTGGGTCTCACGCCGCGGCTGGACCTCGAGCTGTCGATCCCGCTCCTGCGGCATGGCGGCGGGTTCATGGACGGGGCGATCGACTGGTACCACGAACGCCTGGGATTTCCGGACGCCGGCCGGCGGGGTTTCGAGCGGGGCCTGTTCCTGGCCGGTTACGCCGGCGACGGGGAGAGCCTGTTCCTCGATCGGCAGGCATCCGGGATCGGTGATGCCGTCGTGTCGGTCCGCGCGCTCCTGATCCCGCAAGGCCCCCGCCGGCCGGCGCTGGCCGGCGGCGCCGCCCTCAAGCTCCCCACCGGAAACCCGGACCGCCTGCTCGGCAGCGGCTCGACCGATCTTGGAGCGTCGATCACGCTGTCCCACCGGCGGGGCCGCACGGCGCTGCACGGCGGGTACCAGCACGACTGGATCGGGCGCTGGGACGCCGCACCGAACGTCCCGCTCGACGATTCACGCAGCCTGTTCGCGGCCTGGGCGTTCACGGCCACGCCGCGGTCGGCCCTGGTGGTGCAGCTGCTCCGCTCGCGCGGCGTCTTCCCTCACCGGAGGGAGAACGATCTGGGCAGGACGGCCACCGAGGCGGCGGTCGGGATGCGCCATCGGGTGGCGGAAGACCTGATCTTCGAGTGGTCGCTCCTCGAAAACCTCGCCCGCGATTACAACACGCCCGACTTCGGCGCCTTCTTCGGGCTGACCTTCGAGCCCCCGGATCGCTCCGGCGCACGACCCTAACCACTGGCGGTGGAAGGGGTTCGCGCCTGAACGCCGGGCAGGGGCCGGCTCCGCCGGCCGGACGCCCACGATTCCAACCGCTTATCAAATTCATTGCCCGGACCGGGGGCACGCCGTATAATTCCGCCGCACCCCAAGTCCTGAGCGGGTTTGGAGGGAGGCCGACCCCAGCCTCGCGCCCGCCGGGTGTTTCAGGAGAGACGTCGTGGAGCCACTCGACAAGAAGATCATCGGAGAGCGGATCAAGGCGCTCCGGAAGTCCAAGGGATTCCGGCAGTGGCAGATGGCCGAGAAGCTCGGCGCCACGCAGCCGGCGATCCACAAGTACGAAAACGGCATCCTTCCGGAGGTGAAGCGTCTGCTCGAGCTGGCGCGGATCGGCGGCACGTCGATCGAGTGGATCCTGACGGGCCGCCACTGGGAGAACGGAGCAACCGGGATGCCGCGCCTCCAGCCGGAGGTCTACGAGCTGGCGCACCAGCTCAGCGGCTTCGGCGACGAGGAGCGCAAGATCCTCGCGGACGCCCTGCAGATCGTGAACGCCGCGGTCCAGGGAGTGCGCGAGGCGACCGGCGCCGAACCGCGCGAGACGGGCGACCTGGAGCTGGCGCGCGCCCTGAAATCGTTCGAGAAGAACGGCCGCGAGGCGCTCACCACGGCGCTCGCCGTCTACGACGCCGTGGTCACCACCCTGGCCAGCAGCAAGGTGCGCGAGCTGCACCGCTTCGGCCAGCCGCAGGAGCCCGGTCTGGCGCCCGCCGACGTGGCGCTCCACCTCCCCCGGATCCAGAAAAACGCTGGCTGAGGCTCCGCCCGCCGACCCGCCGCGTCGGCGCCCCCGTTGGCGGGCGCGGTTGACACCCCGTTCTCCGCGGGTCTAAGGTCGGCCGCATGGACCTCTTCGGAAACGAACCGGATCCACCCCGGCCGCCGGAACGCGGAGGACGGCCGGGAGCCGCGCCGCGGCCCCCGGACGCGCCGCTTGCGGAGCGGATGCGTCCCGCGACCCTCGACGAGGTCGTCGGCCAGGACGATCTCGTCGGCCCGGGGCGGCCGCTGCGAACCGCCATCGAGCAGGACCAGGTCCCCTCGATGATCCTCTGGGGTCCTCCCGGAAGCGGCAAGACCACGCTCGCCCGCCTGGTCGCCGGTCTCACGCGCGCCCAGTTCATCGCCTTCAGCGCCGTCCTGTCCGGCATCCGCGAGATCAGGGACGTCATGCGCGCCGCCGAACGCCACCGCGCGGCGACCGGCCGCCGCACCATCCTGTTCATGGACGAGATCCATCGCTTCAACCGGGCGCAGCAGGACGCCTTCCTTCCCTTCGTCGAACAGGGGACCATCGTCCTGATCGGCGCCACGACCGAGAACCCGTCGTTCGAGGTCAATGTGGCCCTGCTGTCGCGCTGCACCGTCTACGTCCTGCAGCCGCTGCGCGAGGACGAGATCCTGCGGCTGCTGCGCCGGGCGATCGAAGACCCGCGCGGGATCGCCGGCTCGGATCTGTCGGCCGGGGACATCGAGCTCCTCGATCTGGCGCGGCTGTCGGGCGGCGACGCCCGCCGGGCGCTCAACGTGCTCGAGATCCTGGCCCGCACGCTGCGGTCCGGCGAGGGCGGCATCCGGCGCGTGACCCGCGAGGCGATCGCCGCCGCGGTGCAGCGGGCGCCGCTCCTGTACGACAAGTCCGGCGAGGAGCACTTCAACCTGATCTCGGCCCTCCATAAGTCGCTCCGGAACAGCGACCCGGACGCGGCCGTCTACTGGCTGTTGCGCATGCTGGAGTCCGGCGAGGACCCGCTCTACCTCGCGCGCCGGATGGTCCGCTTCGCTTCGGAGGACGTCGGGAACGCCGACCCGCGGGCGCTCGGCGTCGCCCTGTGGGCGAAGGAGGCGTTCGATTTTCTCGGGATGCCGGAGGGAGGGCTGGCGCTGGCGCAGGCCGCCGTCTATCTGGCCGCGGCGCCGAAGAGCAACGCGGTGTACGCGGCCCACAACCGCGTCCTGGAGGACCTCCGGTCCGGGGCGCCCGACCCGGTGCCGCCCGCCATCCGCAACGCCCCGACGCCGCTCATGAAGGACCTGGGATACGGTCGCGGCTACCAGTACGCCCACGATTTCGAGGAGGGGACGACGGCGCTCGAGTGCCTGCCGGATCGCCTGCGCGGCCGGCGCTACTACGAGCCGAAGGGTGCCGGTTTCGAAGCGTCGATCGCGGACCGGCTGCGGGAGGTCGAGGCGATCCGGCGCCGCATGCGCGAGGGGGGCGCTGCGGCCGACCCGTCGGGCGCGGGGAAGGAATCCGGGACGGAGCGCGGAGCGCCGAAGCCGCGCGGCGATCTCAGGCGCTGACGGCGGCGCGGGGCGCCCGCTTGAGCAGGCGCCAGGTCGCGTCCTTCTCCGGGCAGGAGTCGCACATCGGCAGCACCTTTCCGGCCTCGAACTGACCGAGGACCAGGCGCCCCGCGGCGTGGCAGTTCTGGCAGCGATAGGTCCCGGTGATCTGGCAGACCTCTCCGCTCTTCCACGTACGCGACGAGTTCAAGCGGACCTCTAAAAGAATCGAGGGGTGACACCGTCACCCCTCATCAAGGATTCTCGCGAAGAAAGAGACTTACTTCTTTCCTTTCTTCTTGGCCCCCTTCTTCTTCATGGCAGCCTTCTTTTTCTTCGGAATGGCTCCTCACCTCCTTCCACGTCCGGGCAGGACGAATGCTACCGGGGATGATCGCCGTCGTTCGCGAAGATGATCCTCAAGAGGGTGGTTCAATGGATGCCGTTCACCGACCGCCCGTCGATCGTCGTTCAACCACGCGCGGTGATCGACGATCGCGAACAGGAGCGCGCCGGAATGTACAACACGCCCCATGACGTGTCAATAGATCGCGACGCGCGCGGCGGTCGCGCGCGCGAGGTTCCGGAGTTCCGCGTCAGGAATTCCGCGTGACGGCGCGCGGCGCGACGCGGCCCGGCGGCAGACCGGCGCGCAGCGTGATGCGATCGATGCGTGGCCGGCAGAAGAGGCGCGCGGGAACGAACGACCAGCCGAGCCCGCGGCTGACGTGGAGGCGCACGCCGGGGTCGACGTCGTGCCAGCCTTCGATGAAGGCGCGGCTGCCCGACGGGGCCCAGAGGGCGCCGATCAACGGCAGGCGGATCTGGCCTCCGTGCGCGTCCCCCGCGAGCACCAGATCGATGTCCCAGTTCCCCAGGCTGCGGACGATCGCGGGGGTGTGGGACACCAGGATGCAGAACTCGGCGCGCGCCGTCGCGCGCATCGCCCGCTTCAGGCTGTCGCGCCCGGTGACGGCGTCGTCGATCCCGGCGATCCGCACGCGGCCGCCGGAGTGACGCAGCGCCACGCTGTCGTTGCGGAGAAGGCGGACGCCGGCGCGCTGGAGGAACGCGGCGCCGCCCGCTTCCACGATCCCCTCCCGGTGGTCCCGCTCCCCCCAGACGGCGAACTTCCCCTGCCGCGCCCGGAGCGCGCCGAGGAATGTCTCGAGCGCCGGCAGGGACGCGGGGTCGCGCGCCAGGTCCCCGGAGATCACGATCACGTCGGGCT
>JBOGOE010000031.1:0-3578 GCA_050747445.1 Candidatus Polarisedimenticolia bacterium | reverse complement strand
GCGCGGACCGGAGCACCCGGTCGACCACCGCGTACAGGTCGGCGGGCTGGAACGGCTTGCTGAGGTAATCGTCCATCCCGGCCCGCATGCAGCGCTCCCGGTCCCCCTTCATGGCGTGCGCCGTCATGGCGACGATCGGCAGATGGCCGCCCCGCTCCCGCTCGCGCGTCCGGATGGCGTCGGTGGTCTCGAACCCGCCCATCCCCGGCATCTGCAGGTCCATGAGCGCCAGATCGAACGGTTCCTTCTCGAGGAGGTCGAGGGCATCGCGCCCGTTGGCGGCGACTGTCACTCCGTGTCCGCGTTTCTGAAGCAGGCGCACCGCCACCGCCTGGTTGACCGGGTTGTCCTCCACCAGGAGGATGCTGCGGCCGGTGCGTCCCTCGCGCAGGGTGTGACGGGTCACCAGGGGGATCGCCCCCTCCGGCGCGTGCGCGCCGATCACCTGCATGATCGCGTCGAACAGATCCGAGGGCTGGATCGGCTTGGTGAGGTAGGCGGCCACCCCCAGCTCCTTGCACCGCGATGCGTCTCCGCGGCGGCCGGCCGAGCTCAGGATCATGAGGACCGTCGTCCGGAGCTCGCGATCCTCCCGGATCTCCTCCGCGATCCGGAACCCGTCCTTCTCCGGCAGGCGCGCGTCCAGGAGCGCGAGCAGGAAGGGGTTCCCCGCCCGCCGCGCGCGACGCAGCGTCCGGAACGCCTCGCGGGCGCCGGTGACGCCGGTCGCCCGCATCTTCCACGACTTGAGGATTTCCTCGAGAAGCCGCCGGTTTGTCAGGTCATCGTCGACCACCAGGACCCGCAGGCCGATCAGGGTGGCGTGCAGATCCATGTCCGCCGACGGCGACGCCTGAAGCCCGAACCGGGCCGTGAAGTTGAAGGCGCTCCCGCGGCCCGGCTCGCTCTCGACCCAGATCCGCCCCCCCATGCGGGTCACCAGCTGCGAGGAGATCGACAACCCAAGCCCGGTCCCGCCGTATTTGCGGGTCGTCGACCCGTCGGCCTGGGTGAAGGCCTCGAAGATCTCCCGCTGCTTCCCGGCAGGGACACCGATGCCGGTGTCGCGCACCGCCACGCGCAGGGTGACCGACTCATCGTCCCGGCCCTCCACGGCGATCCGGACTTCGATCTCGCCCCGGTCGGTGAACTTGATGGCGTTCCCCACCAGGTTCACCAGGATCTGGCGCAACCGTCCCACGTCCCCCACCAGCCCGTCCGGCGCCTCCTTCGCCACGGCGCTGCGCAGCGGAATCCCCTTGCCGCGGGCCCGCAGCTCCAGCGGCTTCAGGGTATCGCGGAGCGCCTCGCGCAGCGAGAATCCCACCGCCTCGATCTCCAGGCGGCCGGCCTCGATCTTGGAGAAGTCCAGGATGTCGTTGATCACGGTGAGCAGCGAGTCGGCCGACGACTTGACCAGGCCGACGTACTCCCGCTGCTCCACCGTCAGCTCGGTGTCGAGCACCAGCTCCGCCATGCCGATGATGCCGTTGAGGGGGGTGCGGATCTCGTGGCTCATGTTCGCCAGGAACTCGCTCTTCGCGCGGCTGGCCGCCTCGGCCGTCTCCTTGGCGGTGAGCATGGCGCCTTCGGCGAGCTTGCGCCCGGTGATGTCCGCGATCGTGCCGATCATCCGGATCGCGCGGCCGCCGGCGTCGTGGACCACGTAGCCCCGGTCGTGGACCACGGCGTACGAGCCATCGCCGCGCCGGAACCGGTACTCGCTCGACCAGGTCTCTCCGCCGCCCTGGATCACCTCCGTGACCGCGCGGTAGACCGCATCCCGTTCTTCGGGGTGGATCTGCTCCAGCCACCAGGCGGCGGTCTCCTGGACCTCGCCGGGCCGATAACCGAACAGACCATAGAGCCCCTCGTTCCAGGTCACCCGGTCGGTTCCGAGGTCCCTGTCCCAGATCGCATCGTTGGTCGCCCTGGCCACCATCCGGTAGCGCGTTTCGCTGGCGCGGAGACCCTCCTCGGCCCGGCGGCGTTCCGCCACCTCCTGCTCCAGGGCGCGCGTGCGCTCGCGCACCCGCTCCTCCAGCTCGTCGCGTGCCGCCTGCAGGTCGCGCTCGCGCTCCTGAATCCGGGCCAGCATGTCGTTGAACGCGTCGGTCAGGATTCCCAGCTCGTCCCGGGTGAACTTGATGGCGCGGACGTCGTAGTTCTTTTCCTGGGCGATCTTGCGGGCGGTGCGGGCAAGGTGGATCACGGGGCCGGAGATCACCCCCTGCAGCCGGACGGCGACGACGTACGCCACCAGGAGCGACATGAGGGTCACCGCCAGGACCACCCCCACGTCCCGCGCCAGGTTGCTCCACAGCTCCTTGAGCTCGGCCACGAGGACGAGGATGCCGAGACGTTCGTCGTCGAGGACCACGTCCCGGGTGAGGTTGACGTGCCCCTCGCCCCATTCGAACCGCAGGCCGAACGCGTGCGGGCGGACCGGACCGGCGTCCTTTCCGGGGGGACGGGCGTACGACGCCAGCATCCGTCCCCGGATGTCGTAGATCGCGGCACCGATGATGGCGGGACTGCCGCGCAGGGCCGACAGGGTGTCCCGCGCGGCGCGGCTGTCCGCGAAGGTGAGCGCGGCCGTGGAGTTGGCGGCGATGATCCCGGCATCGGTCTCCAGCTTCTCGATCAGGGCGCGGCGCGACGACAGGAACTCGTACCCGACGAAGACGACACCGGCGAGGACGATCGCGGCGCCGCTCGTGATCATCAGGATGAGGATCAGTTTCTCGCGCAGCAACCGATCCTGTAACCAGCGCATCGTCCTGGACCATCTCCGGAGGCGGGCGGCCCCCGGGGCCCCGGAACGCCGACCGGCGCCGGGCGCCGCGGGCGGGACGGGGGCGCCGCGAAGGCGGGCCTGAATATAGGGTCCACCCGGGAGGCCCGCAAACGACCGGGAGGCGGCCCTCTGCGGGCACGGTCAACGCCGTGGATTAGGGTGAATCATTCAACGGACGCGAAACCCACGCCAGTTGGATATAATCGCGCCGCTTTTCGACGCCGGCACGGGGCCCGGGGGGAGTTTGCGTCGTTCGACGAAGATCGAAACCCGGTACGTCACCAGGGACAGCCCACGCCTGACCCTTCAGGGAGCGCGGCTGATCCTGGCCGCCGCGGTGCGGCGGGCCGCCGCCCTCGGCGTGCCGATGGACGTCGCCGTGGTCGACGAGGGGGGGCACCTGCTGGCGTTCAACCGGATGGACGGGGCCAAAATCAGCAGCGTCGATATCGCGGTCTCCAAGGCGTGGACCGCGGCCTGCGCCCGTCGCGCCACCCACGAATACGCCGACATCGCCGGCGCCGGCAAGCCGGCTTACGGCATCCACGTGAGCAATCATGGCCGCTTCATGATTGTCGGAGGCGGTCTGCCGATCCGCCTCGACGGCCACGTCATCGGCGGCATCGGGTGCAGCAGCGGCACCATCCACCAGGACCAGGAGGTTGCGCAGGCCGGGCTCAACGCCCTCCTCGGGCCGCCGGTCCGCACCGACCGCGTCCCCCCGCGCGCCGCCCCCCGCCGCGCGCGGCGCCGGTAGTCCCCCCTCCGACCGATCGTCATT
>JBOGOE010000030.1:0-13089 GCA_050747445.1 Candidatus Polarisedimenticolia bacterium | reverse complement strand
CACCCGCCGCCGCGGCGAAGGGGCCCGCCTCACGCGCCCCCGCGGCGCGGCGCGAGACCGCCGAGTCGATCGGCCGGCGCCAGCGCGAGATCTCGGTCGCCGAGTTCTTCCAGAAGAACCGCCACCTCCTCGGGTTCGACAATCCCGCCAAGGCCCTGCTGACCGCCACCAAGGAGGCGGTCGACAATTCGCTCGACGCCTGCGAGGAGGCCGGCCTCCTGCCGGAGATCACCGTGGCGATCGAGGAGCTGGCCGAGGATCGGTTCCGCCTGGCGGTCACCGACAACGGCCCCGGGATCGTCCGCGCCCAGATCCCGCGCGTCTTCGGCAAGCTGCTGTACGGATCCAAGTTCCACCTCCTGCGCCAGAGCCGCGGCCAGCAGGGGATCGGCGTGTCGGCCGCCGGCATGTACGCGCAGCTGACCACCGGACAGCCGGTGCGGATCACCTCGCGCATCGCGAAGAAGAAGCCGGCGCATTACTTCGAGCTGCAGATCGACACGGCGCGCAACGAGCCCAAGGTCCTGACCGACCGCGAGGTCGAGTGGGACCTCAAGCACGGCACCAAGGTGGAGATGGATCTGGCCGGCACCTACAAGAAGGGACGCCGGTCGGTCGACGACTACATCGTGCAGACGGGCCTCGCCAACCCGCACGCCACGGTCCATTACCGCCCGCCCAAGGGGGACGAATACCATCGCGAGCGGCTGACGCGGGAGCTGCCGCGCCCGCCGGTCGCCATCAAGCCGCACCCGCACGGGGTGGAGCTGGGCGCCCTGATCTCGATGCTGCGCGACACCAAGGGGCGCACCCTCAAGACCGCGCTGCAGTCGGACTTCTCGCGGGTCTCGGCCAACGTCGCCGAAGAGATCTGCAAGGCGGCCGGTCTGTCCCCGGAGCGGAGACCGAAGAGCCTCGAGGTGGGCCAGATCGAGGCGCTCTACCGCGCCATCCCCAAGGTGCGGATCATGGCGCCGCCGGCGAACGTCGTGGTGCCGATCGGCGAAGCGCTGATCCTCGAGGGGCTCAGGCAGGCGGCCACGGCCGACTTCTACACCGCCACCTCGCGCCCCCCCGCGGTCTACCGCGGCAACCCGTTCCTGGTCGAGGCGGGGCTCGCGTGGGGCGGACCCATGCCGGCCGACGAGCCGATCGATCTGTGGCGTTTCGCCAACCGCGTGCCGCTGCAGTACCAGCAGTCGGCCTGCGCCGTCACGAGGGCCACCCTCACCACCGACTGGAAGAACTACGGCCTGCAGCAGAGCCGCGGGGCCCTGCCGGCCGGCCCGATGATCCTGTTCGTCCACGTCGCCAGCGTCTGGGTTCCCTTCACCTCCGAGAGCAAGGAGGCGATCGCGACCTACCCGGAGATCGTGCGCGAGCTGCGTCTCGGGCTGCAGGAGGTCGGGCGCCGCCTCGGCACCTACCTGCGTCACAAGCTGCGGCTGGCCGAGGCCGAGAAGAAGCGCTCCTACATCGAGTCGTACATCCCGCACATCGGCATCGCCCTGCGGGAGATCCTGGGTCTCACCGAGGCGCAGGAGAAGAAGGTCGTCAGCACCCTGACCGACACGCTGCAGCGCAGCCGGACGCCCTAGGGAGGTGTTTTGAATGTGACCAGCCTGCCGGTCCACCGCGCGGCGAGAAAGGATCTCGGCGCATTTTACTCTCCGCAGCCGCTCGTCGAACCAATGGTGCGGTGGGCCATCCGCTCGGAGACCGATTTCGTTCTCGACCCTTCCTGCGGCGATGGGGTCTTCCTTGACGCCGCGGCACACCGGTTGATCGAACTCGGCTCCGGTTCCAGCGACGTCGCGGCACAGGTGATCGGTATCGACCTGAACCCTCATGCTGTCTCGGTGACGTCATCCGTACTGAGTCCGCTCGTGGGCGCGAGCGCCCCCGATGTCCGCAGGGTGAATTTTTTCGATGTCGACCCCGGGACATCGCAATTCCCCCGGCGAGGAGGACTGGATGTCGTCCTAGGCAACCCCCCGTACATTCGCTACCAGGGATTCACCGGCCCGGGGCGACGCAGGGCGTTGTCACGAGCATCGCGGATGGGTGTCGTTCTTCCCCAGTTGACTTCGTCCTGGGCTCCCTTCGTGGTGCACGCCGCTTCCTTTCTGAGACCAGGCGGGCGACTCGCCTTCATTCTTCCCGCCGAGCTGGTCCATACGTCCTACGCAGCGCCGGTCCGGGAGTTCCTGACGACTCGCTTCCGAGCCGTGAGTGTGATCTCCTTCCGTCGTCCCGTCTTCCCCGGAGTGCAGGCCAGGGTGGTCCTCGTTCTGGCTGAGGGGTTCGGGACACGCGAGGGAACCGGCCTGCGCCTTGTCGAAGTTCACGATGCCCACGATCTCCATGCGGTCGATGATCTGATCGCCACGACCCCGCCCCTGGATCCCGAGAGCGTTCCGAGGAAGTGGATTCCCGGCCACCTGCCGGCCCAGGCCGCCGCTTTCCTCCGAGCGCTGGAGATCGAAGGTCCGCTGGTGCCCCTGCGCCGGCTGGCCAAGGCGGGGATCGGGTTCGTGAGCGGGGCGAATGATTTCTTCGTGTTGACGGCCGCCAGTGCGCGCGAACGCGGCCTGCCGGCGTCTTCGCTCCACTCCTGCGTCGTCAGGGCGCGACAGATACCCGGGGCTTTCCTTACGAGCGCGGACCTCACCCGGCTGCGTACGGCCGACGAACGGTGCCTGTTGTGGCGCCCGAACGGCCCGCTCGTGGCTGCGGAACAGCGCTACGTCCGTTACGGAGAGTCACTCGGACTCGCCAAGCGGTACAAGTGCCGCGTCAGGTCTCCCTGGTACGTCGTGCCGGGAGTGACGGTTCCGGACGCGCTGCTCACCTACATGAGCGACACCGTCCCCCGGCTGTGTCTGAACGAGGCGTCGGTCGCCACCACGAACAACCTTTTGGCCGTCAGGATGCATTCGATCCCGGCCGCACTGCGCAGGGCGTTCGTCGTTGCGTTTTACAACTCAGCGACGCTCTTCAGTGTGGAATGGATGGGGCGCCAGTACGGCGGTGGAGTTCTGAAACTCGAACCTCGCGAAGCGGACCAGGTTCTCATTCCCGCCCTCGACAGGGTGGCCCGGCATCGCGAACCGCTGGAGAAACTGTCCGTCCCCCTGCAACAGCAGCTCACCGCGGGCCGCGGCGGCTCCATTGAGGCCGTGATCTCGAACGTCGATCGGATCGTGCTCGGCGAAGCTCATGAGGACCTGCGAATGGCGGATGGGCTCCTCTCGCGCGCTCGCCTGGAGCTGGTGCGCAGACGCCGCATTTCGGCGGCGCCGTGAGTCCCGTGTACTCCAAACGGCGCACGAGCGGTCGCGTGGCCGTGAGTCCTGGATGCGCGCCCCTCCTTCGGATGTATCAACAGGCGGAGTCGACACATGCCGCGCGCTGGACCCACGTCGAATCCGACTTTCTGGAAGCCATGCGGAAGTTCGACCAGAACGTGCATTCGGGTGTGGCCAATCAGGGGGATATCCAGAACGGCAAGGGCGACTTCTTCACGGATCTGGTCTCCCTGGTGCTCGAGTATTGCTCCGGTCACGCCCTCTACGGCCGGGGAAGGGTGCCGGGATTGATCTTCCCCGTCCATGCTCTTGATGCCACTTATCCACCGGGGGGTGACGTCGAGGTGATGGTCGAAACGAAGGCGGCCGGCGCTCCCAAGAGTGCGCGAAATCCAAGCCAGAAGCACCCACACGGCCGGCCGGGGAGCGCCGACCTCGACAAGCGTATCAAGGAAGCGGGACTGAAAACGATCGACCTGAAGGCCGAGTGGGCGAGACGGGCGGGCCAGGGCGGAGGCCCTGCAGGCGACCTGGTGACCTGGCTCCGGCGCAGCAAGCCTCTCAGTTTCATGTTTCTGGCGGTGCGCGTCGTCGACGGGACCGATCTCAAAAGGACCATCGACCAGTCCGATGCCGCCAACCAGATGATGGATGGCGTGGGGCTGATTGCGTACCGTCCGAACTCAAGGGGTCGCGCCTATGAATCCTGCAAGGTGCCGACGCACCTGCAGCTCGACCGCGTCCTGAGCCGGGTGTGCACCGCGCTTCGAAACCTGCCCTGAGGAGCGGTCCGGAGCCGGTGCGACGACCACGTCCGGATCACACGTTTGTGGAGGGATTCCGTCGATGGCTGCGCCGACGCTGAAGAAGATCGAGCAGACCGCCGGGGAGGTCCACCGGACCATCCTCCAGAAGAAGACGCCGCGGCTGAAGTTCCCGCTCCGCAGCCTGAGCAACGTCAAGTACGACCCGAAGCGCGGCCACTTCGAGATGCGCGGGCGCAAGAAGGTGCGGACCCTGACCGTCTCGACGGTCAAGACCTTCGCCCAGACGCTGCGCATGATGGCGCTGTCGAAGGAGTTGGTGGAGCAGGACGACATCGCCACCAAGAGGGAGGCCTATTACGTCTCCAAGAACTGGGGCGACGCGCGCTTCCACGAACAGCCCGAATCCGACGCCGTCATGGACGACGTCGAGGCGCTGTTCGAGGTCAATCGCGAGCAGATCGGCTTCGTCCCCGAGGAGAAGGGGGGGGAGGTCTCGGGGCGGCTGATCATCGTGGACCGGGACACGGAGACCGGCAAGCCGCTCCGGATCGACTGCACCAAGTTCGGCTCGGGGGCGTATTCCATTCCCATCTCGGTCGAGCACCTCAAGTTCCAGACCGACGCCGATTTCATCCTGGCGATCGAGACGGCCGGAATGTTCCAGCGCCTGGTCAAGCACACATACTGGAAGACCGCCAACTGCGTCCTGATCTCGATGGGGGGGGTGCCGACTCGCGCCTGCCGCCGCTTCGTCCGCCGTCTGGCGGATTTCAAGAAGATCCCCGTGTACGTGTTCGTGGACGGCGATCCGTACGGCATCTCCAACATCTACCGGACCCTCAAGGTCGGCTCCGGCAACGCCGCCCATCTCAACGAATACTTCTGCGTGCCGCAGGCGCGCTACATGGGGATCACGCCGCAGGACATCATCGACTACAAGCTGCCGACCCACCCCCTCAAGGACGTCGACGTCAAGCGGGCCCGCGACGCCATCAAGAACGACCCGTTCTTCCAGCATCACAAGGCCTGGGTGGACGCCGTCGAGCACCTGTTGAAGATGGGAGTGCGCGCCGAGCAGCAGGCGCTCGCCAAGTGGGGCCTCAACTACGTCATCGAGACGTACCTTCCAGAGAAGCTGAAGCACCCGGAGCGGTTCCTCCCGTAGTGGATGCGCCGGCGCCCTCGCCGACCGCTTCCCGGCGCCGCCCCCGCGGCAATCCGCCGCGCCTCGTCTTCCGGCCGGTCACTTCCGCCCGCTGGCCCGATCTGGAGCGGCTGTTCGGGGAGCGGGGCGCCTGCGGCGGCTGCTGGTGCATGTACTGGCGGCAGCGCCAGAGCGAATACCAACGGCTGAAGGGGGAGGGGAACCGGCGGCGGCTGCGCGCCCTGGTGAAGGGTGGAGCGGTCCCGGGGATCCTGGCCTATCTGGACGGGACGCCGGTTGGCTGGTGCGCCGTGGCGCCGCGCGCGTCCTATGCGCGTCTCGCCCGCTCGCGCGTCCTGGCTCCGGTCGACGAGGCGCCGGTCTGGTCGGTCGTCTGCTTCTTCATCGATCGGGCGCACCGCCTCACGGGAATGACGGCCGCGCTCCTTAGGGCCGCGGCCGCGCACGCCCGCCGCCGGGGGGGCCGCATTCTCGAGGGGTACCCGATCGAGCCGCGACGCGGCGACGTGCCGCCGCCGTTCGCGTTTACCGGTCTCGCGGCGGCCTTCCGCAAGGCCGGGTTCCGGGAGGTCGCCCGCCGGTCCGACACCCGGCCGATCATGAGGCTGGTGCTCGGGGGGCGATGAGCGGACACGCCGCTGCCGCGGCGGCGGACGATCGACCCCGGGGGAGCGGGTGTTCAACGATCGCGCCGCCCCTCGAGACCCTTGACCGAGCGGGCCAGGCTCAGGAGCTTGGAGCTGATCTTGACGCCGGCGTGCCGGGCGGCGCCGGCGTTGACGACGAAGCGCACGCGGTCCCCCTCCACCACGAACCGGATCATCCCGCCGGCGTGCTCGAACCGATCGGTCTCCCCCGCGGTCAGGATCGGCCGGCTCGCGACGCGCGCCAGGATCGCGCCGATGGTGTCGTCCTCGTACAGGCTGGCGAAGAGCAGGTGACATCCCGGCAGCTCGGCCGCGGCGGCGACGCGGCGGATCTCGCAGGCCCGGCCGCCGGCGGTCCGTCCCCGCACCGTCTCCTCGAGGGCCCCGTGGAACGGATCGTGCCCCAGAAGGCAGAGGGTCCACGGGGCCCCGCCCGTGGGGATGGCGCCGGGAGGCCACTCGACGAATTTCATGAAGTTGAACAGGAACGCCGCCTTGACCTGATACTGGCCGAACGCGCCGGGAGCGGGACGCTCGATGGGTGGCGGCGGGGCCGCCAGCAGAGCCGATCCGGCTGCGACCAGCAGGAGGGCGACGGGCGCGGACAGCGCGCGATCCTTCACTTCACCCCACCCTCGCCGCCGAGGCGTGCCCGAAGCAACTCTAGAACTGCCACCGGAGCCTCGCGTCCCAGGCCCGTTCGATGAGGCTGCCGTCCGCGAAATCGGTGTCCTGGATGAACTCGGGGTGGCTCCGGTCCTGCAGGTTCTGGACGCCGGCACCGACCTCCAGACCCGGGCGCGGCCGCCAGGTCAGGCGGAGATCGGCGCGCAGGTAGTGCGGCACGTCCAGCGCGGGCAGGTCATCCACGAAGCGGAGCATGGCGTCCAGCGACACGCGCGCCCCGAGGTCGAGGCTCGACAGCAGATGCGCCTGATGCCTCGGGCTGACCCCCTCCTCGGTCTCCGTGTCGGTGCTGGAGGGGTCCGGCCGGACCGCCAGTCGGAAATAGGAGTACCAGCCGCTCAGGCGCCAGCGGGCCACGGGGCGCCAGGTGGCGGCGATCTCGCCGCCGTAGGAGTGGCCGTCCGCGAGATTGTCGAAGCGGATCGGCTGCACCGTGTGGCTTCCCTCGGGGAAGGGGGCTCCCGCCTCGCCGGTGACCAGCCGGCGGTAGTCGTTGTAGAAGAGCGCGACGTCGAGCGACAGGCGATCGGTCGCCTGGGTGCGGAACCCCGCCTCGTAGGCGAGGAGCGTTTCGGCCTCGATGTCGGGATTGCCGAACACCGAGACGACGATCAGGCCGCCGCCCGGGTCGAAGGCGGAGACGTTGAAGCGGACGTGCTCTTCGGCGCGCGACGGCGTGCGCACCGCCCGCGACACGCCAGCCCAGGCGCTGCCGCGGGTCCCCAGGCGCCGCAGGACGCGGGCCGTCGGCTGCACCTCGAACCCGGTGTAGTCGTTGTGCTCGAACTTGGTCCCGAAGGTGAACTGCCAGCGACCGTCGCCGGACTGCACGAGATCCTCGACGAAGGCGCTGTAGAGGGGGGCGGTCCGCCGGTCCGGGTCGAAGGACGCCGTGAAACTGTTGTCGATCGCGTCCCGGGAGTAACGCGCCCCGCCGCCCCAGATGATCTCCTGCCGCGGGCCGGTGCGGTGCCGGACCCGGTACTCGGCGTCGAGGGTCAGGCGCCGCTCCACCAGAAACACCATGTCCCGGTCGTAGGCATCGAGGTAGAACCGGGCTTCGTGCTCCGTGCCGGAGGGCGTGGCGCGGACCCAGCGCCCCAGGACGTTCGCCACCTTCGAATCGACCTCCACGTCGCGGGTCTCGGTATAGGGCATCGACAGCGAGGTGAAGTCCTGGCTCTGTCCCAGGCTGCCCGCGGACAGCTCCCCCTCGACCATGAAGGCGTCGGCGGGGCGCGGTTTCCAGTCGAGCCGGAAGCCGCCCCGGACCTGATCCCAGTCGTCCGCCGCCTCCGCGCCGTTGACCCTCAGGAGAGGGTCGCGCCCGAACCCCTGCGCGAACAGGCGCCAGGTCATTCCGGTGCGTCGGGACCCGCCGTGCCGGAATTCCAGGAAGCCGCGTTCCTCGTTCCCGGCGATCGCCTGGACCAGGCTTCCCTGGGTCTCCTGCGTGGAGCGGGTGATGATGTTGATCACGCCGTTGACGGCGTTCGCCCCCCAGACGCTCGCCCCCGGACCCCGGATCACCTCGATCCGATCCACATCGTCGAGCAGGGTCCCCTGCATGTCCCAGAACACCCCGGAGAACAGCGGCGTGTACAGGGTCCGTCCATCGAGCAGGACCAGCATCTTGTTCGCCGATCGCGCGTTGAAGCCGCGCGACGTGACCGCCCAGGCGCCGCTGTTGATCTGCGCCACCTCGAGCCCGGGCGCCAGACGCAGCGCTTCGGGGAGGGAGGTGGCACCCGACCGGCGGATCTCGTCGCGGGTGATCACGAAGACGGCGGCCGCGGTGTCGGACAGGGACTGCTGGCCGCGGACGACCGAGGTGACCAGGACTTCCAGCAGATCTTCGAGCGGCAGATCCGCCAGGCTCCCGCTCCCGGAGGGATCGGCCGCCGCGTCCTGCGCGCCCGCCGGGGGACCGGCCAGCGCCAGGAGTCCGAGCACGACCCGGGCATGAACGCCGAACGTGGTTCTCATCTCGGATTCCTCCGGCGCGCCCGTCCCACAAGAGTCCGGCGATCTGCAGAGGTCCGGTGGCGACCGGCGGCCCGCGTGGCTCCCAATCTTGTGATCCGGGGCGCGCGGGGCAATGAAGTCGGGACCCCAGCGCCCGCCCGATCCGGGCGACCACTCGGGGGCTAACCCGCGGCGTCTCTTGCACTTCGGAACCGGCGGCATATATTGGGGAAACGTGCGGATCACCATCGGATCGTTGCGATTGTTCCCCGAGGCGCACGGCCGCACGCTGAAACTCGCGGTCGGCGGGCTCGCCGCCGCGGGGGCGCTCGCGGCGTTCCTGTTCTCGAGCCCCCTTCTCCAGGGGATGTTCAAGGAAGGAGTCCTGTTCCTGTTCGGTGGCGTCTCGCTCGTCGCCGGCTTCGCCGTGCTCCGCAGGAAGCGGATGATCGAGAACGTGCCCGCCTCGCGCATCCGATCGGTGGCCATGGGGCTCGCGGAGCTTTCCGGCGCGGTGCGGCAGAAGACGGCGGTCACCGCCCCGATCACCAGCACCCCTTGCTGCTACTTCAAGTACACCATCGAGAAGCTGACCGGCGGCAAGAACCGGCACTGGGAGGTCGTCGAGAGGGGCGCCTCGAACGAGCCCTTCCTCCTGGAGGACCCGACCGGGCGTATCCTGGTCGACCCGGCGGGCGCCGACACCGTCCTGCGCACGGCGCACCGGGAGGTCCGGCGCGACGGCGGTCTGTTCGGCGCGCAACGGCGGTACACCGAGTGGCGGCTCGTCGCCGGACAGCGGATCTATGTTCTGGGGAGCGTCCGCAAGCAGCGGGACGCGGCGCTCGAGCGGCGGGTGACGCTGACCGATCGGCTCCGATCGCTCAAGCAGGACCCGGAAGGGCTGTCGCGGTTCGACGCCGACGGCGACGGTGCGATCAGCGCGCCGGAGTGGGACCGGGCGGTCGCGGCGGTCAAGCAGGGTCTGACGCGGGAGGAGGCGGCGCGCGGCCCCATGCTCCCGGAGGAGGACCTGGTCATCGGCCGGGGGGACGCGGAGACGACCTTCGTCATCGCCGACCGCGGGGAGAAGCACCTGGTGCGCAACCTGAACCTGCAGATCGCGGTCGCCCTGCTTCTGGCCGTCCTGTTCATCCTGATCCCGACGGTGTCGCTCCTGGCGCGGGCCGGGGCGCTGCCGGGAGCGCTGTCGCTGGGCACCAAGTGAAGCGTCGGGCACCGAGAGCATAAGGAGGACGGCATGGGCATCCTGGTCCTGGTCATCCTGGCGTTGGTGGTGGTGATCGCCGGCGGCTATCTCGTCGGCATCTACAACCAGCTGGTCGGCATCCGGGTCAACGTCGACAAGTCGTGGTCCAACATCGAGGTGCTGGAGAAGCAGCGTTACGACGAGATCCCCAGGCTGGTCAAGGTGTGCGAGGGGTACATGCAGTACGAGCGGGAGACCCTCGAGAAGGTCATCGCGGCCCGCACCCGCTACCTGCAGGCGAAGGGCCCCGGCGACATGGCCCAGGCCGACGCGCAGCTCGGCGGGGCCCTGAAGAGCCTGTTCGCGCTGGCCGAGAGCTACCCCGATCTCAAGGCGAACCAGGGCTTCATGCAGCTGCAGGGGCGGATCTCGACGCTGGAGAACGAGATCGCCGACCGGCGGGAGTTCTACAACGAGTCGGTCACCATCCTCAACACGCGGATCGAGCAGGTCCCCTACATGGTCTTCGCCGGTCTGGCGAAGTGCCGCGCGCGCGAGATGTACAAGGTCGCCGCGTCGGAGAAGAACGCTCCCGAGATCTCCTTCGCCTTCCCGAAATAGCCCGTCCGGTTCGGACTCCATGACCCGGTCCGGCGTATTGCGCCGTGCAGGGGCCGGGGGTATAGTCCGTGCAGAACCCTGCACGAGTGCGGACCACCTGCGCCGGCTGCGGCGGGGCGCCTCGCCCGTCTCGACCGCGCTGCGCCTGAAGACCCCGTCCCGGAGCGCCCTGGTCGCGCGACTCCTGAGCGTGGCGGTCCCGGCCCCCGGTCGCGCCCTGCCCGCGTACCGCTCCGCCCTCGTCCCGACCGCCGGGCAGCCCCGGCTCCTGGAAGAGCGCGACCGGCTGCTCGAGCGGACACGGGACCTGCGGTTCCGGCTGGAAACGGCGATGGGTCGCCTGCGGGCGATCCAGAACGTCACCAGCGGCGCCCTGTCGCTCCTGTCCTTCGACGACCTGCTGCGCGAGCTCCTGTCGCGGCTCCGGCTCGTCCTGCGCGCCGACAGCGCCACCGTCCTCCTGCTGCCGCCCGGCGGGCGCCATCTGACCGTGCGTGCCACGCAGGGGACGGCCGGGATCGAACCGGGGGTGGCGATTCCGATCGGTCGCGGGATCGCCGGACGGGTGGTGACGCGCCGGCATCCGATCCTCATCGAAAACCTGGGCCGGCGGCAGGTCGCCGATCCCGGCCTGCCGAAGGACTTGCGGTCCGTCGTGGCGGTCCCGCTGACGGTCGAGGGGTTGGTCGTCGGGGTCCTGGAGGCGGGGGCGCGGCACCGGCGGCGGTTCACGGAGGACGACCTGCACCTTGTCGCCACCGCCGGGGAGCGGGTCGCGCTGGCGGTCGAGCGGGAGCGTCTCCGGGAGGAGGCCCACGTCGGAAGGGAGCGTCTCCTGGAGCTTGCGGGCCGCATGCTGGACGTCCAGGACCAGGAGCGGCGCGCCATCGCCCGGGAGCTGCACGACGAGATCGGCCAGCTCCTGACCGGTCATCTCTGCTTCCTGGAGAGCGAGGACCGGTCGGTCGGGGCGGGGAGCGCGGACGCGCGGTCGGCGCGCGGCTACCGGGCGCGCATGCGCCGCATGAAGGGGCTGGTCACCGACGTCCTCGCCCGCGTGCGCGGTCTGTGCGTCGACCTCAAGTCGGTCGGCGAGGGTCCCCGGGGTTTCGAGAAGACGCTGCGCTGGCATCTCACGCGCTACACCGCCCGGACCGGCATCCAGGTCCGCTTCCGCGCGGCCGTCAACGGCTCCCGGATCCCCAGCGACCTCCAGGCGGCCTGCTTCCGGATCGTGCAGGAGTCGCTGACCAACGTCGTCCGCCACGCCCGGACCGGCGAGGCGGAGGTGCGGGTGTGCGCCGGGGCGGGGCACGTCCATCTGACGATCGAGGACCGGGGCAGGGGATTCGACGTCGGGACCGCCGCCCGGCGGACGAGCTGCGGCATCTCGGGGATGCGCGAGCGGGCGCGGCTCCTGGGGGGGGGCCTCGTGGTCCGCTCGGAACGGGGCGTGGGGACGACCGTCGCCGTGGTCCTCCCGATCCCGCGCGCCCGTCCCAGGCGCGGGACGCGGCGCGCCGGGGCGATCACCTCGGGCGGTGCCGCTTCATGACGGCGGTCAGCCGGTCGAGCGGGATGGCGTGCGCCGTGTTGCCGTCCCGCCCGACCGTCGTCGCGGCCATCGTCAGGGCGTTGAGGATCGCCTCCTCGACCGCCTCCTGCGCCGCCTCGAACAGCGGATCGAGGTGCGCGTCGGCCACCACGCGCAGCGCGTAGGTGATCGGCTCCGGGTCGTGCGGCACCCGGTTGCCGGTCGAGAAGGCGATGAAGATGTCGCCGCTCCCGTGGTTGGAGATCGTCCCGGTGCGCGCCAGTCCCAGCGACGCCTTGGAGGCCAGCCGCTGCAACTTGAGATGATCGAGCGGCGCGTCGGTGGCGAGGACGACGATGATCGAG
The DNA here is from genome assembly GCA_050747445.1 of Candidatus Polarisedimenticolia bacterium. Taxonomy (GTDB): domain Bacteria; phylum Acidobacteriota; class Polarisedimenticolia; order Gp22-AA2; family Gp22-AA2; genus JBOGOE01. The sequence continues at coordinate 820 of JBOGOE010000030.1, read as the reverse complement.
CCGGCCGACGGCTCCTCGACCGTCAGGTCGGCGATCTCCCGGCCGGCCGGCACGCCGGCAACGGTCAGCTCGTGACGCCGCCCCATGTTGGCGTTGACCAGGGCGCCGACGGTGAACCCTCCCTTCTCCTTCGGCAGGACGCGCGACGCGGTGCCGATTCCCCCCTTGAACTGGTACGCGATCATGCCGGTGCCGGCGCCGACCGCCCCTTCCCGGACCGGTCCCTCCGAGGCGGTCTCGATGGCACGCACGGCGTCCTCGGGCGACACGTGCAGGCCGCGGGCGTCGTTGAGGGTCGAGTCGTCGCACTCGGCCACGGTCGGAGCCACGACGTCGTCGCCGATGCCGATATCGGGGTAGCGCTTCAGCATGTACGCCACGACGCCGTCCATCACCCGGCCGACGTTCATGGTGTTGGTGAGCAGGATCGGCACCTCGAGCGCCCCCTGGGTGTTGATCCAGATGCTGCCGGTCATCTCCCCGGTCCCGTTGAGGACCCAGGTGGCGGCCGGCACCTTGTCGCGCCACAGGTCGCCGCCGTGCGGCAGGACCGCGGTGACCCCGGTCCGCACCGGTCCCTGCCCGGGGACGAGCCGTCCTTCGCCCCGCGTCAGGGTCACGTGTCCGACGCGCACCCCCTTGACGTCGGTGATGGCGTTCAGCGGTCCCGGCGCCATCCGGCCGACGACGATCCCCAGGTCGCGGATACGGCGGCGCGCCGGCTGGTCGCGCGCGCTGCCGCCGTCGGGGGAAGGCGGGGCTGCGGCGGCCAGGAAAGGCAGGAGGCCCAGCGCCACGGCGGCGGCGCGCAGCCCCATCA
>JBOGOE010000029.1:0-6182 GCA_050747445.1 Candidatus Polarisedimenticolia bacterium | reverse complement strand
GGGCCGGACCGCAGGCGCGGAGGGAGCGATGTCGATCCGGAAGGTGGGTGTCCTGGGATGCGGGCTGATGGGCTCGGGGATCGCGCAGGTGGCGGCGCAGTCCGGGCATCCGACGACCGTCCTCGAGGTGTCGCACGACGCCCTGCAGGCGGGTCTCAAACGGATCGATCAGTTCCTCTCGGCGGGTGTCACGAAGGGGAAGGTCCGCCCGGAGGATCGGGACGCGACGCTCGGCCGGCTCGCCGGAACGACCGACATCGGCGCCCTGGCGGAGTGCGAGCTGGTGATCGAAGCGGTGGTCGAGGACCTGGCGCTGAAGAAGGAAACGCTCGGCCGGCTCGATCGGGTGCTGCGCCCCGAGGCGATCGTAGCGAGCAACACGTCGTCGCTGTCGATCACCGAGATGGCGGTGGCGACGCGGCGTCCAGGCCGCTTCGTCGGCCTGCACTTCTTCAACCCGGTTCCGCTCATGAAGCTGGTCGAGGTGATCCGCACGGTGCTGACTGAGCCCGGCGTGGAGGAGACGGTCCTGGAATTCGCGAAAGGGCTGGGGAAGATCCCCGTCCGCGCCTCCGATCGGACCGGCTTCATCGTGAACCGGCTGCTGGTGCCGTATCTCCTCGACTCGATCCGGGCCCTCGAGGAGGGGGCCGGCTCGATCACCGACATCGATCAGGGGATGAAGCTGGGCTGCGGACACCCGATGGGTCCGCTGACGCTCAATGATCTCGTGGGGATCGATACCACCTGCTTCATCGCCCGGATCATGTTCGAGGAATTCAAGGAGCGCCGCTTCGCGCCGCCCCCCTTGATGCGGCGGATGGTGCTGGCCGGCTTCCTCGGACGCAAGAGCGGGCGCGGGTTCTACGATTACAGCGTGGAGCCGCCGCGACCGAACGATTTTCTGGCGGGCCGCTGAGCGCGGCGGGCGGGGGAGGCTCATGACCAGCGAAGCCAGGGTGCTCACCGAGGTCAAGGACGGGATCGCGCGGCTCACGATCAACCGCCCCGACAAGCTCAACGCGCTGGATCGGCACACGGTCGAAGCCCTGGAGGAGGCCATTCTCCGGATCGCCGGCGACCCTTCCGCCGGGGTCCTGATCCTCACCGGGGCCGGTGACCGGGCGTTCGTGGCGGGGGCGGACGTCCGGGAGCTGGCGGAGCGGACGCCGGTGGACGGGAACGACTACGCCCGCTTCGGGCAGGGGGTGCTGGACCGCCTGGATCGGCTCGGCAAACCGAGCCTGGCGGCGATCAACGGCTGGGCGCTCGGAGGAGGTCTGGAGCTCGCGCTGGCGTGCACGCTCCGGATGGCGGCCGACACGGCAAAGCTCGGCCTGCCGGAGGTCACGCTGGGGATCATCCCCGGGTTCGGCGGCACGCAGCGGCTGGCGCGGCTGGTGGGGCGGGGCCGGGCGCTCGAGTTGATCCTGACCGGCGAGCCGATCGACGCGCGCGAGGCGCACCGGATCGGTCTGGTCAATCGGGTCGTGGCGCCGGGAGAGCTCCTGCAGGCCGCGGAGACGCTGGCGCGGACCCTCCTGAAGGCGGGTCCGCTCGCGCTGCGGTTCGCGCTCGAGGCCGTCACGCAGGGGCTGGAGATGACCCAGGCGGAGGGATTGCGGGTCGAGGCCGCGTTGTTCGGGCTGACCTGCGCCACGGAGGACATGCGCGAGGGAACACGCGCCTTCGTGGAAAAGCGGCGTCCGTCCTTCCGGGGGCGCTGAAAGGGACATGACCACCCCGCCGGCGCACCGCGTCCACCTCCGCCCGCTCCGGACCGTGCGCGCGCTCAGGGCGGCGATCCTGGTCCTCCTGACCGGGTTCACCCTGGCGCTGGTCGTGTCCTACGGGCGGCGGCAGAGCAAGCCGCAGACGACGATCACCATGGCGCAGGCCGCCCCGGCGGGCACCGGACCGGTCCTCGATCAGGCGGATGAGTTCGCCATCGAGGGCAGCCGTGAGGGGCGCCCGGCGTTCGCGCTGCGCGCCCGCACGGTGACGGGCTTCGAGGGCGAGCGCAAGTCGCTCGACGGGGTCGAGCTCAGCCTGTACGACGAGTCCGGTTCGCCGATCACCATCGGCGGCCGTCGCGGGCAATTCGACGCCGCCACGCGCCGGGCCCAGCTGTCGGGCGACGTCCGGATCACGACCGGGGACGGGATGGAGCTGGCGACGGGGACGCTGTACTACGACAGCGATCGGGACACGATCTTCACCGCCGATGACGTGACCTTCGCGGCGGCGGGGCTTGAGGGCTCGGGGCGCGGTCTCAACTACAGGGTGGCGGAGCGGCTGATGAAGATTCCCGATCGTGTCGAAATCCGGATGGCACGGCCGGAGTCGGGCACGCCCCCGATGGTGATCACCGCTGGCGACCTGGTGGCCTCCCGCGACGAGGGAAGCCTGGTCTTCACCGACGACGTGCGTCTGGCTCGCGGCGGTGATCTCCTCCACGGCGCGTACCTCAAGATCATCCTGGATCCGGAGGCGCGGGACGTGCAGGAGATCCGCGCCTTCGGCGAGGTGGTGGCGACGCTCCGATCCGAGGGGATGGCGGACCGCGCGAGCGAGCTGCGGGCCGACAGCGTCACGGGCCGGTTCCGGGCGGACGGGCTGGCGACGGCCGCGGCCTCGGGAAACTGCCGCTTCACGACGGCGGAGTACACCGCCCGGAGCCGCACGGCCCGCTTCGCACGCGCCGAGGACCGGATCGAGCTCCGTGGCGACGCCGTGGTCATGACGACCCGGGATCGGATCGCGGCGCAGGAGATCGATCTGCATCCGGAGCGGGGGGAGCTCCGAGCGAGCGGGGAGGTGCGGAGCGTCGTCGTTCCCGGCGCCGGAGATCAGGCAAGCGCGGCTCCCGGGTTCGGCGGGGGAGCTCCGATCTCCCTGCAATCACGCGAGCTGGTCCTGTGGCAGGACCAGGGCCGTGCGGCGTACCGCGGGGCGGCGCGCGCCTGGCAGGAGGGTCAGAGTCTTCAGGCGGAGGAGATCCTCCTCGATCGTCCGGCACGCACGCTGCGCGCCTCGACGCGGGTCATGGCGCGATTCACGCCCGCCCGCGGGCGTCCGGCGTCCGGCGTCCGGTCGGCCACCCGGCCGCAGGCGACCTCCCTGTATGCGGACACGCTGCTGTTCGACGATGCGCGCGGCGTGGGGGAATTCCGCGGCAACGTGCGGCTGACGCGGCTGGACGCGACCCTCACCGCGGAGGGGATGGACGCGCATCTCGTGGAGCAGGGCGGCGAGCGATCCCTGCAGCGGATCGAAGCGCGCGGATCGGTCGCCATCCGCCAGGATCAGAGCTACGGTACGGCGCAGGCCGCCGACTACTCGGTCCGCGAGGATCTGCTGATCCTGCGCGACGCGGGGGGGCTGGCGGAGGTCGTGGACGGCGCCACGGGGCGCGTCCTGCGCGGGCGCGCGTTGACATTCGATCTGGCGGGGGATAGGATTCTCACCGAAACCGCGCGCGGCGGCCGGACCTGGATCACCCTCAAGCCCGACGCCAAGGACGTCCAGCCCGTTGAGCCGAAAACTTCTTATTGAAGGGTTGACCAAAAGCTACCGAGGCCGGCCCGTCATCCGGGACATCTCCCTCCACATCCAGAGCGGCGAGGTCGTCGGGCTCCTCGGTCCGAACGGCGCCGGCAAGACGACCACGTTCTACTGCATCGTCGGCCTCGTGCAACCGGACGCCGGACGGATCATCCTCGGCGCACACGACGTGTCCCGCCTGCCGATGTACCTGAGGGCGCGGAGCGGTGTCGCCTACCTCCCGCAGGAACCCTCGATCTTCCGCAAGCTGACCGTCGAGCAGAACCTGATCGCCGTCCTCGAGACCCTCGATCTGCCGCCGGAGGAGATCCGCCAGCGGACGGAGGGCGTGCTCGACGAGCTGAAGATCGCGCATCTGGCCAGGAGCCACGCCTACAACCTGTCGGGAGGCGAGCGGCGGCGGGTCGAGATCGCCCGCGCCCTGGTGACCGCTCCCTCGTTCATGCTGCTCGACGAGCCCTTTTCCGGAATTGATCCGATTGCGGTTGCGGATATCCAGAAAATCATCTATCAATTGAAGGGCAAGGGAATCGGTATCCTGATGACCGACCACAACGTCCAGGAGACGTTGCGGATCACCGATCGGGCCTACATCATCGCGGAGGGACGGATCTTCCGCAAGGGAAGCCCGGATCAGCTGGCCGCCGATCCCGAGGTGCGGCAGGTGTACCTCGGGGCCCATTTCCGTCTGGTGGGCCGCGAGGTTTTCGAACCCGCCCCGGAAGCGGTGCGGGAGGAGTAGGGGAGCGATGGCGCTCGAGCAGAAGCTGCATCTGAGGATGTCGCAGAGGCTCATCATGACGCCCTCGCTGCAGTAGGCGATCAAGCTCCTGCAGATGACCAAGCTGGAGCTGCAGGAGGAGGTCACCCAGGAGCTCACCGAGAACCCCCTTCTTGAGGAGCTGGCGGAGGGGAGCAGCGAGACCGAAAAACCGGAGGGCGAGGAGGGGGCGGCGGGTGAGACGGCTCCGGAACCGGCTCCGGAGACGGCCCCGGAGCCGGGCGAAGCGCCCGAAGCCGAAGCCGCGCCGGACGACAACCGCGACAAGGATTCCTTCGACGAGATCGACTACGAGTCGTACTTCCAGGATTACATGGACCTGTCCTACAACCCGCGCGTCCCGACCGAGGAGATCGAAGCGCCGCCCCTCGAGAACACGCTGAGCCGCCCGCAGAGCCTGGCGGACCACCTGACCTGGCAGCTGGAGATGAACGTCGCCCCGGCGCGCCAGAAGGAGATCGCGCGCGCCATCATCGGCAACCTCGACACCGACGGCTATCTGCAGGCGTCGCTCGAGGAGGTCGCCGGCATGGGCCCGTGGTCGATCGAACAGGTGGAGCTCGCGCTGCATCTGGTCCAGGAACTCGATCCCCCGGGAGTGGCCGCGCGCGATCTCAAGGAATGCCTGCTGATCCAGCTGGGATTCCAGGACATGGAGGGGACGCCGGCCGAGACCATCGTGCGCGAGCACATGGACCTCCTTCAGGGCCGCAAGTTCCGCGAGCTCGCGCAGACGCTCGGCGTCAGCCAGGACGAGGTGATGCACTACGTGGACACCATCCGTCACCTCGACCCGAAACCCGGGCGCCGGTACAACGCCGTCAGCAACAACTACGTCATCCCGGACGTCTACGTCCTCAAGGTGGACAAGGGGTACACCATCGTCCTCAACGAGGAGGGGCTGCCGCGGCTGCGCATCAGTCCCTTCTACCGCCGCATGATCGACCGGAACAACACCGACGTGACGCGGGAGACGCGGGACTACGTGCGCGAGAAGTTCCGCTCGGCGTTCCGCCTGATCAAGAGCCTCGAAGAGCGGCAGCGGACCATCTACAAGGTGGCGCGCAGCATCGTCAAGCACCAGCAGGGGTTCCTGGATCTCGGCTACGAGCACCTGCGCCCGCTCATCCTGAAGGACGTGGCGGACGACATCGGGATGCACGAATCCACGGTGAGCCGCGTGGTGAATCACAAGTACATGCACACTCCCCGCGGTCTGTTCGAGATGAAGTTCTTCTTCCACTCGGGGATCAGCTCCGTCCAGGGAGAGGACGTCTCGTCATTGACCGTCAAGGAACGGATCAAGAAGGTCGTCAACGAGGAGGACGCGGTGCACCCGCTCTCCGACGCGGCCATCGTCAAGATCCTGAGCGACGAGGGGCTGCGGATTGCCCGGAGGACGGTGGCGAAGTACCGCGAGGAGCTCCGCATTCCCTCCTCCAACGAAAGGCGGCAGGGCTTCCGCTGAAGACGCGGCCCGCCGCGGTCGAGGCGCATCATGGCGATCCTGTTCACCGGCCGGAAGGCCGACCTGACACCGGCGCTCCGCGATCTCGCGGAGGAGAAGCTGGGGAAAATCCACCGCTTTCTGAGCGAGGATCCGGAGGCCCATGTGATCCTGGCGCGCGAGAAGCACCGTCACCTGGCGGAGGTCGTGGCGCACGCCCGCGCCGGGACGCTGACCGCGCGCGCCACGGGCGGGGATTTCCGGGAGGCGCTCCTGATCTGCTGCGAGCGGGTCCTGGGGCAGGCGAAGAAGCTCCACGCGCGCCTGGCCCGGGAGCGCCGGGGGCGCGGGCGCCGCGGGAAGGCGCGCGGCGCGGCGGCGCTCCTGCCC
>JBOGOE010000028.1:0-10725 GCA_050747445.1 Candidatus Polarisedimenticolia bacterium | reverse complement strand
GGTGCGCTCCGAGGTCCTCGACGCCGCGGCGGCGCTCGACACGACGGGGCAGCGGATCGACGCGGCGCGCGCCGGGCGCGAGGCCGCCGAGGTCCAGCTCTCGGCCGAGCGGGACCGGTACGCCGCCGGTCTGTCCACCAATTTCCTGGTGCTGACGCGCCAGAACGACCTGGCGCGCGCCCGTCTCGACGAGATCGCCTCCCTGACCGATTACCGGATCGCCCGGGCCGGGATGGACCGCGCCACCGCCTCGCTTCTCGAGACGCATCGGATCGCCCTCGCCGGCCCGGCGACCCCGGAGGAGCGGCGATGAGCTCCGTCATGGTCCTTCCGTCCCGATTTTCCTGGAGGCATTCGCGCATGGCCAAGAAGATGATCCTCATGTTGCTGGCGATGGCCGCGTTCGTCACGGTCATCGGCGTGGTGAAGTTCAGGCAGGTGCAGGCGGCGGTCGCGCAGGCCACCTCGTTCCAGCCGCCCCCGGAGGCCGTCACCACCATCGAGGCCCGGCAGGAGGCGTGGGAGCCGGTGCTGAGCGCCATCGGCACGGTGGAGGCGGTCCACGGCGTCACCGTCAGCGCCGATCTTCCCGGCATCGTCGAGCGGATCGCGTTCGAATCCGGCGCGACCGTGCGCGCCGGCGAGCTCCTGGTGCAGCTTGACACCCGCCAGGAGCACGCGCAGCTGGCCGCCGCCGGGGCGCGCCTCGACCTGGCGCGTCTGAATCTGGAGCGGATGCGGGGCCTGCGCGAGAAGGGGGTCACGAGCCAGGCGGAGTACGACACGGCGCTGGCGGAGCACCAGCAGGCGGAGGCGAGCGTCGGCGAGATCCTCGCGACCATCGCGCGCAAGACGATCCGGGCGCCGTTCACCGGGCGGCTCGGGATCCGGCAGGTCAACCTGGGCCAGTACGTGACCGGCGGCGATCCGATCGTGCCGCTGCAGTCGCTCCATCCCGTCCACGTGAACTTCACCGTCCCCCAGCAGGACCTGGCGGCGTTGCGCCCCGGCGGGCCGGTGCGCGTCACCACCGAGGGCTCCGCCGACCGCGAGTGGCCGGGGACGATCACGGCGATCGACTCGGTCGTCGATCCGTCCACCCGCAACATCCAGGCCCAGGCCACGCTGGACAACCCCGGCGGCGCGCTGCGGCCCGGGATGTTCGTCAGGACGCGGGTGATGCTGGAGACCGGCGAGCCGGTCGTGGCGCTGCCGGCGTCCGCCGTCCAGTACGCGCCGTACGGCGACTCGGTGTTCGTCGTCGCGGAGCTCAAAGGGCCGGATGGCGGGACCTATCGGGGGGTGCGCCAGCAAGTGGTGAAGCTCGGTGCGTCCCGCGGCGATCAGATCGCCGTCCTCTCCGGCGTGGCTCCCGGCGAGGAGGTCGTGACCTCGGGCGTCTTCAAGCTGCGCAATGGAGCCGCCGTCCAGGTCGACAACGACGTCCAGCCCGGCAACGATCCGACTCCGACCCCCGAGGAGAACTGATGCGCTTCACCGATCTCTTCATCAAACGGCCGGTCCTGGCGATCGTCGTCAACCTCGTCATCCTGTTCGCCGGTCTCCAGTCGATCCGCTCCCTCGCCGTGCGGCAGTACCCGCGCAGCGACATGGCGGTGGTGCGGGTGACCACGGCCTACGTCGGCGCCAACGCCGATCTCGTTCGCGGCTTCATCACCACGCCCCTGGAACGGGTGCTCGCCACCGCCGACGGCATCGATTACCTCGAGTCCGCGAGCGCGCAGGGGCTCAGCACCATCGTCGTGCATCTCCAGCTCAATTACGACGGCAACGCCGCCCTCACCCAGATCCAGGCCAAGGTCGCGCAGGTGCGCAACGATCTGCCGCCGGAGGCGGAGGCCCCGGTCATCGAGCTGGAGACGGCCGACAACCGCTTCGCCGCGATGTACATCGGCTTCTCGTCCGACGACCTCGATCAGAACCAGATCACCGACTACCTGACGCGCGCCGTCCAGCCGAAGCTGAGCGCCATCGGCGGCGTGCAGCGCGCCGACATCCTCGGGGACCGCACCTTCGCCATGCGTCTCTGGCTGAAGCCGGAGAAGATGGCGGCGCTGCGCATCTCGCCGTCCGACGTGCGCGACGCGGTGGCCAACAATAACGTGCTCTCCGCCCTGGGCCGGACCAAGGGATCGATGGTCTCGGTCAACCTGGTGGCCAACACCGATCTGCAGACGGCGGAGGAGTTCCGCCAGCTGGTGGTCAAGGAGGAGAACGGCGTCGTCGTCCGGATGGGGGAGATCGCCGACGTCGTGCTGGGGGCGGAGAACTACGACGAGGACGTCCGGTTCAGCGGCAAGACCGCCACCTTCATGGGCGTCTGGGTGTTTCCGAGCGCCAACTCGCTCGACGTCATCCGGCGGGTCCGAGCCGCCCTGCCCGACATCCGGGCGCAGCTTCCCGCCGGGATGGCGGTCGGCATCCCCTACGACTCGACCGTGTACATCGAGAGCGCCATCACCGACGTGCTGCGGACCCTCGCCGAGACCTTGCTCATCGTCATCGCGGTCATCTTCCTGTTCCTCGGCTCGGCGCGCGCCGTGATCATCCCGGTCGTGGCCATTCCCCTGTCGCTGGTCGGGGCGGTGTTCCTGATGATGGCGGCCGGGTTCACCATCAACCTGCTCACCCTGCTGGCGATCGTCCTGTCGGTCGGCCTGGTCGTGGACGATGCGATCGTGATCGTGGAAAACGTCGAGCGCCACCTGCACGCGGGCGAGCCGCCCGTCCGGGCCGCGCTGCGGGCGGCGCGCGAGCTGGTCGGCCCGATCATCGCCATGACCATCACCCTCGCCGCGGTGTACGCGCCGGTCGGCATCCAGGGCGGATTGACCGGGGCGCTGTTCCGCGAGTTCGCCTTCACCCTCGCGGGCGCCGTCGTCGTGTCGGGGATCGTGGCCTTGACGCTGTCCCCCATGATGGCCTCGAGGCTGCTGCGGGCCGGGGACACCGAACGGGGCTTCGCGGGGTGGATCAACCGGCGCTTCGAGACGCTCCGGGTCCTCTACGGGCGGGCGCTCGGCGCGACCCTGGCGAACCGACCCGTGGTCCTGGTCCTGGGGACCATGGTGGTGGCGCTGATCCTCCCCTTCTACCTGCTCTCGGATCGCGAGCTGGCCCCCACCGAGGACCAGGGGGTGGTGTTCGGGGTCGTCCAGGCGTCCGCCAACTCGACCCTGGACCAGACACGGCTGTTCACGACACGGGTCAACGAGGTCTTCCAGTCGTTTCCCGAAACCGAGAACACGTTCCAGATCACCAATCCGACCGGCGGGTTCAGCGGCATGATCACCAGGCCCTGGAGCGAGCGGACCCGGACCACCGAACAGCTCCAGATGGCGGCAGGAGCCGCCCTCTCGAAGATCCCGGGTGTGCGGGTCATCCCGCTCACGCCGCCCCCCCTGCCGGGCGGCGGGGACTTCCCCGTCGATTTCGTGATCGCCTCGACGGCGGAGCCGGAGCGGGTCGTCGGGCTGGCTGAGACCCTGGTGCAGAAGGCCTTCGCGAGCGGTCTGTTCGTGTTCGCCGACACCGACGTGAAGTTCGACCAGCCCCAGACGGAGGTCGTGTTCGATCGCGACAAGGTCCGCTCGCAGGGGGTCGACATGAGCCAGGCGGGCGCCGACCTCTCGACGCTGCTCGGAGGCAACTACGTCAACCGCTTCAGCATCCAGGGGCGCAGCTACAAGGTCATCCCGCAGATCCAGCGGGCCGGACGGCTGACACCCGACCAGCTGGAGGACATCTACGTCACCGGTCCGGACAACCGCCTCGTCCCGCTCTCCACCTTCGCCACGCTCCGGACCTCGACCGAGCCGCGCGAGCTCAAGCGGTTCCAGCAGCTCAACGCGGTGCGTATCCAGGGGGTCATCCCGCCGCCGGTGTCGCTGGACCAGGCGCTGCGCTTCCTCGAGGAGGAGGCGCGCGCCATCCTGCCGCAGGGATTCACCGTCGATTACGCGGGCGAGTCGCGCCAGCTGCGCACCGAGGGAAGCCGTTTCCTCGGGACCTTCCTGCTGTCGGCGATCCTGATCTACCTGGTGCTCGCGGCGCAGTTCGAGAGCTTCCGCGATCCGTTCATCATCCTGGCCGGTTCGGTGCCGCTCGCGCTCTCCGGCTCCCTGCTGTTCTCGTTCCTCGGCTTCACCACCTTGAACATCTACAGCCAGGTCGGTCTGATCACCCTGGTCGGTCTGGTGTCGAAGAACGGCATCCTGATCGTCGAGTTCGCCAACCAGCTCCGGGAGACGGGCGCCGGCAAGATCCAGGCAATCCTCGAGGCGTCGGGCACCCGCCTGCGGCCCATCCTCATGACCACCGCGGCGACCGTGGTCGGGCACTTCCCCCTCGTCCTGGCGACCGGCCCGGGCGCGGGGGCGCGCAACAGCATCGGCATCATGCTGGTGTCCGGCATGATCATCGGGACCCTGTTCACCCTGTTCATCGTCCCGTCGTTCTACATGCTGATCGCGCGCGACCGGGTGGCGGCGCGCTCCGCAGCCGGGGCGACGCACCACGCGGCGGCGGGGGCGGATTCCCTCGACGGGCTGGCGGCCGACCCGGTCTGATCGCTCGGGCGAGAGGAAAGTTCGGCGCCCTCTCCCCGCGCGGGGGGAGAGGGCGCCCGGCGCGACGCGGTCGTCGCGGGCACGCCTCAGGGGGCGGCGTGCTCGACCGCGTGGCCCCGAACCACGGCCCCGCTGAGGGTCTCGAAATTCAGCGACGCGAAGTTCACCGCGTTGAACATCAGCGTGCACGGCGACACGTCGGTCGGACCGGCGCTCGACAGGTTCCCCTCCACGCAGTTGGCGTAGTGGTGGTGGGCCCCCATCAGGTGGCCGATCTCGTGCGCCATGACCTCGGCCGTCGCGTCGACGTTCGGGTTCAGCCCCAGGGAGTTCAGCGTCCCCGTGGTCCCGGTCTGCGGGTCCTCGATGTCTCTGATGTCGCTCACCACGAAGAACGAATGCTCGTCGAACCGGATTCCCCCGATGCAGTCGGCCTGCCCGACGACCGTCGCGCCGCCCGCGATCGCCTGCATCGTCTTGCTGGTGAAGACGCCGACCAGATCGACGCCGCGCGGCGGGGTGCCGCCGACCGTCGCCTTGGCGGAGGCGATCAGGTCCTCCGACAGGGTCGAGGTGTAGGAGACCGTCTTGGTCTTCGTCACCACGAGATCGACGCCCAGCGGGCGGTACGACTCGGCGGCGCGTGCCATCAGCTGCGTGGCGACGGCCGCGTCGGTGCCGTCGAGGAGCAGCATCACCGACAGCTCGATGGTCTGGCCGTCGTCGAGGACGCCGGGGATCCCGATGTTCTCGGGGACCGCCTCGAGGCAGTCGGCCTCGTCCGCGTCGACGGGCTGCTCCCGCGTCCGCATGGCGACGCCCCGGTAGGTCGAACCAGGGGTCACCAGCCACGGCTGCACGCGGACCTCGTAGAAGGCCGCGCCGGTGTTCTCGACAATCACCGACTCGAATCCGTCGCCGTCGGCCTGGCTGGCGACCAGGACCCCCTGGTCGTCGTACACGAAGAGGTCGTAGTCGTCGGTCTCGAACGCCGCGTCGGGCGCGATGGCGATGGCGACCCTGCGGATCGAATCGGCCTCGATCGTCAACCGGAAGTGATCGCACAGGGGATCGACGCTGGTGGCGCAGATCACCGGATTGGACGCGACGAAGGAGCCCGTCCAGGCCGCCTCGTCGTTGGGCCCTCCGATCGTGCCGCTCGCCGGTTCCGCCGCCCGGGCCGTGGCCCCCAGCGGCAGGAGCAGCAGGACGAGCGCGGCCGGCCCGCGCGCGCGACGTCGAAGCGGGGTTCCGTCACCTCTCTGTCTCATGGGTTCAATCCTCCCTCGGGCATGTCGGTTCCTTGCCGCGGGGTGTTTACCGCGGGTTCCCCCCGCAGGCCATCGGGAGAACACCTGAATGGGGGTCCGGTGGAACCCTGCGATCGATCCACCGCCACGACCGCAACCCTGTAGAATGACCGGACCTTCAAGGAGGACCATCCGATGGATTCACGGGAATTGCGCACCCTGCCCTTCCGCATCCGCCAGCCACCGTGGGGCGGCCTCCTGGGAGGGCTCGCGGCGATCGCCGCGCTCGTCATGCTCTGGACCTCCTGGTTCACCGTCGCCCCCGAGGAGGTGGGGGTGGTGCTGCGTTTCGGCCGCCTGGTCCGCCAAGTCGAGCCGGGGCTGAACATGAAGTGGCCGTTTCCCGTGGAACGGGTCGTCAAGGTGCCGGTGCAGCGGCAGCAGAAGGAGGAGTTCGGGTTCCGCACGCGCGAGTCCGGAGTGTCCACGCGTTACGCGCAGGGGAGCTTCGCCCAGGAATCGCTGATGCTGACCGGGGACCTGAACGTCGCCGTGGTGGAGTGGACGGCGCAGTTCCGGGTGCGCGACTCCTACAAGTACCTCTTCAAGGTCCGCGACGTCAGGACCACCTTCCGCGATCTCAACGAGGCGGTGATGCGCGAGGTGATCGGCGACCACGGGGTCAACGAGATCCTGACCATCGGCAGGCAGGAGATCGCCACGGCGGTGGAGCAACGGCTCCAGGAGCTGTGCGACCAGTACGACACCGGGGTCAAGGTGGAGCAGATCGTCCTGCAGGACGTCAACCCGCCCGACCCCGTGAAGCCGTCGTTCAACGAGGTCAACCAGGCGCAGCAGGAGCGCGAGAAGCTGATCAACGAGGCGCGCGCCGAGTACAACAAGGTCATTCCGAAGGCGCGCGGGGAGGCCGAGCAGGTGCACCAGCAGGCCGAGGGGTACCGCACGGAGCGGGTCAATCGGGCCCGCGGCGACGCCGAGGCGTTCCGCCTCACGCTCGCCGCCTACGCCCGCTCCCCCGAGGTGACCCGTCGGCGGATCTATCTCGAGACGATGAACGCCATCCTGCCGAAGCTGCAGCGCAAGATCATCGTGGACGACCGGCTGAAGGGCCTTCTCCCGCTCCTCAACCTCGAGGAGAAGAAACCATGACCCCCCTCCGCACCGCGGCGCTCGGGGTCGTCGCCCTCCTTGTCCTGATCGTCCTGTCGGGGGCGATCTACCAGGTGGACGAGACCCAGCAGGCCGTGATCACCGAGTTCGGCCAGCCGGTTGGCACGGCCCTCACCCCCGGTCTCCATCTGAAGAAGCCGTTCGTGCAGCAGGCGCACTACTTCGAGAAGCGCTTCCTGGAATGGGACGGGGACCCGAACCAGGTCCCGACGCGGGACAAGCGTTTCATCTACGTCGACTGCTTCGCCCGCTGGCGGATCACCGACCCGCTGCTGTTCTTCCAGCGGCTGCGGGACGAAAGCGGCGCCCAGTCGCGTCTGGACGACATCCTGGACGGCGAGACCCGGAACACCGTCGCCAAGCACGACCTGATCGAGGTCGTGCGCAGCACCAACCGGGTGTTTGCCGCCACCGACGAGCTGTCCCAGGGGATCAAGTCGCAGGAGGTCGAGCGGATCCAGTTCGGCCGGGGCACGCTCGACAAGGAGGTCCTGGCGGCCGCGTCGGCGCGCACCGCCGACCTGGGGATCGAGATCCTGGACTTCCGCTTCAAGCGGATCAGCTACGTGGAGCAGGTGCAGCAGGAGGTGTACGCGCGGATGATCTCGGAGCGCAAGCGGATCGCCGAGCAGTATCGATCGGAGGGGGCCGGAGAGGCGGCGCGGATCAACGGCGAGAAGGAGCGCGAGCTGAAGAGCATCACCTCCGAGGCCTACCGGCTCGCCCAGGAGATCCGCGGCAAGGCCGATGCCGAGGCGGCGGAAATCTACGCCGGGGCCTACAACCGCGACCCGGAGCTGTATCGCTTCCTGAAGACGATGGAGACCTACCGGGAGACGATCGACGCCAGCACGCTCCTGGTGCTGACCACCGACGGGGAGTTCCTGCGGTATCTGAAAGTCGCCAGGTAGGCCGCGCCGGGGCGGGCCGCGCCGGGGCGGCCGGAGGACCGGGCGCTTTCTAGAACTCGCCGTCCTCCCGCGGCTGGGGACCGGGCCGGATGCCGGCGATGTCCGGGTCCTCGCCCGGGGCGTCCGGCAGCCCGCCATCCTCCCGCTCTTTCTTTCGCTGGATGCGGCGGGCCAGCTTGTCCTGCTGCCGTTGCTGCCGGGCCAGTTCCTTCTGTCGCTTCTTGAACGTGGAACGGGACCTGTTGGCCATGGCGTGACTCGGTGACGGAGGTCGCGACGGCCCCCGGGGACGCGCACCCCGGAGGCCGCCGGTGACGTCGGGCCGATCAGATCTGGCGGACGTTCTGCGCCGCAGGACCCTTCTGACCCTGGACGATCTCGAACTCCACGGCCTGCCCTTCGGACAGGGTCTTGAATCCCTGCATCGAGATCGCGGAGTGGTGGACGAAGACGTCCTTCGAACCGTCATCCGGCGTGATGAAACCGAAGCCCTTCGCGTCGTTGAACCACTTCACTTTACCGGTGGTCATCTGGCTCTTTCTCCTCTGCCTTCACGGCATGGTCCGGGGGCGCGATTGCCCTCAAGACGACACTCACATTGGGGAATCGGCGACCGGTGAACGACCGGGCCTTGGCGCGGTGTGATCAGCGGACTGGACTCTCCATGCGGAGCGTTGAGCGTATAGTCTCCGCGTCCGCGCTTCCGATGTCAATAGGAAAATGATCACCTCCCCTGGCCGGGGCCGCCGCCCCCCGGACCGCCGCCCCCGGGATCGGCGGCAACCGGACCGGCTGCGCCCGGCGCCGCCGGTGGAGACGCGCCGGGAACCTCGGCTCCGGTGCGCAGCGGGATGACCGTCATCGGCAGCCCCTTCCACTGCAGGCGGCGCTGCACCTGGTAGGCGGTTTCGTTGTGCAGGATCCGCTGCCACCAGCTCTCGCGCTTCCAGATCAGCTTGCCCCCGAAGAACATCGCGCGGGGGTATCGCGCCGCGAGATCGGCGCAGGCGCGGTAGAGCCCGTCCACCGGGTCGGTGGTCACGACGCTCGACGCGGCCGCGTTCCAGCCGAGACGGCGCGCCAGATCGACGTATTTCGCCAGGGTGGCCTCCGCCTCGCGCCGCAGATCCTCGATCGCCTCCGCCCCCTTGAAGTGACCCGAGTCGATCACCGCCGCGGAGACGAAGATCACGTTCCTGAAGTAACCGGGGAACATCCTGTGGAGCGACAGCAGCATGTGGGTCCCCATCCCGCCGTAGCCCCGGACCAGGAGCACCGCGGTCGCCGCCGCCGGGTCGGGCTCGCCGCCGGGCCGTGGCGCGGGCGGCAGGTCGGGAGGGTCGCGGTCGAGCCGGCGGAGCTCCGCCTCGACCGATCGATAGTGACGGCGCACCCAGGCGCAGCCCGCGATCAGCAGGGAGGTGATCAGGAGGGTCTTCCACGCCCCCTCCTCGAACTTCTCAATCGCCATGATCGTGAGGATGGTCGCGCAGACCAGGAGCCCGAAGACGTGGATCGCGATGGGGCGCAGCCACCCCGCCCGCTCCCGGCGCGCCGCGAACCAGAAGCGGCACATGCCGAGCTGGGTCAGCGAGAAGGTGACGAACACGTTGATCGAGTACATGACGACCAGCGTCTGGATGCTGCCGCGCGTCAGGAACAGCAGGGCGATCGCCGCGCCGCCCATCAGCACGACGCCGTCCTTGCTGGTCAGGCGATCCGACAGGGACGCGAAACGGCGCGGCAGCCAGGAATCGACCGCCATGCTCGCCATCACGCGCGGCCCGTCGATGAAACCGGTCTGCGCCGCGACGAACAGCAGCGCCGCCTCGGAGGCGATGGTCAGGGTGACGAAGAGCGGGCCGAGCGGCAGCCCCCACGGCCGCCAGCCGCCCGCGACCTGGTCGGCGAGGACGGCGTTGAGCGTCTTCCCGAGCTCCGCCTGCCCGGGCACCGCCAGGAACCGCTGCACGTCGAACAGGAGGTAGCACACCAGGATTCCCGCCGCGGTGAACGCCAGCGAGGCCGCCATGTAGAGCATCGTCCGCTTGCCGGTCAGGACGCGCGGTTCGCGCATGATGGCGATGCCGTTCGACACCGCCTCGATGCCGGTGAAGGTGCCGCCCCCGAGCGCGAAGGCGCGCAGGAAGATCAGGAACAGACCCCAGAGTCCGAATGTCCGCATGCCGTCCCGGAGACCGCTGCCGATGTCGCGCGCCAGCCCCGGGGCGTCCCCCGCATGGGTTCCGATCCCGGCCAGGATGAGCACGACGTGCGTGAGGACGAACGCCAGGAAGACCGGCATCACCGCTTCCACCGACTCCTTGACGCCCCGGATGTTCATTACCAGAAGCACGACCAGGACCAGAAGCTCGAAGCCCAGCTTCAGGTCGGTGCTGGTCCGCAGTGCGGCCGGGAGAAGGTTGAAGACGGCGTCCCCGCCGGCCGCCACCGAGGTGGTGATGGTGAGGGCGTAGTCGACCAGCAGCGCGCTGCCGGAGACGATGCCGGCCCGGGGGCCCAGGAGCTTGGTGGCCACCACGTACCCGCCGCCGCCGTGCGGAAACTGCTCGATGACCCGGGTGTAGGCGTAGGAGATGACGAAGACCGTCGTCGCGGTCGCCAGCGCCAGGAAAATCGCCAGGTACCACTGCCCCTCCAGGCGGCCGGTCACCGGGTTCACGGCCATCAGGTTGCGGAACGCCTCGGCGGGCCCGTAGGCCGAGGACGACAGCCCGTCGGCCCCCAGCCCGACCCAGGCCAGGAAGGCCATGAGGGAGACCT
>JBOGOE010000027.1:0-5711 GCA_050747445.1 Candidatus Polarisedimenticolia bacterium | reverse complement strand
CCCGGAAGCGGCGCGGCAGACCGCGCGGGGCGGCCGCCGCGACCGCCAGGACCAGGAGCAGGCCGGCGATCACGTGCGCCACGACCTGCACGTGGTAGAAGATGGTGGCGGAGTCGAACGCCGCCAGGTACGCGGCGTTCACGAGCTCGAAGATCAGAAGGACCCGCAGCCAGCGCATGCCGCTCCGCCCCGCGTCGATCATGGATCCGATCGGTCCGGGTCGATCCCGTGTTTGCGGAAGTAATAGGCCAGGTTGCGCTGATCGATCCCGAGGAGGCGCGCCGCCTCCTTGCGCACCCCCGCCGCGCGCCGCAGCGCCTCGACGACGATGGCCCGCTCGTGCCGGGCCAGCACCGTCTTCAGGACGAGACCGCCGGCCGCGTTGTCACCGGCGTCCCGCCCGGTGGCGGCCGGCCCGGCGCCACCGGGCTCGACCCGCTCCAGCACCGGCCCGGGATGCAGGATGAGGGCGCGCTCGATCACGTTGCGCAGCTCGCGCACGTTGCCGGGCCAGGAATAGGCGGCGAGCCGCGCCATGGCCTCCGGGGCGAGGCGCGGGGCGGGGCGCCCCAGCCGCTCCGCGACACGCGCCGCGAAGTGATCCGCCAGGAGCGGCACGTCCTCCGGCCGGCTCCGCAGGGGGGGCAGCTCGAGACGCACGACGTCGAGCCGGAAGAACAGATCGCGCCGGAAGGTCCCGCCGCGCACCGCGGCGTCGAGATCGCTGTTGGTCGCCGCGATCACCCGGACGTCGACGCGGGTCGGCCGCTCGTCCCCGAGCCGGTCGAACTCCCCCTCCTCCAGCGCCCTCAGGATTTTGGCCTGCGCCGCCTGTGGCATCGCCCCGATCTCGTCCATGAACAGCGTGCCGCGGTGCGCCAGCCGGAAGCGGCCGTCGCGATCGGCCGCCGCCCCGGTGAACGCCCCCTTCCGGTGCCCGAAGAACTCGCTCTCCCACATCTCCATCGGCACCGCGGCGCAGTTGATCCGGATGCAGGGGCCGGCGGCGCGCCGGCTCCACCGGTGGATCAACCCGCCGATCAGCTCCTTCCCGGTCCCCGACTCCCCGAGGATCAGGACGGTCGAATCCGACGGCGCCACCGCGCGCGCCGTCTCGAGCACCGCGCGCCAGGCGGCGCTGGTCCCGATCGTCTCCCGGTCCCCGCCGGTGTCGTCGGCGGTCGCGCGCAGGTATTCGACCTCGCGCCGCAGCGCCCGCGCCGCCTGGGCCCGCTCCAGCGCCACCTCGAGCGCGGCCGGATCGGCCGGCTTCAGGATGTAGTCGCTGGCCCCCGCCTTGACGCACTCGACCGCCGAGGCGATGGTCCCCTGGCCGGTCAGCACCACCACCGGCACGCCGGGGGCCGACACCCGCATCCGTCTCACCAGCTCGAGACCGTCCCCCTCCGGCATCCGCAGGTCGGTCAGGGTGACGTCGACCGGGCGGCGCGCCAGGGTCTGCAGGGCCTCCTGCATGCCGCCGGCGAGATCCACCTCGAAGCCGCGGGCCTGCAGGAGGTCCGCGATCGAGGCGCGCACGTACGGCTCGTCCTCCACCACCAGCACCCGCCCCCGCGCCGGTTTCTTCTCAGCCACGATTCCCCTCCGCCGGCAGGCTGACCCGGAAGGCCGCCCCGCCACCCGGCTGCTCCTCGACAGTAAGACTTCCTCCGTGCCGCGCCACGATGGAGTGACAGATCGACAGCCCCAGCCCCGTCGATCGCTTGGTGGTGTAGAACGGCTCGAAGATCCGCTCCCGGTCCCCGGCCGGCACCCCCGGCCCCCGGTCGGCGATCAGGACGACGACCCGCCCCCCCTCGCGCCGCGCCGCCACCCGCACCTCCCCCCCCCGCGGCTGCGCCTCGCAGGCGTTCACCAGGAGATTGAGGAACACCTGGCCCAGGAGGGCCTGGCTGCCGGGCACCGGCAGGGGCCCGGCGGAGGGCTCCACCTCGAAGCGGACCTCGCCGAACTCCCGCCGGGTGCGGACGAAGGTCACCCCCTGCTCCAGCGCCTGCGACACGTCGATCACCTCGTGCGGCGCGGTCGCCGGGTCGGCGTAGGCAAGCACCTGGCCGACGACCGCGGCGACCCGCTGCATTCCTTCGGCGAGCCCCTCGAGGCGCCGCCGGGCCCCCTCCGGATCGCCGCGCTCCAGATCCTCCCGTGCCAGCCCCAGGTAGTTCGCCATCCCCTCCAGCGGGTTGTTGATCTCGTGGGCCATGCCGGCCGCCAGCCGGCCGACGGTGCTGAGACGCTCGGCGTGGAACAATTGCCGCTCCAGCTCCCGCACCCGCGCCTCCTCGCGTGCCTGCGCCTCGAGCTGCTGCCGCCGCCGCGTCTCCCGGAGCACGAACGCGCCCAGCACCAGACCGAGGCTCATGACCGCCAGGTTCAGCGCCAGCACCGTCCGATATCGCGACGCCACCGGTTCGACCAGCGCCAGCGCCCGTCCGGCGGTGCTCCGGCAGGACAGCGACCAGGGCGAAGGGGCCGACCACCCCTCGCTCGCGACCGGCGCCCGGGCTTCCAGGGTGTCCGGGGGCCGCGCGGGCCCCACCGCCGCCGACCCGCCCCGGCCGTCCGTCAGGGTCCGTCCCTCTGCGTCGGCCAGACCGCAGGAGCTCCCCTCCGGGAGCAGCCGGCGTCCTTCCAGCGCCACCTCGAGGGTGACCGCCCCCGAAACCCGGCGCACCCCCGAGACGAATGCGAAGCGGCCCCGGATCGCCCCGTCCGGGTCGGCCGCGGCGCCGGGGGAGGCGACCCAGAGAACCGGCACGCCGCCACGCCGTCCCGCCTGCACCAGGACGGCGTCCTCCGCCGATCGGGCCGACAACCGCGCCACCTCGGGATGCGCGCGCAGGAACAGGAGCAACGCCCCCTCGGCCTCCAGGCGCCGGAACCGGGCGAGCGCCGGATCCCTCGAAGCCAGGGCCCCCTCGAGACCGAAAAAGGTCGGCGACCCGGTGAGGAACGCCAGGTCGGCCCGGATCGACGCCAGGGCGCTCTCCAGCGAACGGGCCCACGCCTCGGTCTGGAGCCGGAGCCCCTTCGCCGCCTCCTCGCGCGCCGCCCGGCGCGCCTGCGCGATCGCCGCGATCCCGGCGACGTTGATCCCGACGACGGCGGCGACGGCGGCGGCCGTCAGCCAGCCGATTCCGGCGGGTATCCCGGTCCTCGTGCCCAAGGCATCACCGTTCAGCAAGATGCGGGCCACGCCGGAATGGCGGTTCTGCCGGCGGATCCGCGGGCGGACCGCGTGGATTCTACGCGCCCGCGGGGGGCGGGCGTAAAAAATAAGGGCCGCGTTGCCGCGGCCCCTGTCAGCTCGACATCCGGTCGTTCAGCCCTGCTTCACCTCTTCGATCGACTTCACCGAGATAATCGAGGTCCCCTCATCGAGCGATCCGGTCACCTTCACCGGCACCCCGATGAGACCCTCGACCGACGCGATCTTGTCCAGGGTGTAGAGCTTCTCCTGCGCGAACAACTGGACCTTCGCCCCCTTCTTGATGCAATCGGCGGCGCAGGACTTCCCCTTGGCGTTGGCGTTCGAGGCGCCGCAGTAGGAGTCGGTCAGGTAGCCGGTCAGGCTGATCTCCTTGACCACTCCCGAACCCTTCTCCGCGGCGGCGTTGACCGCCTTGTCCTTGTCGCAGGCCCAGGCGCCGGCGATGGCGAGGGCTGCGATGGCGCAAATGGCTGCGAGCTTCTTCATGCGATGACCTCCTGTGGACTGATGGCGACCCGGTCATCCTACACGGGGGGGTCGGCCGGGTCAAACGCGCGCCCCGGGCGCCGATCCTTGACCACCGCCCCGCCCTTCATGACGAACGGGATCCGTTCCAGGACCCGCAGATCCTTCAGGGGATCGCCGGGGACCGCCACCAGATCGGCGTAGCGGCCGGGTCGCAGGCTCCCGACCCGGTCCTCCCAGCCGAGAAGCGTGGCGGCCGAGACGGTCGCCGACCGGATCGCCTGCAGCGGCGTCATCCCGAGCCAATCCGCCATCAGCCGGAACTGTTTGCCGTTGTCGCCGTGCGGATAGACCGCCGCATCGGTGCCGTAGGCGATCTTCACCCCGGCCCGGAACGCCTTCCGGATGCTCTCCGGCCAGACCTTCTCCGACTCCTCCTGTTTGCGCAGGTACTCCTCCGGCCACCCCAGGGCGCGCGCCTGCTCCTTGATGAAGACGCCGTCGTACAGATCCGGAACCAGCCAGGTCCCGTGCCGCAGCATGACCCGGATCGCCTCGTCGTCCGCGAACGACCCGTGATCGATCGACGCGGCGCCGGCGCGGGCCGCCTCGATGATCGACCGGGCCCCGTGGGCGTGCGCCGCGACCCGAAGCCCGGCCTTCCCGGCCTCCTCCACCGCGGCGCGGATCTCCTCCTCGGTGAAGGCGGGAAGCTGCGGCTCGTTTCCCAGCGCCAGGAACGCCCCGGAGGCGATGACCTTGATCAGATCGACCCGCTGGCCGATGGCGCGGCGCACCACCCGGCGGATCGCGTCGGGACCGTCGGCCACCCCGAAACGGAGATGCTCCGGAAGGCGGAACTCCGGGGCGAAGGCGTTGAGCTCGCCGCCCCCGCCGGTGATGGTCACGTAGAAGCCGGCGACCTGCATGCGCGGTCCCACGACCTCGCCGCGCTCGATGGCGTCGCGCAGCGCCACGTCGGTGAAGGCATGGTAGGTCCCGACGTCGCGCACCGTGGTGAAGCCGGCCTCGATCGTCCTGCGGGCGTTGGCGAGGCTGCGGAAGGCGACGTCGGCGGCCGAGCGGCGCAGCGCGTCGGTCTCGTCGCCGCCCGACTCGGGGGTGTCCATCAGGTGCGTGTGGCAGTCGATGAACCCGGGCAGACAGGTGTGGTCCGAGAGATCGAGGACCTCGGTCCCGGCAGGGAGATCGAGGCTCCGGCCCACGGCCGCGATCCGCTCCCCCTCGATCAGGATCGTGCCCCCCTCCAGCGGACGCTCGGCGACCCCGTCGAGGATCCGACCGCAGCGCACCGCCAGGCGGCGCGCCGCCGGCGTCGCCGGTGCGGCGCCCCCGGTCGCGAACGCGGGGGAGAGGGCGGCGAGGAGGGACGGGATCAGGAGCGCCGGGATCCGGTGGCGCCGGGAGCGCGACGGGCGGTGCGTCCGCATGAAGGGGGGGATTCTACCGCGGAACGGAGGGGGGCGACCGGCCGGCGGAGCGCCGCCGCCCGCGGGCGCCGGGCTTCACGCGGAGGTGGCGACGCGCGGGGGGCTCTTGTCGAGCGCCTCGCGCACCAGGCGGGCGAGGGCGTCGATGTCGTACGGCTTCTGGACGAAATCCAGGGCGCCGTCGTTCAGGAGCTCGTTGACCGTGCTGTCGGCCGAGAAACCGGAGGCGATCACCACCCGGGCGCGCGGATTGATCGTGAGGATCTCCCGCAGGCAGTCGCGCCCTCCCATGACCGGCATGGTGAGATCCAGGAGGATCAGATCGATCCCCTCCGGATCCTGGCGGTAGGCGCGCAGCGCCTCCTCGCCGTTGCGCGCCGTGATCACGCGGTAACCGTGCAGCTCGAGGATGTCGCGCGCCAGGGCCAGGACGGACGACTCGTCGTCCACCGCGAGGTTGGTGCGCTTTGGGGCGGCCGGTCGCGGCGCCGCGGCGGCGCCGATCGCGGCGACCCGGGTGGCCGAACCGACTCGCGCGCTCAGATAGCCCTCGGCGTGGAGTT
>JBOGOE010000026.1:0-3185 GCA_050747445.1 Candidatus Polarisedimenticolia bacterium | reverse complement strand
GGCCCGCGCCGGCCTGTACCGCAACCCGGAGACCGAGGACATCCTCAAGGTGTTCGTGGAAGGCGGCCGCCTCAAGGGGACGGCGTCCGGCGAGACCTTCGACCTCGTGCCGCTCGGCGACGGCCGTTTCGGCGTCGAGGACCGGGAGCAGGAGATCGCCTTCGAGCCGGCCTCCGGCGGGACTCCGAAACGGGCGCGCGTCTCCTCCGGGAGGGGGCCGGCGAAGATCCTCGAGGCCATCACGCCCGTCACGCCGGGCCAGGCGCAGCTCGCGGCGTACGCCGGCTCCTACGACAGCGACGAGCTCCAGGTGCGCTTCGAGATCGCGCTCGAGGCGGACGGCCTGCACCTGCGGGGCAGGAACCTGCCCCGGGAGGCCCTCGTTCCCACCGTCCCGGACGTTTTCGTGGCCGGCGAGCTGACCCTCAAGTTCGACCGGGACAAGCGCCGGCGCGTGACCGGCTTCGCCCTGGGCGCGGGCCGCATCCGCACCATCCGCTTCGTGCGACAGGTCCCGGACCCATCCTGATCCCGCGTGGACGAGGGAGCCCGGACCGCCGGAGCCAGGGCGGTCATCAGCGTGGGCCGGATACGTGCGTCGCCTACCCGGGCCCCCGCGGCAGAGCATCTCACGGGCGAACCGGGCGGCACGAACCAGGTCCAGGTGAGGTTCCTCGCCCGGTCCTCGTGGGGTCTGGAGTTCGCCGCCCCTCCGGGCGAGACGCTCGCGGTCGGGATCTACGAGAACACCGTCGCCCCCGTCCGCCGGGGCCCCGGCCAGCCGGGCCTGCAAGTCTCCGGGAACGCGCGCGCATGCTTCAATCCGCGCGGCCGCTTCGAGGTGCACCAGGTCGTCTTCGATCCGGACGGGCTCGTAGAAAAATTCCGGGCGGTGTTCGAACAGACTTGCGGCGCGGGCGTCCTGAGGGGGGAGGTCCGCTTCAACGCCGACGTCCCGGTGATGCTCCGGGCGCCGTCGCGTCAGGTGATCACCGAGGGGCGGAGCCTGGCGTTCGAAGTGCAGGGGTTCGACCAGGAGGACGCTCCCGTCAGCCTCGAAGCCACGGGAGCGCCGACGATGCCGTCGCGCCACCGGCTCCAGATGCCGCCCTGCCGGTAGTTGCCGCCGGTGAAGACGACGAGGTCCGCCTCCGGCGCGACGATGAGCAGCTGGCCGCCATTGTCGTTGGCGTCATAAGTCCGATAGACGCGCTCGCCGGAACGGATGGCGCCGAGATGCCAGGCATAGGCGTCCTCGCCGCCGCCGTAAGAGTCGCCGAATTCCTCCTCGCTGAGCCCGGTGGTTTCGGGCGTGATGCGCACCCTGGGCGCCGTCGAAGCGGCGATCCAATCTTCATCGACGATGCGCCGCCCGCGCCAGACGCCGCCGTCGAGATAGGCCTGCCCCACCTTCAGGAGATCGCGCGGACGCAGAAACGCGCCCCCGCCGAGATAGCCGTCGTCCGTGGGAGTCAGGTTCCGGTAATAGCGGCCGAAGCCGAGCGGCCGTGCCACGGCGCGGTCGAAGAATTCCGGGAGCCAGGTCCCGGTCGCGGTCGTCAGCGCCCCGCCCACGAGATTCATGTTGGCCGAGCAGTAGGCGTAGCGCACGCCCGGCTCATGAGCCATGGGGAGATCGAGCGTGAACTTCCACCAGTCGGGCTCGGCCGACTGGTTCTGCAGCGTGTCCTCGTTGCCGGGCGATTGGTCGTCATTCTCGTCGCAGGCGAGGCCCGAAGTGTGCGTCATCAGGTGCGCCAGCATGATCTTCGCCACCGCGGATCCGGGTTGGCGAAAGGCCCGCGGTCGGCGAGCAGGCGATAGACGGAAGTCTCCGGCGATATCCCGGCCCCCTTCATGATGGCCGCCCCCAGCATCACCGAAGCGAAGGTCTTCCCGGCGGAGCGCAGGTCGTGCGGTGTTTCGCGATCGAAGCCGAAGAAATATTCCTCCAGGACGAGCCGGCCCCGGCGCGCAACCAGGATCGAATGCACCAGCGACGGGGCCCGCGCGGCGGGGTCGCCATCGAGGATCTTCTGGACGGCGCGGGCCAGCGCCGCCTCCACTACGGTGTCGTAGCCGCCTTCGTCATTCGGCAGGCTGAAAACGGCCTCGCCTCCATCGCGCGTGACCCGGAAGCGCGAGGCCCCGCCGATGCCGTTCATGTAGGGATCGCGAAAAGCGCCCGGCAGCATGCCCTTCTCGTCCCGGAAGATCTTGAGGTAGAGCTTGAAACGAACCTTCAGAGGATGCACCTCGCCGCGCGACCGATCGGGCCCCGAGCGTGTCAACAGAAGCGGCGTTGCGAAGGACTGGGTGGCTCCACCCGGATAGCGCGGATCCTCGGACACGCCGGGCCGCACCCAGAATCCGTGGATGGCGCGCCCATTTCCGGCCAGCGTGCCCCGGAACGAACCGACACCCTGCGGAAAAACGGCCCTGACCGCCTCGCCCTTCGCCTCAACCGTCGCGTCGAGCCCGGCGAAGGTCGCGCGCCAGACCCCATCGGTACGTCCGATGACGATCTCCCCCTGCACCATCGGGCCGAAATGCGCCCCGTGGGCCCAGAGGCCGATCAGCTCGTCTTCCGGCGGCTGCGCGTGCGCGACAGTCCCGGCGAGGGCGACTGCGATCGAGGCGGCAAGCAGGAAGCGCGATGCGTGTCTCATTCGATCCCTCCTGGCGCGGCAGAGCCGCAACCAAATGGTCAAGTAAGGAGAACAGTCGATGCAGCTTCGATTTCGCGGACCAGCTCGTCCACCGACTCCAAGTCCCGCGCCACGGCGCTGGCGTGGCGGGCGGCGGGGGGGCGGCAGGTGCCGGCGCTGGTACTCGCGGCGCACGAACGAGCGCCGACACCCCCGAGACGCGATCTACTCCTGGCGGAGCCACAGGATGGGGTCGACGCGCGTGGCGCGACGCGCGGGGATCACGCAGGCGAGCACGGCGACGGCGGTCAACAGGACGATGGCGGTCGCGAACGTCGCCGGGTCGGTCGGCTCCACCTCGAACAGCATGTTCTCGAGAACGCGAGTCAGGGCGAAGGCGCCGGCGACTCCCGGCAGGAAGCCGGCCGCGGCCAGCCTGGCCCCGTGGCGGATCACGAGCCCGAACACCTCCACGGGCCGGGCGCCGAGCGCGACGCGGATCGCCAGCTCCTTGAGCCGGCTGGCGACCTCGAGCGA
>JBOGOE010000025.1:0-13778 GCA_050747445.1 Candidatus Polarisedimenticolia bacterium | reverse complement strand
GTGCGGGCCTCGCGGCCCGCACGGCGGGGGGAAATCGGGGAGAAGCACCCGTCTGCCCTCCCCGGCGACCGCACCGATCCTGACACGTGCCGGCCGGTCCGGCCGGTCCGCCGGCAATCGGGCGGTGCTTTCATGCAGCAGCGGACGCGGAGGACTCCGTGGGTCCGGTCAAGGGACGGATTGAAGACGACAGACCGCCGGCGGCGGGTCTGCCGGCGCGGCTTCACACCGGTTCTTTCTTTTTCGTTCATGGGTTGGGGAAGGCCGCGGGAGGCTCCTCCGGCGCAGGCCTAAGGACGACGCTCCAGGAATGGTCTGCGCGGGGCAGTTCGCGGACCTGACACGGAGGCCGGGATCTTGGTGGGCGCAGCGCCGCCTGCCCGTCCACGCCACGGCCGCTCGCTGCTGGCGACCCACCCCGGCCTGCGGTGCGGGCACGGGGCACGCGCGGGGTGATGTTCCATGACACGGCAACCAGACGCCGGTCCGGGTATTCCGTTGGGCCGACGCGACACCCGGCCCCCCCCTAGAAGCCGATCGTCTCGGCGAGGAGCCGGGCGGTCTCCTCGAGCAACCGGCGGTCCTCCTGATCGAAGGCGTCGGGAAGGTGGCTGTCGACGTCGATCTCGCCGAGGACCTTCCCGTCCTTGAAGATCGGGACGACGATCTCGGAGCGGGTCTCGTGGCTGCAGGCGAGATAACGTGGATCGCGGCCCACGTCGGGGACGACCACGGTGCGGCGCTCGCGCGCGGCCAGACCGCAGATTCCCTGACCGATGGGGATCCGCTCGTGCGGCGTCGGCTGACCCGTCTGGTTGTGGAGCACCAGCGTCTCCCCGTCCAGCAGGTAAATGCCGGTCCAGGTGTACTTGGGCATGCTGTCGGCCAGCAACCTGACGACCGCCCGCATCCGATCGTCGCGGTCCGCAGTCCGGTCGATCGTCTGGCGCACCGCGTCCAGCAGGACCCGCGTGTTCAAGGAGACGTCGCCGTCCGCCCGCGGTCCCGTCCCGCGCGCCGGTCTGTTCGCATCCCCAAGACCACCCGTCTCCATCCGCTTCGCTCCTCTATAATGCGGGAGTCATGCTCGACAGGGTGCCGGTCGCCAGGATACTCGGCTTTCTCTTTCTCGCGACGATCGTTGTCCTCGCCCGGATCACGTGGGACGGTTATCGTGTCTCCAGCGGCGGCGGGGCGGCGCCCCACATCCGGTTCGCCCTGTTCGGGATCGTCGTGGCCCTGTTCACCCACACGATGACGTTATTCTACTTCGTCGGCACCGGCAGCCGCATCAAGAAGGTGGTGCGCGAGTATCGTCTGGACGAGGCTCTGTACCGGCGCACCCTCGCTTTCAAGTCGAGACTCTTCCCCTGGCTGACGTTCACCCCCCTGATCACCATGGCCGCCTTCATCCTGGGCGGCGGAGCGCATACCCGGATTCTCCCCGCATGGGTGCACGGCGGGCTCGCGCTGGCGGCCCTCGCGATGAACGTGGTCGCGGCGATGGTCGCGATCCGCTGCATCGGCGAGAACGTCGCCCTGATCGACGAGATTGACGGCCACCTTCCCGAGGGAGCGGGGGATTGATCGGAGCGACCGCGGGCGGCGGTCCCCGCGGGTCGGAAGGTACGCTGATCCTCCGGGCTTTGGCGAGGGCCTAGACGCCGCCGAGAATCAGGGTCACGCCGAGGCTGATCTCGATGTGGTTCTCCCGGCCCCGGTCCGTGGTGTCGTAGTGGACCTGACGGGCGTCGAGGCGAACACCGACCTTCTCGCTGCCGAAGAACCGGATACCCCCCCCGTAGTTCAGCAACAGGTGGTTCTCGTCGCCGACCAGCCGTTCGAGGGCCGCCTGGACTTCGGGATCGGACGCGCTGCCGAAGGTGGAGAAGTTGATCACGCCGATGCCCCCGGTCACGAACGCCACGACCTTGTCCCGGCGATGGAGGAAAAAGTTGAAGACGTAGTTGGCCCGCCCCGTCAGGACGTCCGCCTTGAAATTTCCGGTCCGGCTCTGGCAGCCGGTGCTGCAGTTCACCACGGCGACGAGGTCACCCCTGGTCCCGGTCCCGCCGAAGCCGAATTCGATCATGTGCCGCTTCGTATAGTGATAGCCGAACCGGAAGCCGAAGCTCAGGTCGTCCTCGAGCTCGAAGGTGGTCGTGTCGTTCACCTGGGGCACGTCGTCGATGCTGGAGGCGCCGCCGTACCGGATGCTCCCGAGGTACGGAGTCACCTCCCACGCCTTCTCGCGGTTCTGGGCCAGCACTTCGCCGCCCAGCGCGACACCGGCCAGGAGCACGACGGGCAGTGCCTTGCTCAGGGTGCGCTGCATCGATCCCTCGATCGCCGAAAGCCCGCAGAGAGCGCCGGGAAGACCGCATACTCTACAGATGCCCCGGGCGGTGTCAAGTGCAATCTGGTCCGCGGAGGTTCCGGCGCGGCGAACGCGCAGCAAGGGGCGCGGCCGGCCCCCGGGCCGCCTTCCGCTAGAATGTCGCCCATGCCCCAGGAACCGGTCGACAGGCGTCCGATCTGGAAGGTCCAGGACGATCGCAGGATCCGCACCGAGGACTGGGTCGCCGTCGAGGAGCCCCTCGAAATCCGCGTCGCCGGGGAGAGCCTCGCGATCATCATGCGCACTCCCGGCGAGGACCTGGAGCTGGCGGCGGGGTTCTCCCTGACGGAGGGAGTGGTCCGGTCGATTCACGAAATCGGCACGATGCGGCAGTGCCGCTCCGACGAGGAGAGCGCGCTCAACGTCGTCGAGATCACCCTGACGGAAGGGACGGCTTGGGACGCGGGACGCCTGCGCCGGAACCTCATAAGCTCCGCCGCCTGCGGTCTCTGCGGCCGGGCGTCGCTCGACGCGCTCGCCACCCGGGCGAAGCCCTGCCGCTCGTCGCTGCGTGTGCCGGGTCGTGTGCTGGAGACCCTCCCGGATCGGCTCGCCGGAATGCAGGCCGCGTTCGGGCGGACCGGCGCGCTGCACGCGGCGGCGCTGTTCGACGCGGAGGGTGGCGCCGTCGTCTGCCGGGAGGATGTCGGACGGCACAACGCCGTCGACAAGGTGGTCGGGCGGATGGGACTGGACGGCGCCGACCTGTCGGGGAACATCCTCCTCGTGTCGGGTCGCACCTCCTTCGAGATCCTCCAGAAGGCGGTGGTCGCCGGCATCCCCGTCGTCTGCGCCATTTCGGGTCCGACGACGCTGGCCATCGACACGGCCGAAGCCTTCAACATCACCCTGGTCAACTTCCTGCGCGGCCGCGCCATGAACATCGCCACCTGCCCGGAACGGATCACCGGCGACTGAGCCGCCGCGTCCGATCGTGTAGAATCGCCCGCGGGCGCCGCTCCCCGGGAGGACCGGGCCCCGCGGGCGGGAGGGTCATGGGAGAGACGGCGTATTTCCAGCGCGGCTTCGGGCTCCGGGAGACCATCGCACCCGCGCTGCGCGCCGATTACCACAGCGCCATCGTCGAGCGGATCCGCGCCGCCGGCCACCGTCTCGAACTCGGGGGGTTGACCCTCCTGCTGGCGCGTGAATTCGGCTTCTGCTACGGGGTCGACCGGGCGGTCGAATACGCCTACGAGACACGCCGCCGCTTCCCCGACCGCACCATCCACCTGACCGGGGAGATCATCCACAATCCGCACGTCAACGCGCGCCTGGAAGGGATGGGGATCCGACTCCTGCGGGATGCCGCCGGCCGGGGCCCCGGTCTCGAGGCCGTCGGTCCCGGCGACGTGGTGATCCTCCCCGCCTTCGGGGTGACGGTGCAGGAGCTGGAGCGCTTGCGGGCCATCGGGTGCGTCCTCGTCGACACGACCTGCGGTTCGGTGCTGAACGTCTGGAAGAACGTCGATCGTTTCTCGGAGGCGGGGTTCACCGCGGTGATCCACGGGAAGTACGTTCACGAAGAGACCCGGGCCACCGCGTCGCGCACCTCCCAGTATCCCGGCGGCCGCTATCTCGTGGTGCGGGATCGGGAGGAGGCGTCCGTGGTCTGCGACTTCATCCGCGACGGCGGCGACCCCGGCGGCTTCCTGCGACGGTTCGCGGGGGCCTGCTCCGCCGACTTCGATCCCGGCCGCGACCTGGGGCGTGTGGGGCTCGCCAATCAGACGACGATGCTGTCCTCCGAGTCGCTCGAGATCCAGGCGCTGATCCGTCGCGCCCTTCTGGATCGGTACGGGGAGTCGGAGCTGGCGTCACGCTTCCGCGCCTTCGACACCATCTGCAGCGCCACGCAGGATCGCCAGGACGCGGTGCAGGCGCTGTTGGAACTGCGGCCCGATCTGATGGTCGTCATCGGCGGCTACAACAGCAGCAACACCAGCCACCTCGCGGCGCTCGCGGGCCGGCAGGTCCCGACCTATCACATCGAGGATGCGGGGTGCATCCTCGGGACCGGGACCATCCGCCACAAACCCTTCGGGAGCAAGAACGAGATCGTCGGCGAAGGATGGCTGCCGGGGGACCCGATCACGGTCGGGCTGACGGCCGGGGCGTCGACACCCAACAACAAGATCGGCGAGGTGGTGGAGGCGATCGCGGCCCTGCGGGGCCGGCGCGCCGGCTGAACCCGGGTCAGTGGATCGACCCGGCGGGCGGCGGGTCTCCCGCCCGCAACAGCGCCAGGCGGCGCCAGCGGGCATCGAGAATCTCTCCCAGGGCCCGGCAGCGCTCCCGCACGTCATCCAGGGCCAGCAGCCGCTGCTTCTCCTCCGCCTCCATGGCCAGACTCTGACAGAGGGTGTTGACCACCACGGACAGCGGCACGCTGCCGTCGAGCACGACGGGGTTTCCCGGCTGCCCGGAGGTCTCCTGGAGCAGGCTGGCGCAGGCGGCGAGCAGCCGCCGGCGGTCATCGTCCCCCTCCGGCCCGGGCCCGCCCCCCTGATCCTCGAGGACCCGGACCGCGGCCACCCGGTAGGGCGTGTCCTGCTCGAACCCGAGGATCGCGATCCGCGCCAGTCCCCGCAGCCGGATGTTGAAGCGGCCGTCCGGCAGCGGCTGCTCGTCCTCAATGGTGCCGGCGCAGGCGATCGGATGGACCGGTGGGTTTCCCAGATACCCCTGCTCCCAACCCGGCCTCAGCAGGGCCATCGCGATGAGCCGGTCGGTGCGTAGGGCATCCTCGGTCATCCGCCGGTAACGGGGCTCGAAAATGTGCAGCGGCAGAACGGCGTGCGGGAACAGCACGACGTCGGGGAGCGGGAAGACCGGAACCCGTCCGCGGGCGCGCAGCGCTTCGATGGCTCCTCCCCCGGCATCCGTCGCCATGGAGGAGAGTCTAGTCTCCGGCCGTCCCCCGATCCAGCGGGAAAACGACGATTGTGCCGCGCGCGGGGGCTGTGGTACCTTGCCGCGCCGGAGGAACCGATGGGACCGTTCTCGCGCCATGTGTTCGTGTGCACGCACGGGGACTACTGCCCGTTCGACGGATCGGCCGAGATCCACCGTCTGCTGAAGCAGGGGGTCGATGGGTGCGGGCTCAAGCCTTCGACGCGGGTCAACAAGGCCGGCTGCTTCAACCAGTGCGGCCGCGGGCCGATGGTGGTCGTCTATCCGGAGGGGGTCTGGTACGCCGGCGTGACGCCGGAGACGGCCCGGCGCATCCTCGAAGAACACCTGGTCGGCGGTCGTCCCCCGGAGGACCTGGTCTATCGTTGCGCCCCGGGCGGGTCCAAGAACCCCGCGCGGATGGCGGCCATCGAGGCGGCGCGTGCCGGACGCGAGCCGCGGACGGACGGAGGGACGAAATGAGTTCGGGTCGCCGGATCCCCTGGATCGCTCCGCCGGCGACGGCGGGGCTGGCGGGAGGCGTGATCGCCGCGGCCGCGATCGCCCTGCTCGCCGGACGACCGGGCTGGCCGGTCGCGGCCGCCGCGATCGCCGCCCTTGCGGCCGTCTGGCTGCTCGGCATCGTCGTCGCCTTCCGCCGGCAGGCGCGGCAGGATCTGAGACAGCTGCTCGATCTGCGGGAGGAGCTCCGCCTCTGCCAGGATCACATCATGGCCAGCGAGACCTTCCGCTCGCTCGGTCCGTATCTGGAGATCGCGGCCCACCAGATGCAGGAGCCGCTGCGGGGGCTCGCCGCCGGCGTCGCCGCCCTGCGGTCCCCCTCCCTGCAGGACGGGGTGCGTCCGCCCGCGGCGGAGCTCGCGCGGCACGCCGAGACATTGCAGACGACGTTGAAGCATCTCTCCGGTTACGCTCTGGCCCGACCGGGGCGCGCTCCGTTCAGCGTCAACACCCTGCTCCGCGAGGCGGTCCTGCTGCTCCGCCACCGGGCGCAGGAGAAGCGCATCCGGATCGAGGAACGCTACGCCGTGATCCCGCCGGTCATGGGCTCGGCGGTGCGCGTTCATCAGGCGTTGTTGAACGTCCTGATCAACGCCGTCGAGTCGATGCCGTTCGACGGCGGTTCCATCACCGTCGAGACCGCCCACGAGGGGGATCGCGTCCTGGCGCGGGTCAGGGACACGGGCATCGGCATCCGCCCGCACGAGCTGCCGCACATCTTCGAGCCGTTCTTCACGACCAAACCCGAGAAGAAGGGCGTGGGTCTCGGTCTGTGGGCGGCGCGGCAGCTACTGGACATCATCGGCGCCGACATCCGCGTGAGCAGCGCGCCGCTCAAGGGAACCGAGGTGAGCATCACCTTCGCGCAGGCGGCGCCGCTCCGGCCCGGTCGCGAGGGGGCGGCCCACCCCCCCGAGCTTCCGCTCAACACCGCGGAGGAGCGGGGGCGCCGGATCGCCTGAGCCCGGCCGGCCGGCCCGCCCTCGGGAGGGTGGCACACCCGGCGCCGCCCCTCAGCCCCGCCGGCCCAGGAACCCGCGCAGGACGTACCGGGCGATCCGCGGGTTTTCCTTCAGACGCCGCAGCGAGTAGGCGTACCAGCGGGACCCGTAGGGGACGTACACCCGCAGCCGGTGCCCGGAGGCGCGGATGAGACCGCGCAGCTCTTCGTCGACACCGAGCAGCATCTGGAATTCGCAGGCCCCGCGCACCACCCTCCGGGTCTCGAGGACGCGGAACGCCTCCCACACCAGCAGCTCGTCGTGCGTGGCGATGCCGACGTAGAAGCCGCGGTCGAGCATCTCCTCCAGGAGGCGCACGAAGTTCCGCCGCACGATCTCGCGCTCGCCCCACGCGAGGGTGCGCGGCTCGAGGTAGATCCCCTTGCACAGCCGGACGTTGGCCCCTTCCGGAAGCGCGCGCGCGTCGGCGAGGCTCCGGCGCAGACAGGCCTGCAGCACGACCCCGGTGTTGTCGAACCCCTCCAGCCGCAGGGCGCGATACAACTCGAGGGTGGCGTCGGTGCAGGAGCTGTCCTCCATGTCGATGCGGACGAAGTTGCCGGCATCGCGGGCCTCCTGCGCCAGGACACGGGTGTTGTCCATGCAGAAGGCGGTGTCCAGTTTGAGCCCGAGCTGGGTCAGCTTGACGGAGATGTTGGCGTCGAGACGCTGTGCCCCGATCGCCTGCAGCGCCCGCCGGTACTCGGCGACCGCCTCCGCCGCCGGCGGCCGGCTGCGGACCTCCTCGCCGAGCACGTCGAGGGTCGCCATGAACCCGCGGCCGTTGAGGCTGCGGAGCACCCGGACAGCGTCCTCGAGCGTTTCGCCGGCGATGTAGCGCCGCGACACGGCCCGGACGATGGGACGGGGGACGAACGGCAGGGACCGCGCGATGAGGTGATCGATAGCCGACACGCCGCGTCCTCGTGGCGGGCGGAGTCTAAACGAGCCTCCACCGCCTGTCAAAGGACCCGGCGCCCGCGTTGACAGGCCGCTCGCGGCTCCGCTAGAGTACCGCCTCTCCCGATCGACCACGTGCGGGGTAAGCGCCCTCATGGCCCGAAAGACCCGAGAGGTCACATCCCGCGACACCGGTATCGACGTCCTCCTCCGGGAGAACCGGGTGTTCCGCCCGCCGGTCTCCTTCCGTCGCCGCGCCAACGCCCCCGATGCCGGGGTGTACCAGCGCGCCGCGCGCAATCCGGAGGCGTTCTGGTCCGGGTTCGCGAAGGAGCTGGTCTGGAGCCGGCCCTGGAAGAAGGTCCTCGCCTGGAAGCCCCCGCACGCCCGCTGGTTCGTGGGCGGCCGGATCAACGCCAGCGTCAACTGCCTCGACCGGCATCTCGGCGACCCCACCCGCAACAAGGCCGCCCTGATCTGGGAGGGGGAGCCCGGCGACGAGCGGACCCTCACCTACGCCCAGCTCCACCGTCAGGTCTGCATGTTCGCCAACGTGCTCAAGGGGCTCGGCGTGGGGCGGGGCGACCGGGTCACCCTCTACATGCCGCTGGTTCCCGAGCTGGCGATCGCCATGCTGGCCTGCGCCCGGATCGGGGCGGTCCACAGCGTCGTGTTCGGCGGCTTCTCCGCCGAATCGCTGCGCGACCGGATCAACGACGCCAAGTCGACGGTCGTGGTGACCGCCGACGGCGGCTACCGCCGCGGCGCGCACGTCCCCCTGAAGAAGTTCGCCGACGAGGCCCTCGAGGGAACCCCCGGGGTGCGTCACGTCGTGGTGTTCCGACGCGGCGGCTTCCCCATCGAGATGCGGGAAGGACGCGATCAGGACTGGAATGACCTGATGCGCCACGCCTCCCCGGTGTGCGCGGCCGAGCCGATGGATGCCGAGGACATGTTGTACGTCCTCTACACCTCCGGCACGACCGGGAAGCCGAAGGGCATCGTGCACACGACCGGCGGCTACCTCGTGGGGGTCTACGCCACGGCGCGCTGGGTCTTCGACCTAAAGCCGGAGGACGTCTACTGGTGCACCGCCGACATCGGCTGGGTCACGGGCCACTCCTACGTCGTCTACGGCCCTCTCATGAACGGCGCCACGGTGCTCATGTACGAAGGGGCGCCCGACTGGCCCGACCGGGGTCGATTCTGGAGTCTCTGCGAGAAGCACCGGGTGTCGATCTTCTACACCGCGCCGACCGCGATCCGCTCCTTCATGCGCTGGGGCGTGGAATGGCCGCGGAAGCACGACCTGTCGGCGCTCCGCCTACTCGGCACCGTCGGCGAGCCGATCAATCCGGAGGCCTGGATCTGGTACCAGGAGAACATCGGGGGCGGACGCTGCCCGATCGTCGACACCTGGTGGCAGACCGAGACCGGCATGATCCTGATCGCGCCGCTTCCCGGAATCGTGGCCACCAAGCCGGGCTCGGCCACCCGCCCGTTCCCGGGGATCACCGCCGAGGTCCTCGACGAACGGGGACGGGTGGTCAGGGAGGGGGGCGGCTATCTGGCGATCACGCGTCCCTGGCCGGCCATGCTCCGGTCGATCTTCGGCGACCCCGAGCGCTACGTCCGGCAGTACTGGTCCAAGTGGGACGAGAAGACCTACTTCCCGGGCGACGGGGCACACCGGGATCGCGACGGCTACTTCTGGCTGCTGGGCCGCGTCGACGACGTGCTCAACGTCGCGGGACACCGGATCGGCACGATGGAGGTCGAGAGCGCCCTGGTCGATCACCCCTCGGTGGCGGAGGCGGCGGTCGTCGGCAAGACGCACGACCTGAAGGGGCAGGCGCTCGCCGCCTTCGTCACGCTGAAGGAGGGGGTCCCGGGGGACGGCGGTCTCGTCGACGTGCTGAAATCCCACGTGGTCCGGAAGATCGGCGCGCTCGCGCGGCCGGACGACATCATCTTCACCGCCGAGCTCCCGAAGACCCGGTCGGGGAAGATCATGCGCCGCCTGCTAAAGGACATCGCCGAAGGGCGGGCCCTCGGAGACACGACGACCCTCGCCGATCCGGCGGTGATCCAGGTCCTGAAGCAGCGCTACGCGGAGGAATAGGACCGAGCGGCGGCCATCCCATGGCGGCGACGCGGGGGGACCGCGTCAGCCGGCGATCCTGGCGGCCTTCTCCAGGTCGGAGACCACCATC
Organism: Candidatus Polarisedimenticolia bacterium; assembly: GCA_050747445.1. GTDB lineage: Bacteria > Acidobacteriota > Polarisedimenticolia > Gp22-AA2 > Gp22-AA2 > JBOGOE01. The sequence continues at coordinate 3,852 of JBOGOE010000025.1, read as the reverse complement.
ACGACGACCGCCTTGCCGGCCGACTGCGTGATCCCCGTGTAGGCGTAATCGATGTTGATCCCGGCCGCCGACAGTTTGCCGCAGATGTCTCCCAGGGAACCGGGGCGGTCGTCCATGTCGATCGCCAGACAGTCCTCGATCGACGCGTAGAGCCCCTCGCGCTGCAGCGCCTCGCGTCCCTTCGCGGGATCGTCGGCGATGATCTTGGCGCGCCCCTCGAACACCGCCAGGGCCCGCATGTTGACCTTCGCCTTCCCCAGCGCCTGGGCGACCTGCGCCAGCGTCCCCGGTTTGTTGGCCAGCTGCACGGTCAGCTGCTTGGTTCGCGGCATGTCGTCACCTCCCCGGCGCCCGCGCGGCGCGGGCAGTCTATCACGGGCTCCGCCGCCCGAAGAGCTTCCGCCCCAGCCACAGGAGCGGATCGTAGAAGCGGTCCACCACCCGCTCCTTCAGCGGGATGATGCCGTTGTCGGTGATCTGGATCGACTCCGGGCAGACTTCGGTGCAGCAGCGGGTGATGTTGCACAGACCGGAGCCGAACGCGCTCCGCACCGCGGGGATCCGGTCGTCGGTGTCGAGCGGATGCATCTCGAGGGAGGCCAGCCGGATCATGAAGCGCGGCCCGACGAAGGCGTCCCGGCGGTCGTGGTCGCGCAGGACGTGACAGACGTCCTGGCACAGAAAGCACTCGATGCACTTGCGGAACTCCTGCACGCGGTCGACGTCCGCCTGACTCATCCGGTAGTCCCCGTCGGCGGGTCGCGGGCCCGGCCGGAACGGCGGGATGCGGCGGTTCTGCGCGTAGTTCCAGGAGACGTCCGTGACCAGGTCCTTGACCACCGGAAAGGCCTTCATCGGCCGGACGGTGAGGGTCTCGGAGGGCCGGTACAGGTCCATGCGCGTCATGCAGGCCAGCCGCGGCCGGCCGTTGATCTCCATGCTGCACGACCCGCACTTGCCCGCCTTGCAGTTCCAGCGGATCGCCAGGTCGTTCGCCTGCCGCGCCTGAATGCGGTGCAGGACGTCCAGGACCACCATGCCGGGGTCGACCTCCACGCCGTACTCGTGGAAGGCGCCGCCGTTCCGGTCGCCGCGGAAGATGCGGAAACGTCGCGTGTCAGACACGGCCCGCCTCCAGATCCTCGATCCGGGCGTGCGCGATGCGCGCCAGCTCGGCCGGCATCTCCGGCAGCGGCTCGGTGCGCACCGTCATGCCGCCGTCCCGGTCCCGCCGGACCACGACGTTGAGCCGCCCCCATTCGGGGCGCTCCCCGGGAAAATCGTCGCGCGTGTGGGCGCCGCGGCTCTCCTGACGCAGCAGGGCGGCCCGCGCGACCGCGTCCGCGGTGATCAGGAGACTGCGGAGGTCGAGGGCCTCATGCCAGCCGGCGTTGTACTGCGAGGCGCCGTGGGCCTTCACCCGCGCCGCCTCCGCACGCAGCCGCTCCAGCTCGGAGAGGGCGGTCTCAAGCTCCGCCTCCGTGCGCACGATGCCGACGGTGCGGCCCATCGTCTCCTGAAGCCGATCGTGAAGCACGAAGGGATTCGGGCCCTCCTCGCGGTTGAGGATGTCGGTGGCGCGCCGCATGGCGGCCCTGACACGCTCCTCCGCGACCCGCGGAAGGACGCCCGCGGCGCGCGCGTACTGCGACGCGCCGAGCCCCGCCAGCCTGCCGAACACCAGGAGATCCGAGAGGGAGTTGCCGCCCAGCCGGTTGGCGCCGTGCATTCCGGCGGCGCACTCCCCCGCCGCGAACAGCCCGGGCACGGTGGTCGACTGCTGGGTGTCGGGATCGACGCGGATTCCGCCCATGAAATAGTGGAGGGTGGGACCGATTTCCATCGGCTCCCGGGTGATGTCCACCGCCGCCAGCTCCTTGAACTGGTGGTACATGGACGGGAGCTTTTTCCGGATCAGGTCGGCCGGGACGCGCGATGCGATGTCGAGAAAGACCCCGCCGTGCGGCGAGCCCCGCCCTTCGTTGATCTCGCGCGTGATCGAACGGGCGACCTCGTCGCGGGTGAGCAGCTCCGGCGGACGCCGCGCACTCTTGTCCCCCCGCAGCCACCGATCGGCCTCCTCGACGCTGTCCGCGGTCTCGGCCGCGAACTTCTCGGGTATGTAGCGGAACATGAAGCGCTCCCCCTTGCTGTTGAGGAGCACCCCGCCGTCTCCCCGCACCCCCTCGGTCACCAGGATGCCGCGGATGGACGGCGGCCAGACCATCCCGGTCGGATGGAACTGGGTGAACTCCATGTCCATCAGCTCGGCCCCGGCCTCGTAGGCCATGGCGTGGCCGTCGCCGGTGTACTCCCACGAATTGGAAGTGATGCGCCACGCCTTGCCGCCCCCGCCGGTGGCGAACACGACCGCCCTGGCGCGGAACAGCACGAAGCGACCCGAGTCCCTCCAGTAGGCGAGCAGCCCGGCGACCCGCCCGTCGTCCAGCATCAGGTCCAGCCCGGTGCACTCCATGTAGATCGACATCCCCCGATGCACGCCGTGGTCCTGGAGGGTCCGGATGATCTCGAGACCGGTCCGATCCCCCACGTGCGCCAGACGCGGGAAGCGGTGACCGCCGAAGTTGCGCTGGCTGATCCGCCCGTCCGTGGTCCGATCGAAGACCGCCCCCCAGGCTTCGAGCTCGCGCACCCGGTCGGGGGCCTCGCGGGCATGCAACTCCGCCATGCGCCACTGGTTGAGGAACTTGCCGCCCCGCATGGTGTCGCGGAAGTGGACCTTCCAGTTGTCGCGCGCATCCACGTTGCCGAGCGCCGCCGCCACTCCCCCTTCGGCCATGACGGTGTGGGCCTTTCCGAGAAGCGACTTGCAGACAAGCCCGGTGCTCATTCCCTGCGCCGAGCACTCGATGGCGGCACGCAGCCCCGCCCCCCCGGCGCCGACCACCAGGACGTCATGATCGAAGGTCTGGATCTCGAAGAGGCTCACGCCGCGCGATCCCAGGTGTTGAAGTCGATCACCATCCCCATCGACACCAGCCGGACGTAGAGATCGGTGAATGCAACCCAGAAGAGGCTGGCCCAGGCCCATCCCATGTGCCGGGCGTTGAGCCACGACACGGCGCGCCAGGCTCCGTGGCGGATCTCCGCGGGGCGATCGCACGAGAAGCAATCGAGCCGTCCGCCGACCAGGTGGCGCCACGAGTGGCATCCAAATGTGTACCCGGCCAGGAGGGTCGGGTTGATCAGGAGGATGACGCTCCCGACGCCCACCCCCGGCCGTCCGTCCCTGAAGAAGGCCAGGGCGGCGTCGTAGTACAGGATGCCGATGAAGCCGATGGCGAAATAGAGGGCGTACCGGTGCAGGTTCTGGATCGCGAGGAGCGCCGTTTCGCCCCGGTAGCCCCGCTGCGGGACCGGTCCCACGGCACAGGCGGGGGGCATGCCGAAGAACGATCGGTAGTAGGCCTTGCGGTAGTAATAGCAGGTGGCCCGGAAGGCCCCGGGGAAGATCAGGATGAAGAACGCCGGGGAGCTCGGAAGGAACGACGGCCACCAGGAGGGCCAAGCGCCAAGCCAGGCGTGTTCGAGCGGCGCCGCCCCCGGCGCCCCCGGATCGACGAACAGCGGCGGCGAGTAGAGCGGCGACAGGTAGGGAGCGTGAAAATAGTGCGCCCCCTGGAAGGCCGCCCAGGTGGCGTAGATGACGAAGCCGCCGAGCCCCAGGACGGTGAGGAGCGGCCCCACCCACCACCGATCAATCCGTCCTCCGCGACCGAACCCCGTCGCGTGGGCGCCCTGGATCGTCACTCCGGTCATGCATCCCTCCCCGGCGTCGGGTCGATCCTCCCGGCGACGGGCCGGCATTCTACAGGAAAACCCTCCAGGCGC
>JBOGOE010000024.1:0-3126 GCA_050747445.1 Candidatus Polarisedimenticolia bacterium | reverse complement strand
CCCGCGGCCCCCGCGCCCCCGGCCGCGACGCCCGAGCGCGATCCGCACGACGCGACGAGCCATCATCCATTCACCGGGATCGACAAGTGGGTGAAGATCTTCGACCACCCGGACCGCGACGCATGGCAGAAGCCGGCGGAGGTGGTCGGGGCGCTGGGGCTGCGGGCGGGGATGATCGTCGCCGACATCGGAGCCGGCACCGGTTACTTCACGGCGCATCTGTCGCGGAGGGTGGCGCCGGGCGGCATCGTCCTGGCGATCGACACCGAGCCGGAGATGGTGCAGCACATGGCGGAGCGGGCCGTGAAGGAGAAGCTCGACAACGCGGTGCCGGTCCTGGGGCTGCCGCACGACCCGTTCCTGCCGCGCCGGCGGCTCGACCGGGTCCTGATCGTCAACACCTACCACCACGTCGACGACCGATTGCAGTACTTCGAACGGGTCAAGGGGGCGCTGGCGCCCGGCGGCCGACTGGTGGTGATCGACTTTCACAAGCGGCCGATGCCGGTCGGGCCGTCGCTCGAGCACAAGCTGCCGCGCGAGTTCGTCATCGAGGAGATGCGTCAGGGAGGCTGGCGGCTGGCGGAGGAACAGACCTTCCTGCCGTACCAGTACTTCCTGATCTTCGCGCCGGGAGGACCGGGTGCTGACCACCGCTGAATTCAAGAAGGGGCTGGCGATCCTGGTCGAGGGGCAGCCCTATCTGATCCTGGAATACACGGTGCAGACCCCTTCGGCGCGCGGCTCGGCGACGCTGGTCCGGATCAAGGCGCGCAACATCATCACCACGCAGGTGTTCGACCTGACCTTCAAGGCCGGGGAGAAGTTCGGGGAGCCCGACCTGCAGCGCCGCAGGATCAACTTCCTGTACGCCTCGGATGACGAGTTCCATTTCATGGACGAGGAGTCGTTCGAGCAGTTCCACCTGACCCGGGACGCGCTCGGAGAGGTGGCGCAGTGGCTGGCGGAGGGGGTGACGCTGCGCTCCATCGTGTTCGAGGGACGGGTGGCCGGCGTCGAGCTGCCGCAGTTCGTCGAGTTCGACGTGGCGGAGACCGGGCCGGGTGGCCGCTCCGACATGGCGAGCGGCAAGGTGACCAAGCCGGCGACCCTCTCCAACGGCACGACCATAAGGGTGCCGGTCTATCTGGGCGCCGGGGAACGGGTGCTGGTCGATACGACGACGGGAGCGTTCGTGAGACGCGTGGGGAAGGGGGAGGGACGATGAGGATCACACGCAGGGTGGCGGCGCGGCTGGCGCTGGGGGCGCCGTTCCTGGCCGCCGCGGCGCAACCGCTCCTGTCCTGGCTGGGGCTGGCGGGGGCGCGTGCCGCGGAGCAGGCCGCGGCGGCGGGAGAGACCCCGTCCCCGGACGATGGCGGGCCGACTCCCCTGGCCCGCTTCCTGGCGCGCCAGGAGGAGGGCCTGTCGGCCGAGGAGCGCCGGCGGGTGCGGCGCGACGTGACCTCGCTCGAGCGCAGCCTGAAGACCATAAGGGACTTCACCGTGACCAACGACGTCCCGCCGAGCGGCGGCTTCCGCGCCCTGCGCTCGAGGAGGTGATCCGATGCCCGAGTCCGGGGATCTTCTCTTCCAGCCGGTCAGCGAGATGTCGCGGAGAGTCAAGGCGCGGGAGCTCTCCCCCGTCGAGCTGACCCGCGCCTGCCTCGAGCGGATCGAACGGCTCGACCCCCGCCTGCACGCCTTCGTGACGGTCACCGCCGACCTGGCGATGGACGAGGCACGCCGGGCGGACAAGGAAATCGCCGCCGGGCGGTATCGCGGCCCCCTTCACGGCATCCCGTACGGCGCCAAGGATCTGGTGGCGACCCGGGGGATCAGGACGACCTGGGGGGCGAAGCCGTACGCCGAGCAGGTGTTCGACCACGACGCCACGGTGGTGCGGAAGCTGCGCGACGCGGGCGCCGTCCTGCTGGGCAAGCTGGCGATGATCGAGCTGGCGGGCGGTCTCGGCTACGCGCGCGGCGATTCCTCGATTACCGGGGCGGCACGCAACCCCTGGAACCTCGAACGCTGGACCTGCGGTTCCTCCTCCGGCGCCGGGGCGGCGGTGGCGGCCGGGCTCGTGCCGTTCGCCATCGGCTCGGAGACCTGGGGCTCGATCGTCTGTCCCGCGTCGTTCTGCGGCATCACCGGTCTGCGCCCGACCTTCGGCGTGATCTCGCGTCATGGCGCCATGGCGCTGTCGTGGACGCTCGACAAGCTCGGCCCCATGGCCCGATCGGCGGCCGATTGCGAGACCGTGGCGCGGGCCCTCGCCGGTCACGATCCGCTCGATCCCTACTCCGAGGAGGGGACTCCTCCCGCCCCCTCCGGCACGGCCGACGCGCGCCGCCTGCGGGCCGCCTTCCTGCGGCCGGAGTTCCCGAAACAGGGGGGCGACGGCGTGCGCCTGGCCTACGAGAAAGCCCTGGACGATCTTCGGGGCGCCGGGGTGCGGATGGAGGAGGCGAGGCTGCCCGACCTGCCGTTCGAGAGCGCGGCGATCGTCGTGCTGACCGCCGAGGTGGCCAGCGCGTTCGAGGACCTGGCGAAGAGCGGCCGCGCCCGGATGCTGGTGAGCGAGGGGGCGCCGCTGTCGTTCGTGGTGGCGCGGGCGGTCGGCGGGGCCGACCTGGTCAAGGCGCAGCGGGTCCGCTGGCTGTGCCAGAGGGCGATGGCCGACCTGTTCGCGAAATACGACGTGCTCCTCTACCCGACGGAAACGGTGACCGCCTTCGGGGCCACCGAGGACTTCTCCGAGGCGGAGTGGTCCGATCCGGCGGGGGCGGCCGGAAACCTGTGCGGCCTGCCGGCGGTCTCGGCGCCGTGCGGCTTCGCCGGCGACGGGATGCCGGCCGGTCTGGCGATGATGAGCGGCGCGTTCGAGGAGGGGAAGGCGATCGCCATGGCCCGCCACTACCAGCGGATCACCGACTGGCACCGCCGGCGCCCGCCGCTCGGCGGGGCCGCCTGACGCCGCGCCCGCGGGGGACGATGGACCCGAAGGGAAAGGTGGCCCTGATCAGCGGCGGCGCCCGGATGGGGGCGGCGATCGCCGAGGCGCTGGCGGGACGCGGCTGTCACGTGGCCCTCACCTGGCGCGCCTCGCGCGCCGGCGTGGCG
>JBOGOE010000023.1:0-4443 GCA_050747445.1 Candidatus Polarisedimenticolia bacterium | reverse complement strand
GGGCCGGCCGGATGGAACTCGGCGGTCGATGCCCCGAGCGCGCCGAACGAACCGGAGGGGCCGCGGCCGCGCCGGGCGACGAGGCCGACCCAGCGGGGCGGGGAGGGGCCGGGGCCGCCCGTCCCATTCGCGGGCGCCCGCGACAGCACCAGCTCGATCGAGGTCTGCCCGCCGTTCGGAGTCCACTCGGCGCTGAAGACCGGGAGGAAGCGTTGGGTTCCAAGGCGCGGCAGGGGGAGCGGCGGGTCCGGGTCGCCGCGCGCCGTCTGCCTCAGGGCCGATGCCAGCGCCCACCAGGCGGCCGGATCGAGGGCGTTCCAGATCGCCTGGCGCCGCAGCCGGCGGTATTCCCGCGCCACGATGCCGTCCACCCCGGCCGCGGCGATGCCGGACCCGGTGCCGTGCAGCTCGTGCAGGAGACCCAGGTAGTTGGCGACGTCCCCGCCGCCGCCGTACTCGCCGAAGAACCCCGACGGATCGCGACGCGGATCGGGCGTCGTGCGCAGGACATAGTCGGACGCGACGAAGCGGTTCGAGGCCAGGAAGAACAGGTCGATCGGCCGCAGCCGCGTCCCCGCGGCGGCGCGCCGCGACAGGAGGGTGGCTGCGATGGTGTTGGCCTCGGTCCCTCCGACGTAGACGTGCAGCAGGTCCTCGACGCCGAGACCCGCGGAGTCGAACGAGGCGTACGAAGCCCGCCCCTCCCAGGGATGCCCCATGTGGACCCCCGTCGATGCCCCCGCCTCGCGCGCCCGGCCGCCGTGCCCGAACGCTTCGTGGAGCAGGACCCCGAACCACCAGGAGACCGGGGCGTCCCAGAGCAGGGCGCGCGCCCCGCGCAGCGTTGCGGCGCCCCCCGGGGAGGAGCCCGTATCAAGATGATGGAACAGCCGGGCCTCGCCCGATCCCAGCGCCGCGACGGCGAACGCCGTGTCGATCGCCCCCGACTCGCCATCGAGCGTGTGGGAGAAGCGCAGCTCGTAAGGCGGCTGTGGCAGCGGCCCGGCCGAGAGAGAGGTGCCGGTGGCGGACGTGCCGGTCGCGGCGAGCAGGGTCAGGAAGATACGGAGCGTCGTAGGGCGCGTCACGCTGCGGCGAGCATAGATCACACCGCCGATCGATGCGCGATGGCACATCGCGCGACCGGATCGGGCGATCGCCCTACGCCCGCGTGAGAGGACACCGGGTCGTCCCCTCGATCGGCGCGCGCGCCCGGTTTTCCACAGGCTAACGAACTGACCCGTGGCGGCTTGTCCGCAAATTCACCGCGCCGCCCCGGTCTGGCATCGGGTTTGCCAGTTACGGCCCCGTCCACGCAAAGGCTCGTTTCAATCGAAAGGAGGCAACGATGCATCGCCTGCACGAGGTGTTGTCGATCCTGGCGGTCGTCGCGACGATCTCCTCGGGTTGTTCCGGCGCCGCCACCGAGCCGGTCCGCGATCGGACCGCCGGGGACGTCATGAGCGACGCGGTGATCACCGCGCGTCTTGAAACCACCTACTTGTTCAACCGGCATCTCAGCGCGCTCGACATCGACGTCGAGACGCGTGACGGGATCGTCACGCTCAAGGGGGCGGTGCCCGGCGACATCCAGAGGGATCTCGCCGCCGCCATCGCCAGGAACGTGGACGGGGTCGTCCAGGTGCGCGACGAGCTGCGCATCTCGGACGAGGCGGCCGCCGCCGGCGGTCCGGACCGGGCGTTCGGCGACGCCGTCCGCGACGCCACCGTCACCGCCTCGATCAAGATGGCCCTGGCGTTCGAGCGCGGCGTCAGGGCTTCGGACATCGACGTCGATACGGTCCACGGATCGGTCACCCTCTCGGGACGGGTCGGGTCGCAGGCGGAACGGCAGCTCGCCGAGCGGATCGCGCGCGACAACCAGGGGGTCCGTGACGTGCTGAACCGGCTCGAGGTGGCGGGATGAGCGCCCCGCGCGGTGGTTTCGGGCGATCCCGGTTCGCGGCGGCGGCGCTCGGCCTGCTGGTCCTGCTCTGCGCGGGCCGGACCACCCTGACGGCGGCCGACTTCGGCGTGCGCGGCGGCCCCTACACCGACAGCGAGGAGCCGTTCGTCGGGGCCGAGCTGCTGTTCAACCTGGACAACGAGAATCGGTGGTACGGCAACCCCAACGCCGAATACGTGTTCGTCGAGAACGGCGGGCTGGCGACGGTCAGCTTCGATTTCCACTACGACCTGGCCGCCGGCGGCCGGGCCGCCGTGTGGGCCGGCGCCGGACCGACCCTGATCCTGGTCGACCGCGACCGGCCGGGTAACGACGACGACGTCGACGCGGGGGCCAACCTGTTGTTCGGCGTCGGCGCCAGGGAAGGGGAGGTCCGTCCCTACGGTCAGGTCAAGCTCATCCTGGCGGACGACTCCCAGGCGGTCCTGGCGTTCGGCATCCGGTTCTGAACGCGGAGGGCACGCCCGGTGCGGCCGGGACGGTCCGGACCCCCTCCGGGCCGACCCGGCCGGGCCTCGCCGGGCGTGCCCTCCGCCTCAAGAAATGGAGGAAGCCCGTGCGAATCCCCCTCGTTTCCGCCACGTCGATCGCCCTGATGCTCCTCCACGCCGCCCCCGCGGGGGCGGCGGTCCACACAGCGATGCGCCTCGAGCCCTCCTACATGTCGCAGAAGTACGACGGAGGGGCCACACTCGACCTGACGGCGCTGCCGGTGACCTTCGTCCTGCGTTCGAGCCGGGTCTCGTTCCGCGCCACCCTCCCCTATCTCAGGCTGGAGGCAGCCACGCCGGACGTCGTCCTCGGCGGACCAATCCTCCGCATCCCGATCGAGGGGAGGACCCTGGCGGAGGAGGGGCCAGGCGATCTGATCCTGACTCCGGCCGTCCTGCTCCACCGCGACGGACCCGAGCACCCGTCGGTCTGGGGCGGGCTGCGTCTCAAGGTCCCGACGGCGGACGAGGAGGAATACCTGGGGACCGGGAAGGCGGACCTCGGTCCGACGCTCGGGATGACGTATCTCGCGAACTCGCGCCTGCTGTTTCTTGGAGGTCTCCGTTACACCGTGCGCGGCGATCCGCCGGACGTCGATCTGGAGAACACCCTCACCGCTTCGGCCGGGGCCCGGATCCGGGCCGCGTTGCGCAACGGCGTGACCGTGGGGGTCGCCCGCGGCGAGTCCTCGCTTCCGGGCGGTGACGTCAACTGGTCCGCCAGCCTCTCCTACGATCACCTGCTCGCGAACCGCACCACGATCCTCACGACGGCCTTCACGGACCTCTCGGGGGAGGCGCGCGGCTACGGCATCTCCCTGGGATTCGTCTTCCGCGAGGATCCGTTCGACTGGGGGACGTGATTCAGCGGGCCGGCCGGAAAGTCCCCCGGCCGATCCCTACACCACCCGGCGGCGCAGGTCCCGGAGCACCTCGCGCGCCGCGTTGTGACCGGCGGCCCCCATGACCCCGCCGCCGGGATGGGTGCAGGCGCCGCACATGTAGAGACCGCGCACGGGGGTCCGGTAGTCGGCGTAGCCCGGCACCGGACGCATGAAGAACAGCTGATCCAGCCCCATGTCCCCCTGGAAGATGTTGCCGCGGGTCAGGGAGAAATCGCGCTCCAGGTCGAGAGGCGACACCACCTGCCGGTGCAGGACGGCGTTCCGGAAGTTGGGGGCGTGGCGCGTCAGGATCCCGGTCACCCGGTCGCCGAACTTCTCCTTCTCCGTGTCCCACGTCCCTTCCTTGAGGTCGTAGGGCGCGAACTGGCAGAAGACCGACATGATGTGGCGGCCGGGCGGGGCGATCGAATCGTCGTACACCGTCGGGATGACCGCTTCGAGGAACGGCTCGGAGGACCAGCGGCCGTACTTGGCCTCGTCGTAGGCCCGCTCCATGTAGTCGAGGCTGGGGCAGATATCGATGGTGCCGGCGTGCTGCGGGCCGGGCTTGGTCCCCGGCAGCGCCGTGAAGTCCGGCAGCTCGGCGAGCGCGTAGTTCACCTTGACCGAGGAACCGGTGATCTTGAACCGCTCCACCCGGCGCACGAAATCATCCGGCAGGTCGCGCTTCGGGTCCAGGAGCCGCAGGAAGGTGAGCTTCGGGTCGGCGTTGGAGATCACCGCGCGCGAGCGGATCTCCTCCCCCCCCTTCAGGACCACCCCCTCGGCCCGGCCGTCCCGCGTCTGGATCCGCGCAACCGGGGCGTCGCAGCGGTTGACGGCGCCCCGCTCCCGCGCCGCGGCGGCGATCGCCTCCGACACCCGTCCCATCCCGCCGCGCACCACGCCCCAGCAGCCGCGCATCACGTCCACCTCCCCCATGACGTGGTGGAACAGGACGTAGGAGGTCCCCGGCGTGCGCGGCCCGCCGAAGGTGCCGATGACCGCCTGACCGCACAGGAGGGCCTTGAGCTCCCCCGTCTCGAACCAGGAGTCGAGGAAGTCCCGGGCGCTGCCGGTCATCACCTCGACCTCGCTGTAG
>JBOGOE010000022.1:0-4687 GCA_050747445.1 Candidatus Polarisedimenticolia bacterium | reverse complement strand
ACTCGGCGCATCGCCAGGCGGGCTCCTGCTGGCCGGCCACGCGGCGGACCAGGTCGAGCGACCAGTGCCAGATCGCGACCACGGGGGCCGGGGCGGAGAAGGAAATGATGCGACCCGGGTCATCCTGCTCGATGCACGGGGGGGCATTGGCCGAGGGGCCGGCGGGAGCGGGGGATGCGGCCGCGCCGGTCCCGGAGGCGTCGCCGTGGGGAGCGGAATCATCGACGCCGGTCGCGGACGTGCCGTCTGCGGTCGCGAGAGCGCGGGCGGCGGCGCGCAGATTTGACAGCGGCAACCGGCTCGCGCGGTCGAGCCACACGGCCTCGGTCACGGGCGTTGCCACGGAGGCGGCGACCTCGAGCTTGGAGACGGAGAGCTCGCCGGCCTCGAGCGCCCGTGCGAGCCGGGGGAGGGGCGCGAGGGCCCGCTCGAGTCGCAGGATGGCCTGGCAGCGGCGGAGGCTCATTCCGAGCCGCTCGGTCAGATAGTCGGCGAGCCGGACGTATCCGAGGTGGGTGTAGAGGCGGCGCCGGTGCAGCCTTGACAGCCCGGGAACCAGGCGGCGCTCGAGGACGACGCCGGCGCGCCCCAGCCGGAGGAGGGTGGACTCCAGGAGACGGGCGGCAAGCAGACGCCGCCCGGCGGCGGGCACGAGGTCGGGCAGGGAGCGGCAAGCGGAGGCATCGACACCCGGCCGGAACACGGAACCCTCCTCTCGAAGAGGCCAGAGCGATCGACGCGGACAGGTGTAAATATACCGAAAATGAGAACGCGCGTCAACAACGTTTTTTCGAACAGTTTCTGCCGGTGCCCGCCGGCGGCGCGGGTAGCGGCGCGGATAGCGGCGCGCGTAACGACGGGGGTGGCAGCGCGGATGGCGGCGAAGACGGCGGAAAACGCAGCGTTAGCGAAGACGGCAGAAAAGGCGCCGGCGGACCTCGGATATCATTCCGTTGACGCCGGCGCCCGCGACAATCGACAACGCCGACCTCCTGGAGAACCGATGCCCGGCAATGTCCTGGATCGACTGAAGCGCCTGCCCAGGAAGCCGGGGGAGGTCTGGCAGGGGGGACTGGTGCGGATGCCATCGTGGGTCACGGAACCCGGGCAGGCGCCGGTCCTTCCGTGGGGCGGCGTCTGGAAGAGCGTCGGATCGGGGTTCCTCCATGTCGGGAGGGTCGTTCCGCCGCCCGAGCGGAGGCCGGACCAGGCACTGGAGGCGTTCGTCCAATTCGCTCTCGACCCGATGACGGGCGGCTACCTTCCCGGAAGGGTGGAGGTGGCGGGCCCCGGTGTGGCGGCGGCGCTGGAGCCGGTCCTGGCTCCTCTCGGAGTGGCCGTCGTCGAGGGGAAACAGCTCGCGGCCCTCGAACAGGTGCTGGGCGAAATGGAAGCCGAGATGAACGGTGGAGTGGTCCTGCCGGGGGCCCTCTCGCCCCCCGGGACCACGGTCGAGCGGCTGGCGGCGTTCGCGGATGCGGCCCGGCTGTTCTACGAAGCCGCTCCATGGCGCCACCTGTCCGACGAGGACCTGATCCTGATTGAGGAGCCGCGCGGCTCGGCCGAGCAGCGGCATGGCGTGGTGCTGGGGGCGGCGGGTCAGGAGTTCGGCCTGGTCCTGTTCGAGGCGCCGGGCTTCCACGAGCGGTTGCTCGATCCGGCCGCCGGCCCGGAAGTGATGGAACGCGAAACGCACACGACGGTCTTCTTCGGAGAGATCACCGGGCTGCCGTTCGAGGATGCCGGACTCTTCGAGGACCACCGTTTCCCGGTCGCCGGGAGGAACGCCTATCCATGGGCGGCGCGGTTCGGGCCGAAGCGGCGCATCCAGCGACTGAGCCCTCGGTCCCTGACGCACGTCGAAGCGGTCCTGCGGGGCCTCGCGGCCAGCACCGAAGAGGAGATGGATGGCGGCCGCTGGACGCGAATCGTTCCGACGGCGGACGGCCCGATCGCGGTCCGGCTGGCGCTGCCCGGGCTTCTGGACGAGGGGCCCGCCCGCCGGCGATCCGCGCCAGCGGCGAGAATGGATCTGCGCTCCATGGAGCGGATGCAGGCCGAGATGCGGCGCGTGCTGGAGGCCGAGTTGCCGGCCACGGTCGTGGAGGCGAACGCGATCATCGCCCGGCGATTCGTCGGCCGGACGGACGACCAGATCCCATCCACGGCGGCGACCCCGATCGAGAAGGCGCAGGACCTCTGCTACGAGGCGTTCGACAGCCGCGGCCGGAAGCGGGTCGTCCTGGCGCGCCGGGCGCTGGAAATATCCCCCGACTGCGCGGATGCCTACGTGATCCTGGCGGAACGGTCCGGTGACCCCGAACAGGAGGTCCGCCTGTACCAGGAGGCGGTCGCGGCCGGCGTGCGCGCCCTGGGGCCGGAGCGCTTCGAATCGGACGCCCCCTTCTGGGCGGACGTCCTGACCCGCCCCTTCATGCGCGCGCTCGAGGCTCTCGCGGGGGCCTGTGCCCACCGGGGCCGGATCGGGGAGGCGATCGCCCACTATCAACGGCTTCTCCGGCTCAACCCGAACGACAACCAGGGCGTGCGCGACCCGCTCGCCGGCCTCCTGCTGGATACCGGCGACCACGCGGCGCTCGAAGCGCTCCTCGACCGGTACGACAGCCGGTACGAAGTCACTCTCCTCTATGCGCGTGCCCTCCTCCTGTATCGCAAGGGAGGGAACTCCGCCGGGCGTCTCCGTGCCCTGCGTCGCGCCCTCAAGGCGAACCGACACCTGCCCCGGGTCCTCCTCGGCCGCCTGTCATCCTCGCCCGAGCCGGCTTCCTACTCACCCGGCAGCATCGAAGAGGCGCGTCACGCGGCCCTATACATCGGTGGCGCTTGGACGAACACGCCGGGCGCGCTCGGATGGCTGGGGAAGGTCAAGGCCCCGGCTTAGAAGTCCCGATGTGCGTCATGTCCAGGTGCGGGACGCGATCCGGCCGCGTGTTGACACTTGGCCCGACCGGGTCATAGCATCTCCGCACTGTAGGCGGAGAGTTCCATGAACGGGAAAACCCTCGCCCTGGTCATCCTGGTCATCCTGGGGATCGCCTGCGGCCCAATCCTCGGGTCGGAGTCGAAGGAGCAAGACTCGGCCGGCGACTTCGACACGCGCTTCGCGGAAGGAGTTCGCCTGCACGACGCCGGACACTACGAGGCCGCGATCGCGGTCCACCGGGATCTCCTCAAGGACTATCCCGGGAATCCGAGGATCCTCTACGAGCTGGCCTTTTCAAGCCTGTCCGGCGGGAAGCCCCGGGACGCGATCGATTATGCCGCGCGGTGCTTGAAGCTGGACTCGCCTCACACTGGCGAGTGCCATCAGATCATGGGAAACGCCTACGACGCCCAGGGCGAACTCGCGAAGGGGGAGAAGGCGTTCCGGGAGGGTCTGAAGGAAGATTCCCATATCGCGCGGCTGCATTTCAACCTCGGCGTAAACCTCATGCACCAGCAGAAAACCGCGGAGGGAATCGCCGAGTTCCAGGCGGGCCTGCAGGAAGATCCGGCACATCCCGGCAGCTGGAGGGCGCTCGGTCTGGCCTCGCACTTCGCCGGTCAGCGTACCAGATCGTTCGTCGCCCTTGCCCGCTTCCTGACGCTCGAGCCGGACACACAGAGGAGCCCGGCCGCCGCGTCGCAGCTCTGGGACATACTCTTCGAAGGCGTGGAGAGCACGTCGAAGGAGGAGGGCGGCAATCCAGGCGACGTTCGCATTACGACGCCTCCCCCCAAGGAAGGGGACGATCCGGCGGCCGCGCAGGGGCTCGCGATCTCCGTCGTTGCCGCTTCACGTTGGCTGGACGAGTGGAGAGACAAAAGCGACGCGCAATTCTTCGCCCATGCGTTCCAGCAGGTCCTGGCCGTCCTCACCGAGCTCGATGAGAGCGCGGAGACGAAGGACCCTTTCTGGAGCGTCGCAGCGCTACCCTACTTCCGTGAAGCCCGCGCGGGCGGACACCTCGAGGTGATGGCCTACTCCATCCGGCAGTCGCTCAAGGAGGCCGAGACGCTGCGCTGGCTCGCCAATCACGCCGAGGCGGTCGATCGGTGCCGCGCGTGGTCCGACGGCTGGAAGCCGGTGGCGCCCGCCGTTTCTAGGTGATCCAGTCCGACACCGGTGTCAATCTCCCAGTCCGCGTCCGAGCGGCGCACCTTCAGGGCGCCGCCGACCCAGGAGGCCTCCTAGATGACGAAGCCGCGGCGCTGCTCGTAGTCGAGGACGAACAGGGTCGGTGTGCGCGGCATAGGCGGTCCTACCTTCCTCAGGGAGTGACCAGCGACCCTAGTGTTCTTGAATCCAGCCCGTCTTTACACTGTCGACGGTAGCGAATCGAACAATCTGATCAAGGCGGCTAACCCCGGACTCGTAGGGCCCTCTTCGTAGTCTGTTACTGACAAACGCATAAATAGATTAACGATGCAGTCAAAAAGAGAGATCGCTGGCGTCGAGGAAGGAGCGCCTGAGGCGCGGCCGCATGCGGACCCGCTGGACGGCCTCCCGGAGACCGATCCTGAGTTCGCCCAGGTTGAGGGGGGCGAAGTTGGCGAGCTCGACGCGCTTGAGATAGCGCCAGACCCATTCGTCCGGGTTCAGCTCGGGCGCGTAGGCGGGGAGGTACTCGAGCATGAGGCGATGACGGTGCTCCCGGACGAACGTCTTGACCGCGATGGCCTTGTG
>JBOGOE010000021.1:0-3410 GCA_050747445.1 Candidatus Polarisedimenticolia bacterium | reverse complement strand
GACCCCGTTCCCTGAGGATGCGCAGCGCCGCCGGGGCGTCGAAGCGGGGCATCCGGTGATCCGAGATGACGAGATCGAAGTCGCCCTTGTCCAGCGCGGCCGCCATCCCTTCCGGCGTGTCCACCCGTACCGGCGCGACCGCGTACCCCGCCTCCTCGAGCGCCCGCCCGATCAGGATGGCGTCGTCCGCGTCGTCCTCCACGTGAAGCAGCCGGAGCGGCTCGCGGGTGGGGTCCTTCTGCACGCTTGGGGAATGCTTTTCGGCCATAAATTTGACGCCGCCTCGAATCACGCCCGGTGCTGGAACGCAATATGGGGGCGGCTTTCGCCCGGATCAAGCGGCGCGGCCGGGAAGTTCAGCGGGCTGCGGCGTCCCCTTCCCGGAGGACGTGGAGCCGTCCCGGGAGGAGACCGGCGAAGGTCTGGCGGGTGCCGTCGGGCCAGGTGACCTCGAAGGCGACCGGCAGATCGCGGTCGCGGGCCGGACCGAGGCCGAACGTGAGCACGGTCTCGCTCTGGGAGGCGTAGGAGGCGGCGGCGCGCACCGTGCGGCGCTGCGGCGGCGCGCCCGAGGTGAGCCGCACGACGCTGCCCAACGCGTCGCGGTTCGAGCGGGTCCCGGCGAGCCGCAAGCGGATGAAGGAGGCGGCGGCGCCACCGTCGTTGCGCAGCAGCACCGCCGGGCCGTTGTTGCGGCTCACGGCGATGTCGAGGTCGCCGTCGCCGTCGATGTCGGCGAAGGCCGCGCCCCGCGCCACGCGCGGCACCGCGAGATCGGAACCGACCGCGTGCTCGACCGGCTCGAAGCGGCCGCCCCCGAGCCCGCGGAACAGGTGCGGTGGCTGGGCGTAGGTGACCGAAGGTTGCACGGCGTTGATGTCGTTCTCGACGTGGCCGTTGGCGACGAAGATGTCGAGGACTCCGTCAAGATCGAAATCGAAGAAGAAACAGCCGAACGCGAGGGTGAGCAGGCTCGGGTTGCCGACCCCCGCCAGCGCCGCGTCGTCGACGAACAATCCCCGTCCCTCGTTGTGATACAAGGCCAGCATCTCGTTGGAGAAGTTCCCGATGACCAGGCTCTCGCGGCCGGCGCCGTCGTAATCGGCCGCGTCGATCCCCATGGCGCCGCGCGCCTTCCCTTCCTCGCTGAAGGCGACCCCGGCGGCGCGCCCCACCTCCTCGAAGGTCCCGTCGCCGCGGTTGCGGTAGAGGTAGTTCGGCTGCGTGTCGTTGGCAACCGCCAGGTCGGACCAGCCGTCTTCGTCGTAATCGAACGCCACGACCCCGAGCGACTTGCCGCCCGGGTCGAACAGACCGGCCTTCTCCGTGACGTCCTCGAAGGCGCCGTCGCCGCGATTGCGGAACAGGCGGCTCGTCGCCCCACGGTACGACTCGGGGGTGCAGTACGACTTGTGGACCCCGTCGAGCGTGCAGTCGATGTCGGTCCGGGGCGTCCACTGCACGTAGTTCGCCGCGAACAGGTCGGCGCGGCCGTCCCGGTCGTAGTCCAGCCAGGTGGCGCTCGAGCCGAAGCCGGGATCCGAGACCCCCGCCTTCGCGGTCACGTCCTCGAAGGTGCCGTCCCCCCGGTTGCGAAACAGGCGGTCCGGACCGAGGGCGTTGAGAAACAGATCGACGTCCCCGTCGTTGTCGTAGTCCGCCGCCGCCGCGCCGATCCCGTAGGCCTCGACGCCGAGACCGGATCGCGCGGTGGTCTCCTCGAAGGTGCCGTCGCCACGGTTGCGGTAGAGCGCCTGCGTCGTCCGCTTCTTCCGGCGCTCCGGCCAGTCGGCGCCGTTGACGAAGAACAGGTCGGGGGCGCCGTCGCCGTCGTAATCGAAGAACACCAGCCCGGCCCCCATGGTCTCGGGGAGATACTTCCTGCCGTAGGCGCCGCTGTTGTGGACGAACGCGATCCCGGCCTCCCGCGTGACGTCCTTGAAGGTGACCGCCAGGGGGGCGGGGAGGGCCGGGGCCGCGGGCGGCGGCGTCTCCCGGTCGCGCCGGCAGCCGAGGGCGGCCGGCAGAAGAGCGACCCCGGCGAGAAACGCGAACCGGAGCGCCGCCGCGCCGCGCCCGGCGCCACCGGTCATCGACCGGCCCCGGACGCGGGCGATGCGGGACCCGGGAACCGGTCTCCCGCGTGCTCGTGGATCGGCTGGCGCTCCAGGTTGTCCTCCGGGTTCAGGCGCCGGTAATCGCCGGTGATCGCCTGCGCGTCCTCGTCGGCCTTGAAGCGGACGTAGAGCGTCTCCGCCCGCTTCTCCAGCTCCGTCTCGCCGAGGGCGCGATGGCAGAGCATCAGATTGTAGTGGGCCGTCAGGTCCTCCGGATCGACGCGCAGGGTCTTCTCGAACTCGGCGACCGCCTCGCGATAGCGGCGCTTGAGGAACAGGAGGCGGCCGATCTGGTTGCGCACCACGCGGTCGCGCGGGAAGCGCGCCGCCGCCTCGCCCAGGTGGTGGAGCGCCTCGTCGTAGCCGCCGCGGCTCTTGAGCGCCAGCGCCAGGAAGTAGTGCGCCGCGGCGAGACCGGGATCGAGGCGCAGGGCGCTGCGCAGCACCGGGATCGCCGCGTCGTGGTCCCCCTCCTGCACCAGGACGCGCCCCAGGTTGACGTGACCGCCGGGAAACGAGGCGTCGAGCGCGATCACCCGCTCGAAGGTCGACTTGGCGGCCGTCAGGTCCCCCTGCAGGAGCATGCCGATGCCGTAGTCGTTGAAGCGCTCCCGATCGAACGCCATCGGCGCCGGCGCCGCGGCGGCCGGCGGCATCGGCGGGGCGTGGGGACCGAGGAGCGGCAGGGTGACCGTGTCCTCGGCCACCACGGTGATCGGCAGGACCGGCACCTCCTTGATCCGGCCCGAGACACCCGAGGTGTCGCCGGTGAACACGAACGGGCCGTCGTCGAAGTGGGGCGACAGCGCGAACTCCGCGACCCGTGGATCGCGCACGCCGGCGAACGAGAACCCGGTGTTCCACCAGGAGAACTTCCGGTAGTTCATGCGCGCCGTCAGGGTCAGCGGGCCCCGGACGTCGCGCGGCACCGCGATCCGGTAGCGCCCGACGTCGGCCGCCCCGGGCGGGATCAGCCGGGCGTACACCACGGCCCGCGACGCCCAGGCGTTGCGTTTGTTGATCGGGTTGCCGCGGGCGTCGACCATCAGCGAACGGTAGAAATGGGCGCCGCGCTCGACCGGGCCGCGGCCGCCGTCCTCGACGGCGCCGCTCCAGTAGATCACCCGGCCGCCGGCGTCCACCGCCTTGAGCTCCAGCCAGACGTCG
Organism: Candidatus Polarisedimenticolia bacterium; assembly: GCA_050747445.1. Classification (GTDB taxonomy): domain Bacteria; phylum Acidobacteriota; class Polarisedimenticolia; order Gp22-AA2; family Gp22-AA2; genus JBOGOE01. The sequence continues at coordinate 126 of JBOGOE010000021.1, read as the reverse complement.
AAGGCGTCCACGGTCCCGCCCGGGAAGAAGTGCCCGACGCCGCGGGTGCGGGCCACGACGTCGATGCGATAGGTCCCACCCGCCCTCAGAAAGGGGGCGGCGCGGTCGAGGGGCGCCACCAGCTCG
>JBOGOE010000020.1:0-16310 GCA_050747445.1 Candidatus Polarisedimenticolia bacterium | reverse complement strand
GGCGTGGGAGGAGCGGCCCGCGCCGGGCGGGGGACGGCCCCGCCCGCGTCGGCCGCCCTGCCCGCGGGACGTTTTGGAGCGCGGGGACGCTGCGGGGTGAGTCGCACCGGCTCACCCCCCTGATCGGCGCGGTCGAGGGCGGCGATCTCGTCCGGGAACAGGTCCCTCAGGCGTTGCAGGATCTCCGATTCGGGCGCGCTCATCGGGATCACCGTGCAGCCGGAGAGCGTCTGGATCTGATCGATGGTCTCGACGTCGGTCGGCCCCGCCATGGCCAGCGTCAGCACGGCCTTTTCACCGATCTCCTCCCGGCTGACCGGCAGGACCCGCTTGCGGAACGCCAGCTCCACCCCGACCGCGGCGACCAGCGAGGCGTCGACCAGCAGCTTGGACAGGTCGATCCTCGACGATTCCGGGGTCTTGCCGCGCCCGACCAGCTCGACATTCTCCTTGGTCACCAGCCCGAGGTCGACGATCGCCCCTTCGATCGTCCCCCCCTTGCTCTGCTGCCAGCGCAGCGCCGACACGAGCTGCCCGGTGTTGAGGAGGTTGGAACGGATCAGCGATTCACCGATCGAGCCGGCGGCATTCTTGAGCATGCCGCGCTCCTCCTTCATCTCGTCGGATGCGGCGTTCCAGAAGGCCTCCTGGTACTCGATGTCGGCCTGGCAGAAACAGTGGAAGCAGAAGGGACAGAGTTTGGTCGGCGTGAGGGCGCTGCAGGTGCACCAGACCGCCGCGGCGGCGTCGAACTCGCCGAGACAGGACCAGCATTGAACGGTGTGTTCCCGCGGCACAGTCCCCCCCGGGATGCGCGCCCCGCGACCATCCGCCGCCCCCGGGCGGCCGGGCGCCGCTGAATATAGGGTCCTCACCCCCCGGGGGCCATCGAATGCAAGTCCTTGCAGACACGGCGCTTCCTTGACCGGCAGGGGTCGGTGTGCTAGGGTGGGCGGCCGTTCCCCCGGAGGACCCGTGCAGCCGCCCAGAAAAACTCCCCTGTCCGATCTGTTCCGGCGGATGGGTGCCCGCATGGTGGACTTCGCGGGGTGGGAGCTGCCGGTGCAGTTCGACTCGGTCATCGAGGAGCACCTGGCGGTGCGCCGGGCAGCCGGGTTGTTTGATGTCAGCCACATGGGGGAGATCGCCGTGCGCGGCCAGGCGGCGCTGGCGCTGATCCAGTCCCTGACGAGCAACGACGCCGCGACCCTATCGCCCGGACGCGCCCAGTACTCCGCGATCACGACCGAGCGGGGCACCATCGTCGACGACATCCTGGTCTACCGGAGGGGGCCGGAGGAGTTTCTCCTGGTGGTCAACGCCGCCAACACCGCCCGGGACTTCGCCTGGATCGCGGCACGCGCCGCCGGGGAAGTCGAGGTCGTCGATGTGTCCGCGCGCTGGGCCCAGCTGGCGCTCCAGGGCCCCGCGGCGGAGGCGATTCTGCAGGAACTGACCGGCGCGCGGCTCCAGACGGTGCGCTACTATCACTTCGTCGAGACCGAGGTGCGGGGGATTGAGGCGATCGTGTCGCGCACCGGCTACACGGGGGAGGACGGATTCGAGATCTACCTCCCCCCGGAAGGGGCGGTCGATCTGTGCGAGTCGTTGCTGCGCGCCGGGCGGGAGCGCGGCCTCCGTCCCTGCGGGCTGGGGGCGCGCGACACGCTCCGCCTCGAGGCGGGGATGCCCCTGCACGGCAACGACATCGACGAAACGACCACCCTCCTCGAGGCCGGGCTCGGAAAGTTCGCCCGGTTCGAGAAGGGGGCGTTCACGGGACGGGAGGCGCTCCTGAGGGAAAAAGAGCGGGGGAGCCGGAGGCGGCTCGCCGGCTTCGAGATGCGCGAACCGGGGATTCCGCGGCACGGCCATCCGGTGCGGGTCGCCGGGAGCGGAAGCGGGAGCGTGACCTCGGGTGGATTCGCTCCCTTCCTGAAGAAGGGGATCGGCCTGGCGTATTTCCCCGCGGCGCACGCCGCCCCGGGGACGGACATTTCCGTGGACATCCGCGGGCGGATGGCGCGGGCGGTCGTCGTCCCGACGCCGTTCTACCACCGGCCCCGCTGAGGAGGCGCCCTTGAGCAGCTCGTCCGAGAGCATCTATCCCGACACCCTCAAGTACACGCGCGAGCACGAATGGCTGCGCCTGCAGGGGAACGTCGGGACGGTCGGCATCACCCACTACGCGCAGTCCGAGCTGGGCGACATCGTCTACGTGGAGCTGCCCGCCGCCGGCACCGCGGTGGTCGCGGGGGAGGAGTTCGGCACCCTCGAGTCGGTCAAGGCGGTGTCGGAGATCTTCGCGCCCGCCTCGGGCGAGGTCCTGGAGGTCAACGAGTCCCTCGCGGGCGGTCCCGAGGCGATCAACAAGGATCCGTACGGCGACGGCTGGCTCCTCAAGATCAAGCTGGCCGATCCGAAGGAGGCCGACGGTCTGATGAGCGGGGCCGAATACCGCAAGTTCATCGAGGAAGAGGCGAATTGATGGCGGACGGGGGGCACCGCTACGTCCCCGCCTCCGAGCAGGATCGGCAGGTCATGCTCCGGGCGATCGGGGCGGCCTCGATCGAAGACCTGTTCGCGAGCATCCCCCGGGGGCTGCGGATCCGCGGTCGTCTCGAGATCCCCGGTCCCCTCTCCGAAACCGAGGTGATGGCCGAGCTCGAGACGCGCGCCGGCGCCGTCCCACCGCCCCCCGTCACGCACCAGTTCCTCGGTGCCGGCGCCTACCGCCACGCGGTCCCGTCGCTCGTGGATCACCTGATCTCCCGCACCGAGTTCTACTCCTCCTACACCCCGTACCAGCCGGAGATCGCGCAGGGGACCCTGCAGGCGATGTTCGAGTACCAGACCCTGATCTGCCAGCTGGCCGAGCTGGAGATCTCGAACGCCTCCATGTACGAGGGGGGCTCGGCCCTGGCCGAGGGGATCCTGATGGCGGAGCGCCTGCTCGGACGCGGGCGGGTGGTGATCTCCGATCGGGTCCATCCGGAGTACGTCCAGGTGACGCGCACCCACCTCGCGGCCCTCGGCCTCCCCATCGCCGGTTGCGGGCACGGGGCGGACGGCGCCACCGACGCGGCGTCGGCGCGCCGCGCCCTCGCGGAGTCGCCGGCGAGCGCCCTGGTGGTGCAGCACCCGAACTTCTACGGGTGTCTCGAGGACCTCGACTCGCTCGCGGCCGCCGCCCGCGACGCCGGCGCCCATCTGATCGTCGCGATGAGCGAACCGGTGGCTCTCGGCATCCTGAAGGGCCCCGGCCGTCAGGGAGCGGACGTCGTCCTGGGGGAGGCGCAGGCGTTCGGCGTGCCGCTCTCGTACGGCGGACCGTACCTGGGGTTCATCGCGGCGCGCCGGGCCTATCTGCGGCAGATGCCCGGACGGATCGTGGGGGAGACGACGGACGTGGACGGACGCCGCGGTTACGTCCTGACCCTGTCCACCCGCGAGCAGCACATCCGCCGCGAGAAGGCGACCTCGAACATCTGCACCAACGAGGGACTGGCGGCGCTGACCGCCGCGATCACCATGGCGGTCCTGGGGAAGGAGGGACTGCGGGAGATGGCGGCACAGTGCCACGCCAAGGCGGTCTACGCGCACCGCGCCCTGGCCGCCGCCGGCTGCCGACCGCTCACCAGCGCCCCCTTCTTCAACGAGTTCGCGGTCGAGGTGAAGCGGCCGGCCGAGGAGGCGGTGTCGGCGCTGGCGGCGAAGGGGATCCTGGCCGGCGTTCCCGCGTCCCGCTGGCTTCCGGAGCGACCGCGCGATCTGCTGGTCGCGGTGACCGAGCTCAACACGCGCGCGGCCATCGACCGGCTGGCCGCCGAGCTGGGCGGGCTCCGCTGATGGAGCCGCGCTCCCTGCGCGCCCCGGAGCCGCTGCTGTTCGAGCTGTCCCGTCCGGGCCGGCGGGGGTTCGCCCTGCCGCCCCTGGACGTCCCCGAGGCGCGACCCGACCCGAAGTTCGCCCGCGACGCGATCGAGGATTTCCCCGAGCTGAGCGAGGTGGAGATCGTCCGGCACTACACGCGGTTGTCGCGCCTGAATTACGCCATCGACCTCGGTCTCTACCCGCTGGGCTCCTGCACCATGAAGTACAACCCGAAGACCAACGAAAAGGCGGCGCGTCTGCCCGGATTCGCCGACGCCCACCCGCACCTGCCGGAGGGTCTGGCGCAGGGGTGTCTGCGGCTGATGCACGACCTCGAGCGCGGCCTGTGCGCCATCTGCGGCATGGACCGGTTCACGCTGCAACCGGCGGCCGGGGCGCAGGGGGAGCTGACCGGCCTCCTGATGGCCCGCGCCTGGCACCTCGACCGCGGCGGCGCGCGCGAAGTCGTCCTGATCCCCGATTCGGCGCACGGCACGAATCCGGCCAGCGCGCACCTCGCCGGCTACCGCGTGGAGCAGGTCCCGAGCGGACCCGACGGCCGCGTGGACGTCGCGGCGCTGCGGGCGAGAATGGGCCCCGACGTCGCCCTGCTGATGCTGACCAATCCGAACACCCTGGGTGTGTTCGAGAGCGCCATCGAGGAGATCGCGCGAATCGTGCACGACCAGGGCGGGCTCCTCTATATGGACGGGGCGAATCTCAACGCCTTCGTGGGGGTGGCGCGCCCCGGTGACATGGGGGTCGACCTGCACCACGTCAACCTGCACAAGACCTTCTCCACGCCGCACGGTGGTGGCGGGCCGGGGGCGGGGCCGGTCGGCGTCAAGCGGCACCTCGAGCCGTACCTGCCGGTGCCGGTCGTGGAGCGGGAGGGGGAGGTCTGCCGCCTGCGATCCGACCGACCGAAGAGCATCGGCCGCGTCCGGACGTTCCACGGGAATTTCGGCATGCTGGTGCGCGCCTGGACCTACATCCTCGCGCTGGGGCCGGAAGGGCTCCGTCGCAACGCCGAAACCGCAGTTCTCAACGCCAACTACATCCGGCGCCGGCTCGAGGACGAATACTACCTCCCGTACGCCACTCCGTCGCTCCACGAGGTGGTCCTCTCCGACCGGAACCTGGAGGAGACCGGGGTGCACACCCTGGACGTCGCCAAGCGGCTCATGGATTACGGATTCCATCCGCCGACCATCTATTTCCCCCTGATCGTCCGGGGCGCGCTGATGATCGAACCGACCGAGAGCGAGCCGCTCGAGGAGCTCGACGCCTTCATCGAGGCGATGCGACGCATCGCCGGGGAAGCGCGCACCGACCCCGAGCTGGTGCGCACCGCGCCCCACACCACGCCGGTGCGCCGTCTGGACGAGGTGGGCGCGGCGCGTCATCCGATCGTGCGCTGGAGCAGGGAGGGCCCGCCGGCGGGGAAACGCCCTCCGCGACCCGTCAGTTGAGCTCGACCCCGTCGGGCAGCTTGCGGATCTGCATGTTGGGGAACAGCCGCATCTGACAGCCGAGGGCCTCGACCTCGTTGCCGGTCTTGCGGGACACATACCGGAAGGCGCAGTTGCGGCAGTCGCCGTTCCAGCAGTACTTGCTGTAGGCCAGCTCCAGGTTCATGTACTGCAGCACCCGGAGCAGGGTGTTGTTCTCGGGGACCTCGTAGGTCCGGCCGTTGATCACGATCTGGATCAGCCGCTCGTAGGCCTCGAGGATCGCCGATTCCATGAGGGTCCCCTGTCGACGCCGCGCAACTGCGTGCCCCCGCGGAAGAAATCTAGAGGCCGGCGGCGGGGCGGGCAAGGCGGCGGGGTTCAGACGAGACGGGGGACCCCGGGAATTCCATGCCGCCGGAGCAGCGGATAGACCGTTTCGAGCGGCAGGCCGATGACGTTCGTGTAACTTCCCTCGATGCGCGTGACCAGCAGGCTGCCGCGCCCCTGGAGCGCGTAGGCGCCGGCCTTGTCCGATCCCTCGCCGGTCGCGGCGTACCAGGCGATTTCCTCCTCCGAGAGCGGCGCGAAGACGACGCGCGACACGGCGGTGACGGTTTCCAGCCGCTCCTCCGGGACGGTGCGCGCGGCCACGGCCGTGATCACGTCGTGGGCGCGCCCCGCCAGACGCCGGAGCATGAGCCGCGCCTCCGCGTCGTCCCGCGGCTTGCCGAGCGCGTCCTCCCCGACCGCCACCACCGTGTCGGCCGCCAGGATCAGGGCGGGCTGCTGCGGCGCCGTCAGGGCCGCGGCCTTGGCGGGCGCCAGACGCTCGGCGAGCTCCCGGGGGCGCTCTCCGGGGCGTGGCGACTCGTCGATGTCGAGGGGCCGCACCACGAAACTCAGACCGGCGGTCCGGAGCAGATCGGCGCGCCGGGGGGATGCGGAGGCGAGGATCAGCAGCCTCTCCGTGGTCATCGCCGGTTCCGGGTCACACCCGGCGGAAGAACAGGACCAGCGCGGCCGCGGCACCGAGGCCGCCGAGGAGCGACAACCGGACGACGGCGCCGGCGGTGAGGGTCACGACCCGCAGGTCGAGCGTCCAGGGGTCCGACGTCCCGAACGTCACCCCCGCCGACAGCAGACGACCGAAGGAGGTGTCGGGGAACGCCTTCCCCGCGAGATCGCCGACCGCGGTCCCCAGGAGGGCGGCCAGCAGCACGATCACCAGCAGGTGCCAGAACTGCAGCGATCCGCGGGGCATCTCAGAATCCGACGCGGCGCTGGGGGTCGTCCAGGCCGGCGATCTCGCCGAAGCTCTTCTCGTATTGCTCGATGTTCTGCTGCAGCGCCCGGCACAGCTGCTTGGCGTGCAGCGGCGAGGTGATGGCGCGGATCAGGATCCGGACGTCCTGCTTCCCGGGGACGATGCGCCCGAGATCGAGGATGAATTCCGATCGATTGTGGAGAATGCTCCCGAAGTTGACGTAAGTCCCTTCGGCCACGCCGTCGTCGATCCGGACGCGCAGCTGCACATCCCTGGGCGGGTTGTCCATCGCGGGCGTCTCCCTCCGTCCCGCCGCGCTCGTGCGCGCGGCGGAGCCCCGACTCTAGGAGGCCGTTCCCGCAATGTCAATGGGTGCGCCGCCCCCGCGACGCGAGGCGGCGCCTCGCTCGGCCGCCAACGCCGATCGAGCGGATCGCCACCCGGTGCGGAACTCGACCGGCGGCATGACGCAACGGTGTCGCGGTGCAGCCCCATGCGCCCGCCCGGCGCCGCGGCGTTTGACGGGTCGCTTGGGTGACCCTATACTTTTCGCCGCCGCGCGCGCTTCCGGCGGGGAGTCGAAGTGAAAAACGAGCGTTTCGTGCTGAGTGTGGTCGTGGCGGCCGCCGCGGTCGTCGCCGCCGCGGCGGTCCCTCGGGTGCCGGGGACACCGGTCGCGGAGACCCCCGCGGCCCCGACGGCACCGCCGCCCCTCCCGGGCGGTCCGGCTCCCGACCTGACCCTCGCCTTCACCTCCTACGTCGTGGGATACGTCGAACCCTGTGGCTGACCGCGCAACCCGCGCGGCGGGCTGGCCCGGCGGGCCGGCTACCACGAAGCGTTCCGCAAGACGTACCCCGCCTCACCCCTGATCTGGGTCGACACCGGGGATTTCACCGGCGACGACACAGTGCCCGGCCGGATGCAGACCGAGGCCCTGATCGAGGGGATGGGTGTCATGGGCTACCAGGTTGCCAATCTCGGGAGGCGGGAGCTGTCGCACGGCTACGACGCCTTCATGGAACGGGCGCGCAAAGCGCGTTTCGAGATGATTTCCGCCAACATCGTCTGGCAGGATACGGGGGAGCCGATCGCGGCGCCGACCGCCATCCGCGAAGTGGCGCTGCGGGCGGGGGCGAAGTCGAAGAAGGTCCGCGTCGGCTTCATCGGGCTGTCCAGGAACGATCCCGCCTTCCTCAAGGAGGGTCCGGGCGGGCGGCGGGTCGTGACCACCGACCCGCTGGCCGCGGCGGCAAGGTACGTTCCGGCCCTGCGGCAGAAGTCCGACCTCGTCGTGGCGCTCGTGGCCATGGACGTCGACCAGGCGCGCGCCATCCCGAAACGTGCGCGCGAGATCGATCTGGTCCTCGGTGGCGAGGGGGGCGTCCAGACGCGCACCGACGACTTCCCGGAGGACACGAAGATCGGAAGGGCCCGGATTTTCGCGATCGGCGACCAGGGGAAGAACGTCGGCGAGGTCCGGCTCCACTTCGACGCCGCAAAGGCGATCGTGACGGCCCCGCGCAACGTGATCATGCTGACGCGCGACTGGTCGGACGAGCCCGCCCTTGCGGCGCTCATGGAGAAAACCAAGCTCGCCGTCAACGAGTATCACAAGACCCAGGCCGAAGCGTCCAGCCCCTTCGTGACCGCCACCACCAGGAACGTCCCCCTGGGCGCCGCGCCGCCCGCCGCGACGCCACCGGCTCCGGGGGGGGCGGCGCCCACGGGGGTGGCACCGGTGGAGGCCAATCCGCAGGCGGCGGTCTTCACCGGTTCGGGGCGCTGCCGGGACTGCCACGCCGAGGCGCACGGGGTCTGGGAGAAATCGGGTCACGCGCACGCCTTTGACACGCTGGTGCGCGCCCGTCAGGACTTCAATCCCAAGTGCGTCGGCTGTCACACCGTCGGCTCCGGCCAGCCCGGCGGTTTCGTGAACGCCCGGGCGACTCCACGCCTGATCCACGTGCAGTGCGAGTCCTGCCACGGGCCGAGCAGCCTCCACCCCGACACCCTGCTTCGGGGCTATGGCCGGACCGACACGCAGGCCTGCCGGGCCTGCCATACCGCCGAGAACAGCCCCGACTTCAACCCCGCCGAGTACGTCCCCCGGGTGCGGCACTGGCTGGAGCAGGGCGCCACGGGGCGCTAGGAGCCTGTCCGGGTAGTGCGTCGGGCCGCCAGTCCCGCCACCGGGCCCGCGCGCTTTCTTGACCCTCCCGGCGCGCCCGTATAACTTAGCCGCATGGAGGAGGTTGGCGGCCGCGAGGGCGCCGGCGCCGCGCGACGGACGCTGGCTCTCGACTACGGTGATCGACGGATCGGGATGGCGCTGAGCGACCCCGGGGGGGTCGCCGCCGGTCCGCTGATGACACTCCGGCGGACGACACGGGAGCGGGACATGGGGCAGATCCTCGAGGTCGTCCGCGTGCACGAGGTGGGTCGCATCGTCGTCGGCCTGCCGCTCGAAATGGACGGGACGCGCCGCGCGCGCGCCCGCATCACCGAGACCTTCATGAACCGGCTGCGTGGCGCGATCCGGATCCCGGTCATCCCCTGGGACGAGCGGCTCACCACGGTCCAGGCGGAACGGGTCCTCCTGGAGGGGGACGTGAGCCGCGCCCGCCGCCGGCGGGTCATCGACCAGGTCGCGGCCGTCATCATCCTGCAGGCGTTCCTCGACGCCGAGCGCGGGGCGGCGTGAGGGCGGGACGGTTCGCGGGGACGCTGGCCGCGGCGCTCCGGCGCGGTCCGTTGCCGGCGATCGCCGCCGGGGCGGTCGTCCTCCTGCTGCTCTACTTTGGCACCACGGCGGTCCGCATCCTGATGTGGGCCTCCATCCCGTTCCGCGGCTACGGCGCTTCGTTCATGATCGTGGAGATCCCGGAAGGGTCCGGAGCTCCCGCCGCTCTCGACCTCCTCGAACGGCACGGGATCGTGCAGCGCTTCCCCCTCGCCCTCACCTACCTGAGGCTGACCGGGCGGGCGCGCAACCTCAAGGCGGGGGAGTATTCGTTCACCCGACCGTTGACCCCGGGCGAGGTCTTCGACAAGCTGATCGCCGGGGAGGTCCACTATCATCGGGTCACCGTCCTGGAGGGATCGCGCGGGGACGAAATCATCACCCAGTTCGTGCGACTCGGGTTCGGCACCGAGGCGGAATTCCTCGAGGCGTTCCACGACATCCGGCCGATCGCGGACCTCGACGACGAAGCGATCGACCTCGAGGGGTACCTGTTCCCCGATACCTACCGGTTGACGAAGGGGACGCCGCCGCACGCCATCATCCGGATGATGGTGGCGCGGTTCCGGGAGGTGTTCCGCCCCGCGTGGGCGGCCGGCGCCCGGGACCACGGTCTCACGGTCCGGCAGGCGGTGACCCTCGCCTCCATGGTCGAGCGCGAGACGGCGGTGTCCGAAGAGAATCCGCTGGTCGCGTCGGTGTTCCACAACCGTCTGAGGCGGGGGATGCGCATGCAGTGCGACCCGACGGTGATCTACGCCCTGGCGATGCGCGCCGGCTTCGACGGCAACCTGCGCAAGGGAGACCTGCGCGTCGACTCGCGGTACAACACCTACCGGTACTTCGGTCTTCCTCCGGGGCCGATCGGAAGCCCCGGCATGGCGGCGCTGCAGGCCGCCGTCGAGCCGGCGCACAGCGACTACCTCTATTTCGTGTCGATGAACACCGGGCGGCACTACTTCTCGCGCACCCTCGGCGAGCACAACCGGGCGGTCTGGGAGTACCAGAAAAAGCCGTACCGGGTCAGGCGGCCCGCTCCGGGTCCGGCAGGACGCCGTGGTAATTGATGGCGCGCCGGCGCTCCTGATCGGCCAGGGTCTCGGCGATGATGCCGCGGTCGTCGATCTCGCCGCGCCGGAGGCAGTCGTAGTGGAAGCGGCAGAACCCCAGACGGTGCGCCGGGTCGGCGCAGCGACGGGTCCCTCCCCACGAGCTGGTGAAGCGGCAGGTTTCCAGCCTCGGTCTCCGCGGCGCGCGACGCCGCTCCCGGAGTATCCGCGACCGGGCGCCCGGACGTCAACCGGTCGTTGACGCTGCCCGGCGCCGCGCATAGGATCCGCGCCGATGCCGGGGCGTCTCGAGCTGTTGGCCGCCGTGCTGATCCTGGCCGGGATGCTCTTCGCCGGCCGGTCCGGCACGCGCCTCCTCGAGGCGATCCGGGCCCGCTTCACCCTCGGCGCGCCCTACCGCCGGGGCACGATCGCGGACCGCTCGATCGCGCTGCTAATGTCGCTGCCCGTGCCCGCCGCCGGGCTGCTGCTCGGCTTCCTGTCGCTGGCCCAGGCCTCCTTCCAGGGGGTCACACCGACCGTCCGCGCCGGACAGATCGAAGCGCGCCGCACCGGGTGGGGGCGGGCGCACGTCCGTTTCGTCCCGGACCCCTTCTACCCGGCGCGCCGGCTCCTCGAAGCGGAGATCAGCGGGGCCCGCTGGGGCGTGGTCGGCGAATTTGTGTCCTGGGACCCGGGAGTCCGCTGGCTCGGTCTCCGGGACGGCCACCGGGTCCGATGGTTGTACGGCACCAATGACACGACCGGTCTGACGCCCGCCGCGCGCAGCGACCGGGCTCTCCTCGACACCCTCCCGTGGGCGGCCGGCCGGCTCGTCGCCGCCGCGCGTTTCGTCCCCTTTCTCACCATCCGGCATCAGGCCTCGCCGTGGTTTCCCCTGGCCGACCGCCAGGTCATGGTCCTGTACGCGACCGGGGCCGGTTACCTGGCCGACGTGGCGTCGGAGGGTGGCCGGGAGTGAGCGGCCGGTGTTGACAGACTCGGGCGCCCGCGGGTAATTTACCGCTCCCGCTGCGTCGGTTTGCCGGCTCCGCCCCACGTCGCATAGGATGTCGCGTCCCCGGGGTGCGCCGGCGGAACGGAGGGACAGGTGTGATCGAGGTCAACGGGCTCACCAAGGTCTACGGGGGCCGCGCCGTCGTCGACGACGTGTCGTTCGCCGTCCGCAAAGGGGAGATCCTCGGGTTTCTCGGGCCGAACGGCGCCGGCAAGACCACCACCATGAGGATTCTCACCGGTTTCGTCCCGCCGACGCTCGGGACCGCGAAGGTGGCGGGGTACGACGTCCTGGAGGAGCCGCTGGAGGTCAAGCGCCGGCTTGGATACCTGCCGGAGCACCCGCCGCTCTACCGCGAGATGACCGTCCGTTCGTTCCTGCGCTTCGTGGCCAAAATCCGGGCGGTGCCGCGCAAGGACATCGCCGCGCGGATCGATCGGGCGATGGAGCGGTGCGGTCTCACGTCCGTGGCGCACCGTCTCATCGGCAATCTGTCGAAGGGCTATCAGCAGCGGGTCGGTCTGGCGCAGGCGATCCTGCACGAACCGGACGTCCTGATCCTCGACGAGCCGACGGTCGGCCTCGATCCGTCGCAGATCCGCGAGATCCGCAGGCTCATCAAGGGGTTCGCCGGCGAGCATACGGTGATCCTGTCGACCCACATCCTGGCCGAGGTGGCGATGACCTGCGACCGGGTGCTGATCATCAACGACGGCCGGATCGCCGCGGAGGACACCCTCGAGGCGCTGCAGGCGCGCGGCGAGCGGACGCGGCGGATCCTGGTGCGGGTGGCGCGGCCGGCGGACGGGACTGCCGCGACCCTGCAGGCGATTCCCGGCGTCCTGGGGGTCCGCGCCGAGGGGGTGGACGGCGCCTATCTGGTGGAGACCGACGGGGCGCGCGATCTGCGGGAGGCGATCGCCTCGCGCGTCGCGCCGGAGTGGGGTCTCCTGGAGCTGCGCGCCCTGACGCTGAGCCTGGAGGAGATCTTCATCCGCATCATCCAGGGGGAGGCGGCGTGAGGAACCTGCTGGCGATCGCCGGGCGGGAGATCCGGTCCTACTTCACCTCGCCCCTGGCGTACGTGATCGTGGGAGTGTTCCTGGCGCTGACCGGCTACATCTTCTGGATCTCGCTGGTGCGGTACTCCGATCTGTGCCTGCGCTTCGGGAACAACCCGTACTTTCTCAACCAGCTGAACGTCAACGATCTGGTGATCCGCCCCCTGTTCGGCAGCGTCGGGGTGATCTTCCTCCTGATGATGCCGGCGATCTCGATGCGTCTCCTGTCCGAGGAGCGCAAGACCGGCACCGCCGAGTTGTTGTTCACCTGTCCGATCACCACGACACAGGTGGTCGTGGGGAAGTTCCTCGGCGCGGCCTTCCTCCTGCTCGTCATGATGGGAGTCACCCTGACCTACCCGCTGGTCATCATGACCAAGGCCCAGCCGGATCTGATGCCGACCCTCGCCGGCTACCTGGGCGTGCTGCTCATGGGGCTGTCGATCCTGGCGGTCGGCGTGCTGATCTCGGCGATGACCGAGAACCAGATCGTGGCGGCGGTCGGCGCCTTCGGCGTGAACCTGCTCCTGTGGGCCATCGCCTGGGCGGCCGACGCGGCCCGCTCGGTGACCCTGGCCTCCCTCATGAACCGGCTGACCCTGGGGCTCTGGGAGAAGCTGAAGCTCGGGCTCGGGGGGCCGACGCTCGGCGACCTCCTGAGCCGGCTGTCGGTCACCGAGCACTTCCAGGATTTTCGCAAGGGACTGGTGGACACCGAGCACCTGGTCTTCTACGCCAGCGCCATCTTTCTGGCGCTGTTCCTCACGCAGCGCGTCGTCGAGTCGCGCACCTGGCGCTGACGCCATGAGAGTCCTGAAGGATTTCGCCATCCCCGCCGGCGCGCTCCTCGGAGTGTTCGCGATCATCCTGGGGACGCTGGCGCCGGGACACTGGATCGCCCCCGCGATCGGCGCGACCGGGGTCGTGCTGCTGGCGGCGGGCGTGATCGTCAACCGCGGCCCGATCCTGGCGGCGCTGCGCGGCCGCAAGGCGCGCCGGGCGACCGCGAGCGCCGGATACGCGGTGACGGTGTGCGCGGTGCTGGTGCTGGTGAATTTCCTGGCGGCGCGCCACCACAAGCGCTTCGATCTCACCGAGAACAAGGCGTTCTCCCTGAGCGAGCAGACGACCAAGGTCCTGGAATCCCTGCCCCGCGAGGTCACCATCACCTCGTTCCACCGCGACGTCGATCCGACGGCGCAGAAGATCGACGACCTGTTGAAGGAGTACCGCCTCCGCAGCGACCGGCTCACGACGCGGGTGATCGACCCCGACAAGAACCCGGCCGACGTGCGTCGCTACAACATCACCGAATACGGGACCCTGATCGTCGAGAGCGGGCAGCAGGAGGCGCGGACCACGACCGCCGACGAGGAGTCGCTGACCAACGCCATCATCAAGGTGACGCGCGACCGCCAACGGGTCGTCTACGTCACCACCGGGCACGGCGAGCGCGACCTCGAGGATCGCGAACGCGAGGGACTGACGCTCCTCAAGGGCGAGCTGGAGAAGCAGCACTACGTCGTGAAGCCGCTGATCCTGAGCCAGGGCGTGCCGGCCGACGCCACGCTGGTCGCGGTCCCCGGCCCGCGCAAGCCGTTCCTGGAGACCGAGTCCGCGGCGCTCGGGGACTACCTCGACCGGGGCGGACGGCTCCTCTACCTGCAGGACCCCGAGACCTCCCCGGGCCTGGGCGGTATCCTCGGTCGCTACGGGATCGCGGTCCGCGACGACATCGTGGTCGACAAGGTGTCGCAGATCTTCGCCGGCAACGCCCTGATCCCGCTGGTGCCGGCGGACGGTTATGATGAGTTCCACACCATCACCAAGGGGTTCCGCTACCAGACCTTCTACCCGCTGGCCTCCTCCCTCGAGATCCGCAGCGAGCTCCCGTCCGGGGTCGTGGCCACGAAGCTGGCGCAGACCTCCCCGTACTCGTGGGGCGAGACCAGCCGGGAGGAATACCGGTCGGGCCGGATGACCATGAACGAGGGAAAGGACGTCGCGGGGCCGATCGTCCTCGGGGCCGCCGTGAGCCGCGCCGTCGAGGCGCCCGTGGCGCCCGCGGCGGACACCACCGACCCCGCCGACAGACCGCCGGAGACCCGGCTGCTGGTGTTCGGCGATTCCGATTTCCTGAGCAACGGCTACTTCAACGCCTCCGGGAACGGCGACCTGGCGCTCAACTGCGTCGCCTGGCTGGCCGAGCAGGAGGAGCTGGTCTCCATCCGGCCGAAGACCTCGGCGCCGCGGCTGGTGATCCTGACGCCGGCGGAGATTTACTTCTACTTCTGGACCATCGTGGCCCTGTCCCCGATCGTGATCGTCGTCGTCGGCGTCGGGATCTGGGTCCGTCGCCGGAAGCTTTAGCGGTCCCGTATGCGGCGCCGAACCCCCGGCCCCATCGTCGCGTTGATCCTCCTCGCCGTCCTCGGGGCGGCGGTCTACCTGCTGGAGTTCCGCGGACGGGAGGAGAAGGACCGGGCCGATCGGGACAAGGATCGGGTGCTGCAATTCGAGCGCTCCGGAGTCACGGCGCTCGCCCTGAAGAACGAGCACGGCGCGATCCGCGTCGAGAAGGAGGGGGAAGGGTGGACCGTCACCGCCCCGCTGAAGACCGCCGCCGATCGGGAGGCGGTCGAGGGTCTGCTCTCCTCCCTCGAGTCGGCCCGGGTCGAGCGGCGGCTCGGCGACGCGGGTGACCGCTCCGCCTACGGTCTCGATCCGCCGAAGGCCACCCTGACGCTGGAGAGCGCCACCGGGACCACCCGGACGCTGGCGCTGGGCGACGGCAATCCAATCGGCGGGACCTTCTACGCGCTGCTCCCGGACACGTCGGAGGCGGCGGTCGTCACCTCCCCGGCGGGGGACTTCGCCGCCAGGGATCTCCTGTCCCTCCGCGACAAGCAGCTCCTGGAGCTCGACCCCTGGAAGATCCGCCGCCTGCGGATCGAACGCGGCCGTGACACGGTCCACCTGGAGCGGCCGGACGACGGCTGGTCGATCCGTCGGCCGATCGAGGCGCCCGCGGACGGCCCGACCATCACCGACCTGCTGACCGCCCTCCAGGGGCTGCGGGCCCGGGAGTTCGTCGCCGAATCCCCGTCGCCTGCCGAACTCCGCCGCTTCGGTCTGTCCCCTCCGGCCGCCCGCATGACCCTCTTCCAGGAAGGGTGGGACGTGGAGAAGACCATCCTCTTCGGGGCGAAGCAGGGGGAGGACCGCTACGCCCGGACCGTCGGTCGCGAACCGGTCCTCACGGTCCCGGGGGATTTCTGGGAGAAGGTGTCCACCCGGGTCTTCGACCTGCGGCGCAAGGAGCTGATCGACGTCAGCCAGTACCGGATCGAGTCGCTCACCGCGGCCGAGGCCGGCGGCCCGGCCCTGGTCGTGACCCGCGGCACGGAGGGGGGCTGGGCGGCCAGCGGCGCCGTCAGCGGCGAGGTGAAGGGGGAGAGCGTCGACGCGCTGCTGCAGGCCATCGGAAACCTCAAGGCCACCGCCTTCATCGATCGGGCCCCCGACGCCGAGCGGGCCGCGCTTTCCAGGCGTCCGGCCCTCGATCTGACCCTGCGCGAGGAGGCTGGAGCGGAAGGGAAGGCTCCCAGGTCGCAGCACCTGGTGTTCGGCCCGCCGGCGCGGGGCCTTGTCAAGGTGCGCGATCTGGCGTGGCGCCCGATCGCCCTCGCTCCGGACCATCAGGTGGCGGCCGTCCGTGAGGCGCTCGCCGGGGTGCGCCGGGACGCGACCGCCCCGAAACCGCCGGCCGAACCGGCGGCCGCTGGGGAGACCGGCGACGACGGCGCCCCGCCGGCCGCGGACCCGCCCGCTCCCGCACCCTCCTCCGG
>JBOGOE010000019.1:0-17513 GCA_050747445.1 Candidatus Polarisedimenticolia bacterium | reverse complement strand
GCGCAGCCTGCCGCGCCCGCCCCGCGGGGCCGGGATCGGGCGCCTGTCGCCGAGCCGCAAGCGGGGCGACGGGCGCTTGACGGGGGGGCGCGTTCGACTATGATCGGCGCCGCATCGGAGGCTCCGCGGGGCGCGGGGCTCCGCGGGGCGCGCGCCGATGAAGAGCCTGGTCCTCGTCAAGCAGGTCCCCAATACCGACTCGCCGTTCCGGATCAACGGCGCCGGGACCTGGGTCGACGAGAGCAACCTCACCTACGGCCTCAACGACTACGACCGGTACGCGCTGGAGGCGCTGCTGCGCCTCAAGGATGCGGGGAAGATCACCGAGGTTGTGGCGCTCACGGTCGGACCGGAGCGGGCCGCGACGGCGCTCCGCACCTGCCTGGCGACCGGCGCCGATCGGGCCATCCACGTCAAGGACCCGCGTCTCGACGGCGCCGATCCGCTGTCGATCGCGCGGGTCATCCACGCGGCCGTCAAGGGGGAGGAGTTCGCGCTGATCCTGGCCGGGCTGCAGGCGGACGACGACAACTACATGCAGATGGGGGGATTCGTGGCGCGGCTCCTCGATCGTCCGTGCGCCACAGCGGCGATGGCGCTGGAGCTTCTCGACGGGGCGGTGCGGGTGGAGCGGGAGATGGAGAACAACCGGCTCCAGGTGGTCGAGCTGCGGCTGCCCGCGGTGATCACGGTGCAGACCGGGATCAACGAGCCGCGTTACGCCAGCCTCAAGGGAATCATGGCGGCCAGGAAGAAGGAGATCCGCACGGTGGCGCTCGCCGACCTGGGGATCGACCCGGTCTCCGTCGCGGCCGGGGCCGCCCGCTTCCGCACCCTGCGGCTGGCCCCGCCTCCAAAGGGGATGGGGGCCGAGATGCTGACCGGCGCGCCGGAGATCATCGCGACGGAGCTGGTCCGGCGGATCCGAGAGAGGACGGGTGTGATCTGAGATGGCCTGCCGCATCCTGATCGTCGCCGAGGCGGAAGGGGGCCAGGTCCGCGACGTCACCTGGGAGCTGCTCGGTCTGGCGCATTCCCTGGCCCCGGCCCTGGGGTGGGGCGCCGCCGACATCAAGGCGGTGCTGGTCGGGGAAGGGCTGCAGGCGGCGGCCGGCGCCATCGCCGCGCGCGGCGCGGCCGAGGTGATCCTGGCCGGCGGGGCGGCGGTGGCCGACTACACCGGCGACGGCTGGGTGAAGACGCTGGAGCCGATCGTCCGTGACGAGCAGCCGGAGCTCCTGCTCTTCCCGCACACGCCGTCCGGGTGGGATGCCGCCCCGCCGGTCGCGGCCGGGCTGGGAGTGCCGATCGCGACGGAGTGCGCCGCCATCGCGGTCGAAAGCGGGCGGGTGGTCTTCAGCCGCAAGGCGTTCAACGGCAAGTTCGTCCAGACGATCGACCTGGGCGACGCGCGTCCCAAGGTGGCGACGGTGCAGCGGGGCGCCTCGCCCGGCTTCACGGGCGCGACGGCGGGAAAGGTGCGGGCGGTCGAGGCGGCGGCGCGGCCGGCCGACCTGCGCGCCCGTTTCGTCGAGATCAAGAAGGCCGAAGGGGGGGCGGTCGATCTGACACAGGCGTCGATCATCGTCTCAGGAGGTCGTGGCGTCGGCGCCCCGGAGAAGTTCGCCGTCATCCGCGATCTGGCCGCTGCGCTCGGCGCGCAGATCGGCGCCTCGCGCCCGGTCACCGACATGGGCTGGCTGCCGCACGAGCACCAGGTCGGCTCGTCGGGCGTCACCGTGAGCCCCAAGCTCTACATCGCCTGCGGCATCTCGGGGGCCATCCAGCACATCGTCGGGATGCGCGGCTCGGGCTACATCGTGGCGATCAACAAGGACGCCGACGCGCCGATCTTCGGGGTCGCCGACGCGGGGGTCGTGGGCGACCTGTTCGAGATCCTCCCCGCCCTCACCAAGGCGATCAAGGAAGCGAAGGGCTGACCCGCGGCCCCCGGAGCGCCGGCCGGCGAGTCCGGCTCCGGGCGGTCTTCTACGCTCCGAGCGCCTTGGCGGCCGCGGCGATCTCCTGGGGCTTCACCCACAGGATCATCCCGAAGCCGCCGCTGCCGCCGCAGGCGGCGTTGGCGGCATGCACGTTGACCCCGGCGTCGGCCAGCTTCTTGAAGATCTCGGCCGCGGCCCCGGGTCGGTCCTTTCCCTGGATGAAGAAGGCGGTCCTCCGCTCGCTCAAGGCGATGCCGCTCTTCTTCGCCGCCTTGAGAAGGGCGTCGCCGTTTTCCGGGACGAAGTCGATCTGGGCCCGTCCGTCGCCGACGGGGAAGGCGGTCAGCGACAGGAGGTTGACCCCGGCCTCCTTGATCTTGCCGAACAGCCTCGCCCCCTCGCCGGGACGATCGGGAACGGTGGCGTAGAAGTAGTCGACGCGGCGGATGGTGTCGGGCATGACGCACCTCCCTGGAATTGGGTGAACGGGTTCCGGCCCCCATAATACGCCCCGGCGCCGCCGGGGGATCCCGGTCGCGCGTGCTAACATGACCGCCCCCGGAAGGGGCTTTCAAGGCGATGGAGGGGACGATGTCGAAACCCAACATGGAACGGCCCGCCGGCCGGGGCCCGATGATGGAGCGTCCCGGCGGGCTCACCGCCGGCACCATCCGCCTGGCGACCCTGGCGGGGGTTGCGGTCCTGGTGGTCCTCAACTTCTCCTCCTGGCGGGAAGCGCAGAAGACGCAGAAAACGCTCGCCGATCGCCTGTCGAACATCGAGACCCGGCTCAACCTGGTGTCGGCGAAGCTCGACACCCAGGCCCGGGCCCCGCAGCGGGCCGCGGGTCCCGATCCGAACAAGGTCCACACCGTCAGGACCGACGGCGCCCCCTTCAAGGGACCGCAGAACGCCCCGATCACGGTCGTCGAGTTCTCCGACTTCCAGTGACCCTTCTGCGCGAGGGTCGGTCCGACCCTCGACCAGATCAAGAAGGTGTACGGGGACCAGGTGCGGATCGTCTGGAAGCACCACCCGCTCGACTTCCACAAGGACGCCCCGCTGGCGCACGCCGCCTCCATGGCCGCCTGGGAGCAGGGGAAGTTCTGGGAGTTCCACGACAAGCTGTTCGCCAACCACCCGCGCATCCAGCGCAATTTCGTGCTGCAGTACGCCAAGGAGCTGGATCTCGACGTGAAGCGCTTCGAGGCGGCGATCGACCGCAACACGCACGGCGCCCGGATCGCGGCGGACGCGGCCGAGGCGAAGGCCCTCGGCGCGACCGGCACCCCCGCCTTCTTCATCAATGGGCGATACCTGTCGGGGGCGAAGCCGTTCCCCGAGTTCGCCGCGGCGATCAACGCCGAGCTCGCCCGGCTGAAGCTGCCGATCCCGCCCGGGGCCCAGACCGCCCAGTGAGCGCGTGAACCAGCCCCGCAAGGTGGAGACGCGGGAGGACGGCGGTCTGCAGATCCTGTGGGACGACGGTCATCACGCGGTCTACGCCGCCACGCCGCTCCGGCTGGCGTGCAAATGCGCCCTGTGCGAGGAGGAGTGGAGCGGCCGGGCCCTCGTCGATCCCGCCACCCTCCCGGCCGACCTCCGGGTCGCGGCGACCCGGCCGGTCGGCCGCTACGGGCTGTCGATCACCTTCAGCGACGGACACGGGACCGGCATCTACACCTTCGACAGATTGCGCGCGCTGTGCGCCTGCGACCTCTGCGCCTCCCGACCCTTCCCGTGAGGGGGGCCGCCGCGTGAGGCGCGCCGGGTGAGCGCCGCCGCCCCGCCCGTCGCTCCCATCCGCCACCTCGGGCGGCTGCGGCTCGTCGCCATCGGCATCAACTCGGTCGTGGGCGGGGGGATCTTCGTGCTTCCCGCCATCGTCGCCGCCCGTCTCGGTACCGCGAGCATCGCCGCCTACCTGCTCGCCGGTCTGGTCGTGATCGGCGTCGGGTTGTCGCTGGGGATCCTGGCCGGCCGCTACGAGCGATCGGGGGGCCCGTACGAGTACGTCCGGCAGGCGTTCGGCGGCTTCTGGGGATTCCAGGCCGGCTGGCTGTTCTGCCTGGCTCGCCTGACGGCGATGGCCAGCCTGCTGAACGCCTTCGCCCGCTACGTCGGGGAGCTGCTGCCGGGCGGCCGCGGGCTGCCGGTGCGCGCCGGCCTTGTGGCGATCGCGGCGACGTTCGTCATCGCCACCAACATCGCCGGCATCCGGCACACCTCCGCCGCCACCAACCTGCTCGCCGCGGTCAAGATCGCGCCGCTCCTCCTGCTGGGGGGCGCCGGTCTGTTCTTCGTCCGCCCCGGCGCCTTCCCGTGGGAGGGATTCGCCCCCTCCGACATGATGCGGGCGGTGCTGCTGCTGATTTTCGCCTTCTCGGGGTTCGAGATCCTGACGGTCCCGGCGGAGGAGTCGCTGCGGCCGCGGCGCGACATGCCGGTGGCGCTGATCGCCACCGTCCTGTGCGTCTGCGGCATCTATCTCCTGGTGCACGTCGCCATGCTCGGCATGCTCGACGACCTGGCGCGCCGGACGGCGCCCCTGGCGGCCGCCGCGGCGCTCATCGCCGGGACGGCGGGTGGCTGGTTCATGACCGCGGCGGCGGCGATCTCCACCGCCGGCTGCAGCCTGGCGAGCATGGTCGGCGGGTCCCGCACGCTCTACGCCATGGCCGCGACCCGGCAGGTTCCCGCCTGGACCGGGTGCCTCCATCCGGCGCTGCGCACTCCCGTCGCCGGCACCCTCCTCCTGGGACTCCCCGGAGCCGCGCTGGCCGTCTGGGGACGGTACGAGTGGCTGTCGGCGATCAGCGCCGGAACGCGGCTTCTGGTCTATCTTGCCTGCTGTCTCGCCTGCCTGAGAGCCGGCGGGGCGGGCGGGGGCGGGCGGGTGGTCGCCGCGTTGACCGCGGTGGCGGTCACCGCCCTGCTGACGGCGCTGGAACCCACGGAGGTGGTCGCGGGTATGATCGGCCTCGGCATTGGCATGGTGCTTTATCTGGCGGCGCGCCGGGCGCGGGCCGCCGCGGAGGGAGGAGCGGCACGATGAGCAGGGGCGCGAAGATCGGATTGGGGATCGTGGCATTCGTGGCGGCGGGGCTGCTGACCCTGGTCCTCATGGCGCGGGCCGCCCGCCAGCCGGAGACCGGCAGCGTTCTGGAGATCCGACTCAAGGGATCGATCCCCGAACAGGCGGCCAGCGACGCAATCACCCGGCTGCTGGAAGGGAGGGAGGTCACGCTGATCGACTATCTCGACCTCCTGCGGCGGGCGCGCGACGACGGGCGGATCAACGGCCTGCTCCTGGTCATCGACGGCCCCGACATCGGCTTCGCGAAAGCCCAGGAGCTGCGGGACGCCATCCTCGATTTCCAGAGCGGCGGGAAATGGGCGGTCGCCTTCCTGGAGACCGCGGGAGAATTCTCCCCGGGCAACCAGGACTACTACCTGGCGACCGCCTGCGGTTCGATCTGGATGGCGCCACCGGGGGACGTCTTCCTGACCGGGATGCGGGGCGAGGCGGTGTTCCTGCGCGGCACGCTCGATCTGCTGGGGATCTACCCGGACTACGACCACATCGGCAAGTACAAGACCTTCAAGAACCTGTTCACCGACACGGCGATGACCGAGGCCTACCGCGAATCGATGGACGCGATCGTCGGATCCCTCTACGACCAGATGGTGGCCGGGATCGCGGCCGGACGGAAGCTGACCGAGCCGGAGGTCCGGACGCTCATCGACGGCGGGCCCTACATCGGGCCGCGCGCCCTCGAGGCGAAGCTGATCGACGGTCTCGCCTATCGCGATCAGGTCGACGACCAGCTGCGCGAGAAGAACGGCGGTCGGCTCCCCCTGGTGAAGCCCTCGAAATACCTGGTCGCCGGCCGCCACTATTCGCGCGGACCGCGGGTGGCGGTCATCTACGGGATCGGCGGCGTGGCGCGCGGCTCGAGCGACGACGACGCCTTCACCGGCGGCGCGACGCTCGGCTCGGACACCATCGCCCGGGCGATCCGCGAGGCGCGCGAAGACGACGCGATCCGGGCGATCGTGTTCCGCGTCGACAGTCCCGGCGGCTCCTACGTCGCCTCCGACATCATCTGGCGCGAGGTCAAGCGCACCCGGGGCGTGAAGCCGATCGTCGTCAGCATGGGGGACGTCGCCGCCTCGGGCGGCTACTTCGTCTCCATCGCGGCCGATCGGATCGTGGCCGAGCCCGGCACCCTGACCGCCTCGATCGGGGTGGTCGCCGGCAAGTTCGTCACCAAGGGGTTCTGGAACAAGATCGGCGTCACCTGGGACGGCGTGCAGCGCGGTCGCAACGCCGCCTTTTTCTCCGGCGACCAGAAATGGACCGTCGAGGAGCGCGCCCGGTTCCAGGACTGGCTGGATCGGATCTACAAGGACTTCGTCGGCAAGGTCGCCGAGGGGCGCGGCAAGACCCCGGAGGAGATCCACGCCATCGCGCAGGGGAGGGTCTGGTCCGGCAAGGACGCCGTGGCCCTGGGGCTGGTGGACGAGATGGGAGGATTGACGACCGCGATCCGGGCCGCGCTGCTGCTGGCGAAGCTCGATCCCGACGGCCCCGCGCGTCTCGTGTCGATGCCGGAGAAGAAGGGAATTCTCGATCAGATTTTCGACTCGGACGGCGAGACCCGGGGCGCCGCCGCCCGGATCCGCGACCGGGTCCGGCGGTTCGTGACGGAAGGGCCGATCCCGCCGGGAGAACAGGTCCTCAGGCTGCCGTTCGTCCCGGTCATCCGCTGACCCAGGGGCGGGATCCCGGACGGCGGGGGGGAACCCCCCGGACGGCACGGGCGTATACTGGGGCGATTTCCGGGGGAGGGCGCCTGCCATGACCGAGTTGTTCGGCCTGCTCACCGCCGCCGGCCTGCTGGTGGCGGTTTTCGCCGCCATCGTTCTCCCGATCGTCTTCGCGTTCACCGTCGTGGTCTTCGTCCTGAAGCTCGTCTGGCTCGTCCTGACCCTGCCGTTCCGGCTCGTCGGTCTGGTCTTCGGCCTGGCGATCCCGGCGGTCGCCCTCCTGCTGAAGGGGGTCGTGGCCGGGCTGGTCTTGCTGTTGCTGCTGGCGATCGGACTGCTGCCGCTCCTGCCGCTCATCGCCGCCGGGCTGGTCGTCTACCTGCTGATCCGCGCCTCCCGCCGCCGCGCCACCGCCTGACGCCCCGCCGGGCAGGCTGAAATCGATCCCCTCCAGGCCGGTCTCTCCGACCTCCAGGGTGTGGAAGTTCGGGACGCTCGCGACCGGACGTCCGCCTTTCCCGCGCAGCGTCACGCGATAGATGCCGGCGGCCGGCAGCGGAACCGCCCAGGTGCCGTCCTGCTCCGGCGCGGCGCGGGCCGCCTCCCGGACGATGCTCCCGGGTCCGAACAGGACCACCGCCTCGATCCCCTCCCGGGTGCCGCTGATCCGGCCGCGCAACAGCTTGACTTCGTTCCGCACCGGCTCCGCCGGCGCGGGGGGGGCGGTCGCGGTGGCTGATGGCGCCGCGACCGCGGGTGGCGCGTCGCTTGGAAGCACCGGCTTCGGAACGGTCGCGTCTTCCCGGTGGGACACCGCCGTCCTGGCTTCGGTCGGAGCGGGTATCGGAACGGGGGGGAGGTCGGGTGCCGGGAGGATCCCGGTGCGAGGTCCGGGGAACGCGGCCAGGACGAAGCCACCGTCCGGCGATGGGGCCACGGGCAGGAGCTGCTTCGCCCCGGGGAAGATCGCCGCGAACCCGGGGTCGGAGAGAACCGACCCGGTGGCGGCGTCCAGGAGGGCCATCGAGACCCCCGCCCCCTGGATCAGGGCCAGCCGCCCGCCGTGAAGGAAGCGGATCGAGGCCGCCTCAAACGGCAGACCGACCACTTCGACCGCCTCGTCCCCCTCCTGCCGGTGCGAACGGCCGTCGCCCGTCCGGGCGGCCGCCGGGTCGAAGATCGCCACTTCCCGGCCGCGCGCCACGTACAGGCGGTTCGTCCCCGGGCGGATCGCCAGAGCGCGGTTCGGTCCCGGCGATCGGTATTGCCAGGAGGGGATCAATCTGGAGGTCGTGAGGGTGAGGATCCGGTCCCCGGTTCCCAGGTAAAGACGTCCCGCGGGGGAATCGACCGCCAGATCGAGCGGCTCTCCCGCCAGCAGCGAAGTCGCCAGGATCTTCCCGGCCGCGGGGTCCGCCTGGTGGACGAGCCACTCGTCTCCATGACCCCCCCGCCTGCGGGCGAGGAGATAAGCCCGTCCGTCGGACGCGGCCACCACGCGCTCCCCCTCCCCCTCGAACACCAGGCTTCCCGTGATCACCGGACCGCCGCCGGGGCCGTCGAGGGCGACCACGAGGGCCGTCCCCCCCTTCCGGCGTCGCGACCGGTCCGCCGGATCGGGAGAGGGGACCAGCAGGAAGCGGCGGGCATCCAGGCGCGCCAGATCCCTGACCGGTCGCGGGCTCACGCGCTTCAGATCGACGGCCGCCAGCCCGCCGGGGGCCTGGGGACGCCAGCGGTACACGGCCCCGTCCGGGCCGAGCAGGTAGGCGGGGTCGGTTGCGGGGGCCGCGGCTGACGCACCCTCCCCGAACCACCCCGCGGCAGGGCAGAGGGCCGCGAGGATCAGGGGAAGCGCAAGCCGCGCGGGACGCGAAACGGTGGTTCGCATGGGGCGGCGAAAGTCTAGCAGAGGGCCGGGCAGGCGGCCCGGACGGCCGGCCCCCGGGGGGAATCCCCCACGTTCCGTGGCCGCGCCGGGGCCGGCCGCGGTGCTGGGGCCTCTGCACGAACGCCGCACCCCCCGCTGCATTGGTGATTGCGCCAAACTACCGGTCACGCTAGAATTACGCACCCTTATAACGAAGGAGAGGGTCTCCATGCAGAGCCTGTTCGATCCGATCGAGGACATCAAACTCCCGGAGCCGAAGCCGCCCAGGGACTTCAAGATGGTCGCCAAGATCGCCGTCATCGCCGTGGTGGCGGTGGCGGTCGGGATCGGCGGCTACTTCGCCTACGGGCTGGTCTTCCCGAAGAAGCTCACCGAGCGCCCCATCCCGCAGTCGATGGACAAGCTGCTGGTGGAGCTGCAGGGGGCCCGCGATCAGATCGACGGCGAGACCCGCGACATCTACGCCCGCATCCAGCAGTTCAACCAGCGGATGGATGCCGTCGGCCGCAAGGGCGTGTCGTTCTCGCAGGTGTTCCTGCAGGGATTGAGCGCCGAGGAGGAGCAGGCGCTCGACGATCTGGTCCGCCAGGAGAAGGACCCGTCGTACCGCGGCATCCTGTCCCAGGTCGTGGAGGACATGAAGAAGATCCGCGAGCTGCAGGCGAAGGTCTCGGAGCTCGAGGCCAAGCTGCCGGGCGACGGCAAGGAAGTCGGTCCCGCCGACACCCACATGAAGCTGGCGATGGCCTACCTGATGAAGGAGCACAACGTCCCCGAGAGCCGGGCCAGGGAGCTGGTCGGCCGCCTCAACATCCTGGAGACCAGCATCGACAAGGGGATGCGGGTCCACTTCTACTACGACCCCGCCAAGGACTTCTTCGGCACCTGGGTGGCGCAGGGGGACGCCAAGCGCAGCCCGCTGGCGATCGTCCGCGCCAAGCAGATGCGTCTCATCCAGGAGCGGGACACGGCCGTCGCCAAGGCCACCGACCTGGAAGGGAAGAAGGCCGAGCTCGAGGAGCTCCTGACCCTCCTGCGCGACGAGGTGCAGGCGCTCGAGGCGCGCAAGGCGTCGCTGGAGGCCAGCGTCACGCAGCTCGAGGCCGAGAAGAGCCAGGCGGTCGAGCGCGCCAGCATGACCAAGGAGGAGCTCGACCGGTTGCAGAACTCGATGTTCTACGAGGCCGATCTGAGCGAGCGCCTGCGATCGCGCGGCATCCTGCGCAGCCGCGGCAAGCTGGAGACCATCGCCGACGTCAAGTTCAAGGACTCGATCGACCTGCGCAACGGCAAATCGCTGACCCTCAAACCGAGCCAGTTCGGCATCGCCAAGATCGCCGACATCCGCATCCTGCCCGCCTTCATCCAGGAGGGACGCGACGTCGGCGTCCGCTTCGGGGAGGACGGCACCGTCGAGGTGACCGTCATGAAGGAAGAGATGATGAAGGGGCAGCGGATCCTGTTCGTCCTGGAAAAGGAATAGCGGACCCGGTCGCGACACCCGCCGCGAGATCGCGCACCACGCGCCGCAGCCACGCCTGGAACACCAGCGACGCGAGACCGGTGGCGGTCACCAGCCCCAGAAGCAGACCGTAGAGGGGCGGCGCCCCGAGGGCGGACGCCATCCGCAGCCCGGCGAAGGCGCATGGGGCGGTGAGGACCGCGTACCGCAGCAGCGCCATGATCAGCCCCGGCCGTCCCCGCCGCAACCCCTCGAAAGCGGGGCGGCACAGGAAGAAGGGGATCCCCGCGACACAGGCCAGCGGGCAGATCCAGAGGGCCACGCGGGTCAGCCGGGCGGTCAGCTCGGCCTCCGCAAGGGCGTGCGCCAGCCAGCCCCCTCCCAGGAGCAGCGACGGCGTCACCAGGAAGACGCAGTAGAAAACCGCGGCGACGTTGATCTGCCGCAGCCCGCTCCGGATCGCGGGCAGGTCCCCCTCGCCGAAGCGGCGCGCCACGAACGGCAGGACCGCCACCGAGGCCGCGATGATCGGCATCACCGCGAACAGCAGGACCCGGTAGTAGATGCCGTAGGCGGCGATCGAGGCGGTGGAGTCGGGCTGCCCCGCCAGGAGCCAGTTCACCACCAGGGTCTCGAGGGCCATCAGCGCGTACGACAGCGCTCCCGGCACGGCCAGCGCCAGAATCGAGCGGGAGGGCGACGGGTCGAGGCCCGGGTCGGTGTCGAGCCCGCTCGCCCTGCGGGACGCCTCGTGCCGCGCGGCGCGGCGCTGCGCGTAGATCAGCCCGCCGAAGCGACCCACGACCGTGGAGAAGGCGATCCCGAAGATTCCCCAGTGGAAGACGAAGGTGAACAGGGTGTTGAGCAGGACGTTGATGACGTTCGACCAGATCCCCGCCCACATGGTCGAGCGGGTGTCGTGATGCGCCTTGACGATCGAATCGGGGAGGATCGACCAGAACGAGGTGAAGGCCGAGCCGCCGACCAGGACGCCGGCGTAGATGCCGAACTGGCGGGCGACCTCCGGCTCCAGTCCCAGGTGCGGCGCGACCAGCCACGACCCCGCCCCCAGAACCACGAACAGGGGGACCATCCACCAGACCATCCTGCGGGTGGCCGCGACCAGCTGCTCGATCCGCCCCCCCTGCCGGGCCCCCATCGCCTGTGACAGGTTCGAGGTGAGCCCGTTCGACACACCCACCCAGCAGGCGATCATCAGGAATTCCAGCGGGATGGTCAGCCCGATCGCGGCGATGGCGGCGTCGCCCAGGGTGGCGGCATAGATCGTGTCGACGAAGGTGAACAGCGACCGCATCCAGAACGACACGACCAGGGGGGCCGACATCCACAGGATGGAGGGGGCGGGGCCGCCGGGCGCGGCGCGGTGCTCGGCGGCGGAGGGCGCCGCGGGGCTGGCTGGCGAGCTCAAGATGGAGCCTTTTCTCCCGGCGATTTCGGGGAGCGCCATTCTACCGCAGGGGACCGGTCGCGGCCGGCGGACCCGGTGGGTCGGGGGCGACCACCGCCGGCCCGGCCGCCCGGCGCGACCGATCGCCGGGAGGCGACCTCCTATATGATCGACCCCCCGATCGGGCCCCCGGGAGCGCGCCCATGAGCGTCATCGAAAAGCACCGCAGCCGCTATCCTCGGGAATTACTCGAGCGGCTGCCGCCCGGCCGGCTGGGGACGACCTGGGAGGGGGTGTCGATCCGGGAGATCGTCCGCCGCTCGCCGCCGCTGCCGCGGGCGGCCTTCGTCATGGCCCAGTTCATGGACTCCGACCGGCCCGGATTCTGGGAGCGGAACGGGCACCACGATCGCGGAGACCCCTGGAAGGAAGAACGCCACCGGGGAGACTGACGGCGCCCTGCCGGCGCCATCGACCCGGCCCCCGCCCTCCGGGCCCACCGGAGGCGGAGCGGCCGAGGAGCAAGCGTGCGCCTCGCGGACTGGCCGCCGATCGCCTACTTCCGCTCCCGCCCCCCCGGCGAGAAGCGCTTCCTCGTTCTCGTCCCGCTGACCGGACTGGCCACCGGTCTGGCCTCGGTCGCGATGATCCGTCTCCTGGCCGCCCTCCAGAAGGTGTTCTGGGGCAGCGGGCGGGAGCTGATGAACCATGCCCTCCAGCTCCCCCCCTGGTACCGTTTCTTCGCCCCGGTCGTCGGTGGTCTCCTGATCGCCCTGATCGTCCTGGTCTACCGCCGCTCCGTGCGCGGCCACGGCACCGCCGCCGTGGTCGAGGCGGTGGCGCGCCGCGACGGCGCCCTGTCGATGCGCGACAGCCTGGTCAAGGCGCTGGCGACCCTGATCACGGTGGCCTCCGGCGGCTCGCTGGGGCGCGAAGGACCGATGGTGCGGGTCGGGGCGTCGCTGGCCTCCCTGGTCGGGGGCCGCTTCCGGCTCGGAGGGAACCGCCTGAAAATCCTCATCGGCTGCGGCGCCGCCTCCGGCATCGCCGCCGCCTACAACGCCCCGATCGGCGGCGCCATGTTCGCCCTCGAGGTGATCCTGGGGAACTTCGCCCTGGAATCGTTCGGCCCCATCGTCGTCGCCTCCGCGGTCGGGACGGTCGTGGCCCGCGCCTTCGTCGGCAACTACACCGCCTACACCGTCCCGCCCCACGCGACGCTGGTGTCGGGATGGGAGCTGCTGCACTACCTGGTCATGGGGCTCCTGATCGGCGTCGCCTCGGCACTGTTCATCGTCACCCTGAAGGGGACGGAGCGCGGCTTCGATCGCCTGCGTCTCCCCGACTGGGCCAAGCCGATCCTCGGGTTCGCGCTGGTCGGGCTGATCGGCATGCGCTTTCCGCACGTCCTGGGGAACGGCTTCGACACGGTCAACGCGGTCCTGCACGAGAGCCTGCCCCTGACGCTCATCCTGGTCCTGCCCCTTCTGAAGGTGGCGGCGACGGCGCTGACCGCCGGTTCCGGAGGGGCCGGCGGCCTGTTCACACCGACCCTGTTCACCGGCTCGGTCCTCGGCTACATCTACGGCGCCTGGTGCCACGAAGCCTTCCCCGACACCACGTCGACCCCCGGCGCCTACGCGCTGGTCGGGATGGGGGCGATGGTGGCCGGGACGACCCAGGTGCCGCTGACCGCCATCATGATGATCTTCGAGCTGACCGGGGACTACGAGATCCTGCTGCCGCTCATGGTCGCCTGCACCGTGTCGATCGTGGCCTCGCGCGCCCTGCACCACGAGTCGATCTACACCGGTCCGCTGGTCGAGCGGGGGGTCCGGCTCGGCGGGCGCATGGAGGAGCTGGTCATGGACCAGATCCAGGTCGGCGACATCATGCGGATGGGGGCCCCGCCGGTGCGCGCCGACGACCCGCTGGAGAAAGTCCTCAAGCGGATGCTGGAAGAGGGGCGCAAGGAGCTGTTCGTGGTCGACGTCGAGGGGCGGCTGGTCGGGGCGATCACCCTGGCCGAGCTCTCGGAGTACCTCAACCAGCCGGACCGGTTGAGCTCGGTCAAGGCGGGGGACGTGGTCTACAGCGACGTGCCGATGCTGAACTTCGCCGACCGGATGAGCGAGGCGATCGACCGCTGGGCGAAGGTCAGCCGCGATCGGCTGCCGGTGGTCGCGGGCCCCGGTTCGCGGCGCTTCGTCGGCGAGCTGTCGGCGGGCGACATCATCGCCCTCTACAGCCAGGAGATCCTGCACAAGGAGGCGCGTCTGGCCCGCTTCGAGCGGTTGCGCGAGGGAATGCGGCCGGAGACGACGTACGTGGAGCTGCCACCCGAGTACGTGGTGGCCCTGGTCACGCTGCCGATGTCGTTCGCCGGGATGACCCTGCGCGACCTCGGGGCGCGCCAGCGCTTCGGCGTCAACATCATCGAGGTGAAGCGTCCGCTCGGTCCGGGTCAGGAGCGGCGCATCATCCCCGACCCGACGACCGAACTCCGCCCCGGCGACGGTCTGATCGTCGTCGGCCGGCCGGCCGACCTCGGCCGGCTGAGCGACCCCGTGCGGCTGGCCGAGATCGGCCGCGAAGCCGAAGGCGGGGGCGGGTCCGGGGCCGGCAGTGGGGAAGGGGCGCCGCCGGCGGCGGGGTAGGGGACCCGGAAGCGCCCCGCTCAGCGGCCGGGGGTGGCCGCCGGGCGGCCCGGAAGACGCTTCTCGTCCCCCGGGCGGTTCAGCTCCCAGTAGGCGAGACGTTCGCTCGCGATCAACCGGAGGCCGCCGCCGTCCGGCTTTTCCCAAGCGAGCAACGGCCACGGAAAGGCGCGGCCGAGCCAGAAGCTCTCGGGCGCGCCGTCCCCCGCCCGCAGCTCCCAGCGCAGCGAGGCGAAGGCGCCGGCCGGCACCACCACCCGCTCTTCGGCGACGGCCCGCAGCGCGGCGGAGCGGACCTCGGGACGAGGGGCGCGTGACTCGATCTGCGGCGGCACCAGCCGGACCACCAGGGAGGTCCCGACCTCCTGGGGGAGGGCCCGCAGCCGCAGCGGCAGCTCGTCGTAGAAGAAAACGTCCGGCCCGACCGGCAGGTTGTAGTCGGCGCGCGCCATGCCGTCCCAGTAAGTGTGGACGTGGAGCGTGCCGCTCGCGCCGCGTCTCAGGTACTCTTTGAAGGTGTTGCCGCACCACTCGAACGACGTCAGGGAGAATTTCAGAAGGTCCATCGAGACGCGATCGTGAAACGTCGAGGCCATCTGGTTGTAGGTATAGACCCCGGTCCGGAACTCCAGGATCTGGTTGAGCTTCAGCACCGCCACCAGGTCGTCCGGCGCGTGCCCCGGATCGGCCTTGACGAGCTGCTCGCGCGACAGATCCTCCTTGACGACGATGTGATAGGCGGTGAACGCGCGCCGCGCTCCGTAACGCCGCACGCGCGCCTCGTAGGCGTTGACCTCGGCCCTGCCGTCGTCCCACAGGGGATCGGACGCGAAGCGGGCAGGGGAGCCGCCTCCCGCCCCCGGGTCGTGCGGGCCGGCGGCGGCACCCGGCGCGCCGGAGCCGCATCCCGGGAGGGGGGCCGCCAGCAGGATCGCCGCCACGATCGTCGCCGAGGCGTTTCGTCGCATGCCGCCGCGCAGGATACTCCGTGAGAACGATTGTCCTCAAGGTCGCGCCGGCCGACGCCGGCCGCACGCTGCAGTCCCTCCTGCACGACCGGGCCGGCTTCAGCCACAGCGCGGCGCGCGGTCTCATCGACGCGGGGGCGGTGCGCGGTCCGACCGGGCTGCGTCCCGGCGACTACGCCCGGCGCGTGCGGGAGGGGGAGCGATGGGAGATCCGCCACGACCCCGGCAGCCGGTACGCCCCGAAGCCGCGGCCCCGTGAAGGACGCGGCTTCCGCGTGGTGCACCGGGACCGGGAGCTCCTGATCGTCGAGAAGCACCCGAACCTGTTGAGCGTCCCGACCCATCTGCGCGAGGACGAGGACAGCCTGATCGATCGACTGCTGGAGGAGGAACGACAGCGCGGCGTGAAGCGGCCGGCCCTGTACGCGCTGCACCGGCTGGACCGCGACACCTCGGGGCTCCTGCTGTTCGCCCGCACGCGGGAGGCGTTCGTCGCCCTGCAGGAACAGTTCGCCACCCGATCGATCGAGCGTCTTTACACCGCCGTCGCCCACGGCACGGTCGGGCCGGATCGGGGGCGGATTGAGAGCCGCCTCGTGGAGGATCCGGTCGGCCTCAAGGTCCGCTCGACCCGGACACCGCGGGAAGGGAAGCACGCCATCACCGAGTACGAGGTGACCGAGCGGCTCCCCGGAGCCACGGTCCTGTCGGTGCGTCTCCTGACCGGTCGCAAGAACCAGATCCGGGTCCACCTGGCGGAAGCGGGCCACCCGCTGGTCGGCGACCGCCGCTACGGCGAGCCGTCGGCGCTCATCGGACGAACCGCCCTGCACGCCCGCAGCCTCGGCTTCGCGCACCCGCGGGGCGGCGCCCGGACGACCTTCACCAGCCCCCTCCCCGGCGACCTGCGCCGCCTGATCAAAAGCCTGCGGAAGGGGGGATAGAGATCGACGCGGCGGGAGCGCCCGGAGCGTCCCATTCTGCGGTATCCTAATCGCCCGGCGCGCGCCGGCCGTCCCTCCCGTCGGCGGCCCGCACGCCGCGCCGGACCGGAGACCGGAACCCGATGCCCCGCCAGGACCCCAGGTCCGCCCCGAAGGAGGCCGTCGCCGTGGCCAATGGCCGCGACACCCTGACGGTGACCGACAACCGCACCGGCAGGAGTTACGAAATCGCCATCAGCGACGGGACGATCCGCGCCATGGACCTGCGGCAGATCAAGACCAACCCCGGCGACTTCGGCCTGATGGCGTACGACCCGGCGTTCAACAACACCGCCTGGTGCCGCAGCCGGATCACCATGATCGACGGCGACAAGGGGATCCTCGAATACCGCGGCTACCCGATCGACCAGCTCGCCGAGCACAGCACCTACCTCGAGACGGCGTATCTGATCCTGAACGGCGAGCTGCCGACCCGCAAGCAGCACGACGACTGGGTCTACAACATCACCCATCACACCATCCTCCACGAGAACATCAAGAAGTTCATGGAGGGGTTCCGCCACGACGCGCACCCGATGGGGATGCTGGTCAGCGCCGTCGCCGCGATGTCGACCTTCTACAGCGAGGCGAAGAACATCTTCGACCCGGGGTCGCGCCGCTCGCAGCAGGTGCGGCTGATCGCCAAGATGCCGACGCTCGCGGCGTTCGCCTACCGGAACAGCGTCGGTCTCCCCTACGCCTATCCGGACAACGAGCTGTCGTACACGGGGAATTTCCTCAACATGCTGTTCCGGATGACCGAGTCGAAGTACCGTCCGAACCCGGTGTTCGAGCGGGCCCTCGACGTCCTGTTCATCCTGCACGCCGATCACGAACAGAACTGCTCGACCCTCGCCATGCGGGGCGTCGGCAGCAGCCAGGCCGACCCCTACTCGGCGGTGGCGGCCGCGGTCGCCGCCCTCTACGGACCGCTCCACGGCGGCGCCAACGAGATGGTCCTGCGCATGCTCCGGGAGATCGGATCGAAGGACAAGGTCCCCGACTACATCAAGCGGGTCAAGGCGGGGGAGGTGCGTCTGATGGGCTTCGGCCACCGGGTCTACAAGAACTACGATCCGCGCGCCCGCATCATCAAGCAGATCGCCGACCAGGTGTTCGAAGTGGTCGGCCGCAACCCGCTCCTCGACATCGCCCTGGAGCTGGAACGGATCGCCCTGCAGGACGACTACTTCATCCAGCGCAAGCTCTACCCCAACGTCGATTTCTACTCGGGCCTCATCTACCAGAGCCTCGGCTTCCCGGTGGAGACCTTCCCGGTCCTGTTCGCCATCCCGCGCACCGCCGGCTGGCTGGCCCAGTGGGAGGAGATGCTCCTCGACACCGAACAGAAAATCGCCCGCCCGCGCCAGATCTACACCGGCCACGCCCGCCGCGACTACACTCCGATGGAGGATCGGGTCTGAACCCCCC
>JBOGOE010000018.1:0-18281 GCA_050747445.1 Candidatus Polarisedimenticolia bacterium | reverse complement strand
TGCAACATGTCGATCGAGGCCGGGGCGCGCGCCGGGATGATCGCCGCCGACGATGCGACCTTCGAGTATCTCGCCGGCCGGCCGCACGCCCCGGCAGGCGCCGCCTGGGAGCGGGCGCTGGCGCGCTGGCGGTCGCTGCCGACGGACGAGGGGGCCGCGTTCGACCGTGAGGTGTCGATCGACGCCTCGGTCCTCGAGCCGATGATCACCTACGGCACCAATCCCGGGATGGCGGTCCCGGTGCGCGGCACGGTCCCCGATCCGGGCCGGCAGCCGACCCACGACCGGGCGCTCGACTACATGGGACTCAAGCCCGGCCAGCGGCTCCTGGGGCATCCCATCGACGTGGTGTTCATCGGCTCCTGCACCAACTCGCGGATCTCCGACCTGCGCCAGGCGGCCTCCATCCTGAAGGGGCGGCATGTGGCGCCGGGGGTGCGGGTCCTGGTGGTGCCCGGGTCGCAGCAGGTCAAGAAGCAGGCGGAGGCCGAGGGGCTCGACCGGATCTTCCGGGAGGCGGGGGCCGACTGGCGCGAGGCGGGCTGCTCGATGTGCATCGCCATGAACGGCGACCAGCTGCGGCCGGGGGAGTACGCCGTCAGCACCAGCAACCGCAACTTCGAGGGGCGCCAGGGGGCCGGAGGCCGGACCTTCCTGGCCAGCCCGCTGACCGCGGCGGCCAGCGCCGTCGCCGGGAAGATCGCCGACGCCCGGGAGATGATCTGAGCATGGACCCCATCCGGATCGTGAGGTCGCGCACTGTCGCCATCCCGATCGACAACATCGACACCGACCAGATCATCCCCGCCCGCTTCCTGAAGGTGACCGACCGCCAGGGGCTCGGGCGCTGGCTGTTCAGCAACTGGCGCTACGACCCGGAGGGCGCGCCGCGACCCGACTTTGTCCTCAACCGGCCGGAGGCCGCGGGGGCGCGCATCCTGGTCGCAGGCGACAACTTCGGTTGCGGCTCGTCGCGCGAGCACGCCCCGTGGGCGCTTCTGGACTTCGGGTTCCGCGCCATCGTCAGCACCGGCATCGCCTCGATCTTCCGCAGCAACGCGCTCAAGAACGGACTCCTGCCGATCGTCGTGCCGCCGGATCTGCACCGCCGGCTGCTGGGCGGGACGGGGGAGGTGATCCTTGATCTGGAGGCGCGCACCCTCACCCTGCCGGACGGCACCTCCACTCAATTCCCCATCGACCCGTTCGCCCGCTACTGCCTGCTCAACGGGATCGACGAGCTGAGCTTCCTGTTGCGGGAGGAGCCGGCGATCGCGGCCTACGAGGTTCGGTCCAGGACTCTCTAGAAAAGCCCCGGGGACCTGCGCGCAAGGAGGGGTGGTCTCAGGGGGCGTCGTGCCAGTGGCCGTGCTCGGCCGACCAGACCTTGCCGGCGGGGGCGGGGCCGGGTGGCTGGGGCACCGGCGTCCGCGGAGCCGCCGCGTCCGGCAGACCGCCAGGAACCGGCGCGCCGGGGGCCGCGCCGTTCTCGCCGCCCCCCACGGTGTGCCAGTGATTGTGCTCCTCCGACCAGACCTTCTGCGCGGCGCTCCCCGGTTCCGGGGTCTGCATGAGGGCCATCACCGCCACCGCGCCTCCACCCACGACGACCAGCATGAGAACGATGGCGGCGGGGGTCAGGGCGCTGCGTTCCTGCCGCTCGCAGCACCGCTTGTACTTGGCGCCGCTGCCGCAGGGGCACGGATCGTTCCGGTTCGTGGCCATGGGCCCTAAGTGTACGCCGTGGGACGCGGCCCGCAAGCGGTTTCGGCGCCGGCCGGAACGATGACGCGCAGCGCCGCGTGAAAGGCGTCCATCTCCCGCGGCGTGCCGATGGAGATCCGCAGCCAGTGCGGCAGGGTGGCGAAGCGGCGGCCGACCTGGAGCCCGCGGGCGCGGAACGCCTCGATGACCGGTCCGACGTCGGTCCCGAGATCGATCATCAGGAAATTGGCGTGCGACGGGATCGTCCGCCGTCCTTCGGCCTCGAGCGCCCGGCGCAGCCGGTCGCGCGTCCCGGCGTTGGCGCGGCGCTGCGCGGCGACGTGGTCCGGCTCCTCGAGGCTGGCGATCGCCGCCTCCAGGACCGCCGCGTTGGTATTGCTCCAGATCCGATGCTCGCGGAGCGCCGCGATCACCGGGCGCGCCGCGACCCCGTACCCGAGACGCATGCCGGCCAGCCCGTAGATCTTCGAGAAGGTCCGGACCACGAGCAGGTTCGGGTGCTCCGGCAGGGACTCCAGGGCGCTCCGGTAGCGATCGTCGAATACGAAGTGGTGGTAGGCCTCGTCCACCAGGACGATGGTGCCGCGCGGGATGCGTGGCAGGAAGGCGGTCATCTCCTCGCGGCCGACGATGGTCGCGGTCGGGTTGTTGGGGTTGCACACGTAGATCAACCCGGCGTTTTCCGGGCAGGCGGCGGCGAGGGCGGGCAGGTCGTGCCGGAAGTCCTCCGTGAGCGGCACCCGGACGGCGTCGGCCCGGGTCGCCCGCGCGTACAGCAGGACCGCCTCGAAGGTCGGGTCGGCCGCCACCACGCACTTCCCCGGACCGAGGAAGGCCATGTCGGCCATCTTCAATATCTCCCCCGAGCCGCACCCGAGGACGATCTGCTCCGGCGCCACCCCGTGCCGCTCGGCCAGGACCTCGATCAGCCGGTCCTCCCTGGCATCCGGGTAGCGGGCGGCGATCTCGGGGGCCCGCTTGAGGGCGCTGCGCGCCCGGGGGGACGGACCGTAGGGGTTTTCGTTGGAGTCGAGCCGGATCGCCGCCGGGGCTTTCCCGGGTTCGCCGGTCGCGGCCGTCGCCCCCTCGGTCGCGGCGACAGCCTCCCGGGCGAGCGCCGGGAGCGGCACCAGGGCGGCCCCCAGCGAGGCGCCGAGGGTGCGGGCGAAACCGCGGCGGGACAGCCTGTCTTCGGTCATGCGGCCTCGCGCCGGACGGGTGGATGGTGCCGCGGGACGGAATTGAACCGCCGACGCAGGGATTTTCAGTCCCTCGCTCTACCGACTGAGCTACCGCGGCACGCGTTGTGGCGAAGCGCCGAATCCTAGCAACGCCCCGCTCGGAGTGTCAAGGCAAGGCCGCTCGACCCGCCGTCCCGGGCGGGCGCGAAGCGAGTCGAGGGGAGGCCTCGCGCAGCGAGGCCGGACCCGTCCCCGGCGGGGGCAGGGCCGGCCTCTCGCGTCGGGGCGACGTGACGGAGGGAGGCGACAGGCGATGCGGATATCCGCCTGGGGTATAGTCGCCGCATGTTCTTCGCGTACTACGACGAGAAGCTGCGTGGCACGCCGCTCCTGTGCGTCGACGGCGTGGTCGAGGAGGGGCTGAACGTCAGCCACTGGCCCGGCAACCGGACACCGGCCCACCTCAGGGCCGACACCTCCACCGGGATGTGCCTGAACCTGGCCCGCGATCCGGGGCGGGAGGTGTGGCTGCGCGGCGTCTCGATCGTCACCAACAACCATTTCGACACCGACGGCCTGCTGTCGGTGTACACCGCCCTCCGTCCGGAGGAGGCGCTGCATCACGAGACGGCGCTCCTGCAGGCGGCGCGCACGGGGGATTTCGGGGAGTTCATCACGCCGGAGGCGTTCAAGCTCGATTGCGTGGTGACGGCGTACGACGACGACCGCCGCTCGCCGATCGCCTCCGAGCTCCGGGGGCGCCCGGAGGGAGAGCGCTATCAGATCCTCTACGACCGGCTGCTGGCGATGCTCCCCGGCCTGCTCGACGAAGCCTCCGCCCTCAAGGACCTGTGGGCCGCCAGCCTGGGGTCGTTCATGAAGTCGATGATGCGCCTGCCCGCGGTCGCCAGGGTGCGGGAGCACGAACGGGCCCGCCTGACGGTCGTGGAAACCCCCGAGGCGCTCGACCGGACTGCCCGCTTCAACGCCGCCCGGCATCACCGCGTCCTGACGGCGACCCGGACTCCCGACGGCTGGATCTACGAGATGGCGTTCCAGATCTTTTCGTGGTTCGACACGGTGACGCCGCCGCGCGGGGGCCGCTTCGATCTGGCTCCCCTCGCCCGCGAGCTCGATCCGCTGGAACGGGTTGCGGGAGGCGGCTGGACCTACACCGGGGACGACTCGCTCGACGCGCGCCTGTACCGCGCCGGACCGGACGGTGCCCCGGTCCCCAGCAGCCTGCCGCTCGACGTCGTCGAGGGGCACCTGGTGCGCGCCTGCGAGGCGCACTCCTAAAGCTTCAGGCTGACGCTCACCCCGTCACGAAGCGGCAGGATCACGGTCTCCAGTCCAGGGTCGGCGTACAGCCGCCGGGTCAGCTCCCGGACTCCTTCGGTATCCGGATCTCCGTCCGGACCGGCCACCTTCCCGTACCAGAGCATGTTGTCGCAGACGAACAGACCGCCCGATCGGAGACGCGATCCGAGGAGGGGATGGAGGCGCGGGTAATCGCGCTTGTCGATGTCGCAGAAGATGACGTCGAACGGACCGGTCTCGCCCCTCAATTGCTCCAGGGCCTCCCCCTGACGGATTTCGACCCGCTCGAGCAGGCCGGCCCGCCCCAGGAAGTCCCTCGCCGTCTCGCAGTTGGCCGCCGACCCGTCGGTCAGGACGACGCGCCCCCCGGCGGGCAGCGCCGGTGCGAACCAGGCGGCGGAGTACCCGAAGCCCGAGCCGCACTCGAACACCGAGCGGGCGCCGATGCCGCGGGCCAGGAGCTGGAGCAGCCTGCCGACGAGCGGTCCGACGATGGGGAAGCGTCGCTCCTCCCCGAGCCTCTCCATCTCCCGCAGGATCCCTTCCGAGGCCGGCGACACGGCCCCGAGGTAGCGCTCGATGTCGGGCGACACGATCGGCACGCCCGGATGGTATCGCGGATCAGGAGCCTTCGGAGATGTCCAGGACGACCGAGCGGGCGGGGTAGCTGAACCAGGCATCCACCGCACGCCCGTCCTTGTGGAAGCCCAGGCGGTGGGGCGCCCGGACCTCGACGAGCCAGCCGTTGGCTTCGCCCAGCTGCTGCAGGGCGCGGACCGCCGCCGCCCCTTCTCCGCGGAACCGGAAGCGGACCGACAGGTCGCTGCCGGGGGAACCACCCCGGTTGCTCTCGACCCGGAAGGTGGCGGGGACCGGGAAATCGAGCGGGAATCTCGGATGGGGGCGGATCTTCGAGATGGCCGGGAGCGCCCGGTTTCCCTTGCCGGCCGGCTTGCGGATCGCCGGCGAGGCTTCGGGTGGCGGCTGGAGACCGTCACGGGAGGAGAACGCCCGCGCGGGCAGCCCCCCCGTATAAAGAAGCGCAAGGACGCCGCCGGAGACCAGCGCCAGCAGGGCCAGGACCCGGCGCTTCCTTCTGTAGGCCGATACGGCGAGACCAAGGAACAGGGCGCCGAGGGGGAGGAGTGCCGGATAGGACTGAGCCGTGCGCACCAGCGCCCCGACAATCCCCATCCAGAACCTCCAGAGGCCCCGGTATGGCCATGACCCTGGAGCGGACTTGGGCCCCGGCGCCCCAATCTAGGGTCCATCCGGAACCGCCGCAAGGATTCCGACAACTTTTTGACGTGGGGTTGGGGTCCCCGTGTCCCGGAATCGACCCGGGGGCGACGCCGTGGCCGATCAGACCGGCCTGAGCCTGGCGGTGAAATGCCTCAGGAAGGGAGCCTCCCAGGTGAGGGCCAGACCGCGGACCCGATCGCGGCTCTGGTGAAGCTCCAGGATCGCCTCGATCACGTAGTCGATGTGGCTCTGGGTGTAGACCCTCCGGGGGATGGCCAGCCGCACCAGATCCATGCTCGCGGGGGTGAAGGCGCCGGTCGCCGTGTCCCTCTTCCCGAACATGAGCGATCCAATCTCCACCCCGCGGATGCCGGCGGCGACGTAGAGCTCGCAGGCGAGGGCCTGGGCCGGGAACTGGTCCTCGGGGATGTGAGGGACGAACCGGCGGGCATCGAGATAGACGGCGTGCCCCCCGACGGGGCGGAGGATCGGCACGCCGGCGGAGGTCAGGTGCTCTCCCAGATACGCGGTCGACACGAACCGGTAGTTCAGGTAATCCTCGTCCAGGACCTCCTGGAGCCCGCGCGCCATCGCTTCCAGGTCGCGACCGGCCAGCCCCCCGTAGGTCGGAAACCCTTCCGTCAGGATCAGAAGATTTCGGGACCGGGCCGCCAGATCGTCGTCGTCGAGACCCAGGAATCCGCCGATGTTGACCAGACCGTCCTTCTTGGCGCTCATGGTGCACCCCGAGGAGAGCCGGAACATCTCCCGGGCGATGTCGCGCGCCGGGCGATCGCGCTGCCCCGGCTCGCGCAGCTTGATGAAGTAGGCGTTCTCCGCGAAGCGGCAGGCGTCCAGGAACAGGCGCACGCCGTGCCGATCGCAGATGGCGCGCGCGGCGCGCAGGTTCTCCAGGGAGACCGGCTGCCCGCCCCCGGCGTTGTTGGTGACCGTTACGATGACGCAGGGGACCCGGGCGGCGCCCTGCTCCCGCAGGCAGGCGTCGAGCGCGTCGAGGTCGATGTTCCCCTTGAACGGGTGCTCGGAGCGTGGATCCCGGGCCTCCGGGATCGGCAGATCGAGGGCGCGCGCCCCGGTGTACTCGACGTTGGCCCGGGTGGTGTCGAAGTGGGCGTTGGCCGGCACCACCTTCCCGGCGCCCCCCAGGAGGCCGAACAGGATCTTCTCGGCGGCCCGCCCCTGATGCACGGGAATGAGGTGCAGGTAACCGGTGAGCTCGCGCGCCACCGCCTCGAAGCGATAGAAGGAGCGGCTGCCGGCGTACGACTCGTCCCCCGCCATGAGCGCCGACCATTGCTCCGCGGACATCGCCGCCGTCCCGCTGTCGGTCAACAGGTCGATGGTGACGTCCTCGGCCTTCACCTGGAACAGGTTGTAATGGGCCTGCGCAAGGACCGGCTCGCGATAGGCGCGGTCGGTGATCTTGATCGGTTCGACCACCTTGATCCGGAAGGGTTCGATGATCGTCTTCATTCCGCTCCCCGGTCGCCCGCCGGTACGGCAGGCGGTGTTTCGCATCCTGGCACTTGCGTTTCGGTGGGCGCCTTTGTTAGGATGACCCCGCTTCGTTTCCCGATTCCGCCTTGCGCAGTATCGCAAAGTTCGCGAAGGGTGTCATGGCTCCCGTGAGGCGACGCCGCCGACTGCCGACGCTGATCGATCGGGGTCTCGGCCTGCTCGAGGTGATCCTGCCGTCGGGCGCCGAACCGGAGACCCCCACCCTGCCGCTTCCGGAGGGACGGCGTGACGAGACGGGGTTCTGGTTCCCGGCCCGCTTCCGCAGACCCAGCGAGATCTTCACGGTACAGCAGCGGCGGCTCCAGGCGAAGCAACGGGATGTCCAGCGACGCCGCCGCGAGCCCGGCCCGGTGTCCCCGCCACAACCCGTGCGACGCATCGCTGCGGAGCCCGACGCCGCGGCCGGCCCCTCCACCCCGGGGGACGTCGCGGTGCCGCTGCCGCCGCTCCTCTGCGAAACCAACACCCGCGTGCGGCGCCGCGCCAGTCCCTGTCCCCGCCCCCTTCCCGGAGCGATGCTGAATCCCCCGATCCAGACCGACCGGCCGGAGCCGGGGCGGACCTCCACGCGGGTGCCCCTCGTCGTTGACTCGGGGGAAGCCTCCGACTAACATCGCGGCCGATGCCGCCAGCCCTCAAACCTGGCCTGCTCCACATCGGCGGGCAGCCGGTCGAGTCGCTCTCCGGCGCGACCTTCCGGACTCTCAACCCCGCGACCGAGGAGCCGCTCGCCGACATCGCCGAGGGGCGCGCCGAGGACATCGATCGCGCCGTCAACGCCGCCCGCAGGGCGTTCTCCGAGGGGCCCTGGGCCTCCATGGCCCCCGCCGACCGCGGCCGGATCCTGTGGAAAATCGGCGATCTCCTGGAAGCGCGCCTGGCCGAGGTCGCCGAGCTCGAAACGCTCGACTCCGGCAAGACCATCACCGAATCGTCGCGCGTCGACGTCCCTTTCGCCGCCGACTGCTTCCGCTACTTCGCCGGCTGGGCCACCAAGATCGAAGGGGAGACGATCCCGGTGCGCGCCCCCTGCTTCAACTACACGCTGCGCGAACCGTACGGGGTCGTCGGGCAGATCATCCCGTGGAACTTCCCCATCCTGCTCGCCGCCTGGAAGGTGGCCCCGGCGCTCGCCGCCGGGAACACCGTCGTCCTGAAGCCGGCCGAGCAGACGCCTCTGACGGCGCTGCGTCTCGCCGAGATCGCGCTGGAAGCCGGGCTCCCGCCCGGCGTGCTCAACGTCGTTCCAGGCTTCGGACCCACGGCCGGGGCGGCCCTGGTCGATCATCCGGGGGTCGCCAAGATCGCCTTTACCGGCTCGACCGCAGTCGGCCAGGAGATCATGAAGACCGCCAGCCGGACCCTGAAGCGGCTGACCCTCGAGTTGGGGGGCAAGTCGCCCAACGTGGTGTTCGCGGACGCCGACCTCGATGCCGCGGTGCGGGGCGCCGGCACGGGCATCTTCTACAACAAGGGGGAGGTGTGCACCGCCGGCTCCCGGCTGTTCCTCGAGGAGCCGCTGCACGACGCCTTCATGGACCGGCTCCTGGCTCAGACGGCGAAGCTGAAGCAGGGGGATCCGCTCGATCCAAAGACCCGGTTGGGGCCGCAGGTGAGCGAGACGCAGATGAAGCGCGTCCTCACCTACGTCGAGGCGGGCAAGAGCGACGGCGCGCGTCTGGTGACCGGCGGCGCCCGGTCGGGAAACCGCGGCTGGTTCGTGCAGCCGACAATCTTCGACGACGTCCGGCCGGAGATGACCATCGCGCGGGAGGAGATCTTCGGCCCGGTCCTGTCGGTGATCCGCTTCCGCGACTTCGACGAGCTGGTGCGCGCCGCCAACGACACGACCTACGGCCTCGCCGCGGCGGTCTGGACGAAGGACATCCGGAAGGCGCACCGGGCGGCGCGATTGCTCCAGGCCGGCACGGTCTGGATCAACACTTACGGCCTGTACGACAGCGCCATGCCGTTCGGCGGGTACAAGATGAGCGGCTTCGGCCGCGAGCTCGGCCGTCATGGG
Source organism: Candidatus Polarisedimenticolia bacterium (assembly GCA_050747445.1). Lineage (GTDB taxonomy): Bacteria > Acidobacteriota > Polarisedimenticolia > Gp22-AA2 > Gp22-AA2 > JBOGOE01. The sequence goes on along the minus strand of JBOGOE010000018.1, from coordinate 9,251 downwards.
CTCATGGAGTACACCCAGACCAAGTCGGTCTGGGTCGATCTGACCTGACCCCCCCCGGGAGAGGAGCGGATGATGGGTGAGACGACGACGGCTTCCCTGGTCTCGATGCGGGTCGACAACGGCCTGGCGATCCTCGAGATGAACGACCCGCCCGCCAACACCTACACCTACGAGATGATGCAGCAGCTCGACGCCTGCATCCTGAAGGCGCGCATGGACGACGCGGTGCACGTCGTGCTGCTGCGCGGCGCCGGGGACAAGTTCTTTTCGGCCGGCGCCAACATCAAGATGCTGGCAAGCGTCACGCCGCACTTCAAGTACTACTTCTGTCTCCACGCCAACGAGACGCTGACCCGTCTGGAGCAGACCCCGAAGCTGGTGATCGCCGCCCTCAACGGCCACACCGTCGGCGGCGGTCTGGAGATCGCCATGGCCTGCGATATGCGTCTGGCGCGCAAGGACGGCGGCAAGATCGGACTGCCCGAGGTCACGCTGGGGGTGCTCCCCGGCACCGGCGGAACCCAGCGTCTGTCCCGGCTGGTCGGGAAGGCGCGCGCCATCGAGCTGATGGCGACCGGCCGGACCTTCTCCTTCGAGGAAGCCCTGGAGATGGGGCTGGTGACCCAGATCTTCGAGGGGGCCGGTTACTGGGACCAGGTCGTGGCCTACGCCCGCCAGTTCTGCCCCCCCAACAAGGCGGCCAAGGCGGTCGGGCGGATTAAGCGGGCCTGCCAGTCGGGCGCGGAAATCCCCTTCTCGGAGGCGCTGGCGCTGGAGCGGGAGCTGCAGCAGCAGCTGTTCCAGTCGGACGACGCGAAGGAAGGCCTCGCCGCCTACGTCGACAAGAGGACGCCCCGCTTCAAGGGGGTCTGACGCCGTCCGGCGCCGCACCCGGACGGGCTCCCGGCCGCAGGGACCGACGCATGAAAGCGATTCTCATCCGCCGTCACGGCGATCTCGACGCCCTCGAGATCGTCGATCTGCCGAAGCCGTCGCCCGGACCGGGGGAGGTCCTGGTCCAGGTGAAGGCCGCCGGGATGAATCACCTCGACACCTGGGTGCGCCGCGGCATCCCCGGGATGAAGCACCCCCTGCCGATGATTCCCGGCTCGGACGCCGCCGGGGTCGTCGCGGCGATCGGGCCCGGCGGCGGGCCGTTCAAGCCGGGGGATCGGGTGTTCGTCTCGCCGGGGTTCTCCTGCGAGCGGTGCGCCGCGTGCCTCTCGGGGAACGAGCCGTTGTGCAGGGAGTACGGCATCCTCGGCGAGCACCGCAACGGCACGCAGGCGGAGTTCGTGGCGCTTCCCGCCTCCAACCTGATGCCCCTGCCGGAGGGGTTGTCGTTCGAGGAGGGGGCGGCGTTTCCGCTGGTGTTCCTGACCGCCTGGCACATGCTGGTGGCGCGGGCCCGCGTCCAGCCCGGCGAGACGGTCCTGGTGCACGCCGCCGGCGGCGGCGTCGGCACGGCGGCGGTGCAGATCGCGCGTCTCCACGGCGCGCGGGTGCTGGCGACCGCCGGTTCCGACGGCAAGGCGGATCGGCTCCGCGCCCTCGGCGCCGAGGCGGTGATCAACGACCGCGTCGCCGACTTCTTCGAGGAGGTCCGGCGTCTGACCGGGAAGCGGGGGGCCGATGTCGTCATCGAAAGCGTCGGGCAGGAAACCTGGGATCGCAGCGTGCGCTCCCTCGCCCGCGGGGGGCGTCTGGTGACCTGCGGCGCCACCTCCGGCTATCAGGGAATGACCGACATCCGCTACCTGTTCTCGCGCGGTCTCACCCTGATGGGATCCACCATGGGCTCGAGGGGGGAGCTGCTGCGCGTCGCCGCCCTGATCGGAGAGCAGCGCCTCAAGCCGGTGATCGACCGGGTGCTCCCCTTCGAGAAGGTCGCGGAGGGACACCGCGCCATGGCCGAGCGTTCCCTGTTCGGCAAGGTCGTGCTGACACCGTGACGCGGCGGACGAGGCCACCGGCCGCCGCGCCGGAACGGGCTGCTGCCGGACCCGTGCGGGTGGAACGGAGCGGCGGCATCGCGCTCGTCACCCTCGACCGGCCCGAGGCGAGAAACGCCATCAACCTCGAGGTGGTGCGTCGCCTCGGGGAGGCGTTCGCGGAGCTGGCGTCCGACCCCGCCACGCGGGTCGTCATCCTGACCGGGGCGGGCGGCGCGGCGTTCGCCTCCGGCGCCGATATCCGCGAGCTGCGCGAGCGCCGCGCCGCCGACGCCCTGCGGGGGATCAACTCCGGTCTGTTCCTCGAGATCGAGCGCTTCCCCCTTCCGGTGATCGCGGCGGTCAACGGGGTCGCCCTGGGCGGCGGGTGCGAGCTGGCCCTGGCCTGCGATCTTCGCATCGCGGCCGCGTCGGCCCGCTTCGGCCAGCCGGAGGCGGGGCTCGGGATCATGGCGGCGGCCGGGGCCTGCTCCCGTCTTCCCCGCCTGGTCGGCTGGGGCGTGGCGCGGGAGCTGCTGTTCACCGGACGGATTCTCGACGCCCCCGAGGCGCTCCGCCTCGGTCTGGTCAACAGGGTGGTCCCCGACGATCGGCTGCTTGACGAGGCCCGCGCGCTCGCCGCCGTCATCGCGTCCAGGGGGCCGCTGGCGCTGCGCGCCACCAAGCTGGCGCTCCGCGCCGCGCTCGAGGGACCGGCGGCCGCCCACGTCGCCGAGCTCCTGGGCCAGGCGCTGCTGTTCGAATCGGCCGACAAGGAGGAGGGGCTGTCGGCCTTTCTCGAGAAGCGGCCGCCGCGCTTCACCGGTCGCTGAGACGCGCGATGGTGACCGACGCCCACCTGCACGTCCAGCCCTGGACCCAGTTCCGCGGCGACGCCCTGGCGACCATGGCCGGCGGCCGCGCCGATCTCGATCGGATCCGGACGCTGTTCTCCGACCCGGCGGCGTTCCTGCGCTTTCTCGACGGCGAGGGGATCGAGCGGGCGGTGCTGGTCAACTACGTCAGCCCCGACGTCATCGGCTTCACCTTCGACGTCAATACGTTCGTCGGGGATTTCTGCCGCGGTTACGAGGATCGCCTGATCGCAATGGGTGGCGTCCACCCCGGGCTCTCGAAGGACCCGGCCGGGGACCTCGAGCGGATCGTCGAGCGTCACGGGATCCGCGCCCTGAAGATCCACCCGCCGCACCAGCTGTTCCGTGCCAACGCCTACCGCGACGGCGGCGACCTGCCGGCCCTGGCGGATTTCTACCGTAAAGCCGCGGCGCTCCGGCTCCCCGTCCTGTTCCACACCGGCACCTCGGTCTTCCCCGGCGCGCGCAACAAGTACGGCGACCCGATGGATCTCGACGACGTGGCGGTCGATTTCCCGGACCTGACCATCGTCATGGCGCACGGCGGCCGGCCGCTCTGGATGGACACCTGCTTCTTCCTGCTGCGCCGCCACCCGAACGTCTTCATGGACGTCTCGGGCATCCCCCCGAAGCTGCTGCTGCGGTACTTCCCGCGTCTTTCCGAGATCGCCTCGAAGACCCTGTTCGGCACCGATTGGCCGGGACCCGGGGTCCCCTCGATCCGCGGCAACCTGGAGGCGTTCCGCGCCCTGCCGCTCCCGGCGGAGGCGCTGCGGGCGATGCTGGAGACGACGGCGGAGCGGGTCTACCCGGGACGCTAGCGAGGGACGGGGTCAGACGGTCTCGGAGGGACGGTCGGGAGGCGGGAACTGCGCCGGCTCATCGCCGACCCAGGCGACGCCGGGGTCGTGCGGAAGCAGCTCCATGAGGCGACCGCGCTCCGGCGCGGCGATTTCCATGAACTCGATGCCGATGGCGTAGCCGATGCCGGTATCGATGTTGGGTCTGGCGGCCGCCACCCGGCCGGTCACACGAATCGGCTTCTCCTCGGTGTTGCGATAGATGCGCAGGGGCATGAACTCATTGACCCGCACGCGCGCCAGGGTGTCGAACCCCATGCCCCCCTCGCTCACCGTGGTCGAGTAGCCGAGGAACTCGCGGAACAGCCGGCCGCGCGCCACCGGCAGGACCACCGGATAGCGCACGTGGCGCCGCAGTCGCATGCCCAGGATGCTGCAGACCTTCTCCTGGAGCGCCTGCGAATCGGCGCCGGTGACGACCTCGTTGCAACCGGCCTCCCGCAGGACGTCCGCCTCCCCGGCGTCCGCGGCGACCGCCAGGATCGGGATGCCCCGGGTGCGGGCGTCCTCGCGCAGCCGCCGGCAGAGGGCCGGCGCCGCCAGATCGACGCCACCGGCGGCCAGGACGATCAGATCGGGGAGGTCGTTGACGGCGACATCGAACAGGACGGAGGAGGTCGGGGCGGACAGGGCCTTCAGGCTGGCGCGCTCCAGGAAATGCGGCCGTCCCTGTTCGACGCGCGCACGGACGGTTTCCGTCCACAAGACTGTTTTGACCGGCACGCCGGCTGCCCTTTCCGCGTCCCCCTCCCGGAGCAGGGCCATGCGGAAGACTAGCACAGACAACCCTTCAGTTGATCCACACGAGGCACCTCCGGGTGCCGACGCCGGCGGGTCTCGAGGCGACCGGTTATCGTCGACGACGAGCGACGCGGCGGCCGCCCGCAACCCCCCGGCGCCCTTCGGGTTCGGGCGGCACCACGGCGCTCCGAACGCGGCCCGACGCAATACCCGGACAGGCTAGGGGGTCGCGCCGCAGGTCGCGGCTGGCGCGGGACGGCGCAGCGTGTCACCGCGGCGTCCGTAGTGCCCCTCACCGCAGGCGTCGCTGGCGGTCACCAGGTAATAGGCGTCACCCGGCGCGCCCGGGATGACATCGAGGTAACGCCGTCCGGTCCCGTCGGGAATGCCGGTCGTGTGGCAGGTCAGCGGAACGTGGGACGCGAACGAGCCGATCGTCCCCTCGTAGACGTTGTAGGCGGCGACCGTCGACCCCAGATCCTCCCAGGAAATCCTCAGCATCGACCCGGCCGGTTCGAGGACTACCGGGACGCCGGAGCCCGGTCCGGAGACCTCCCCGGGCGGTCCCGGACCGAACGCGATCCCGCGGTAGGAGCCGAGCGGCGTGAACGGCACCTGCCGATCGGCGATCAGGTCGCCGTCGTCGTCCGGCAGCGCCAGGACCCGGTCGCCGCCGGTGGCGAGGTACAGGACGTCCCGATCGTCGAACGCCATTCCCAGATCCACTCCGAGCCCCGGCACCCCTTCGGCATACGGGACGATCAGGTCCGCGACGCCGTCACCGTCCCGGTCGAGGATCCGGTCGATCCGCTCGAGGGCGTTGTTCGCCCCGAACAGCTCGCCGGGAGCGCGCCCCACGATCGTGGAGTACTCCACCGCCAGGTCGAGAAAGACGCTGGAAGTCTCGGCGATCCCGTCGCCGTCGCCGTCGCGGTAGGCCAGGATCCCCCCCAGCTCGTTGTGATAGCCGTCGAGGACGTACACCGTCCCCCCCTCGTCCACCGCCAGGGCGATGACGAACTCCGGCGCCGCGGTGAACAGGGTGTTGCGCTCCGGCACGGGGTCGCCGCCCGTGTCCACCAGCTCCCGCACGTCCGCCGCCCCGAACCGCTCGGCGACGTACAGATGCTCCGCGCCGCCGCGACGGCGCGCCACCAGGATCTGCGAGTCCGCCGCCGCGCTCGGATATTGCATCGACCGGTCGGCCGCGTAATCGAGGTCGTCGTCCCACAGGGTCTTCACCGTCCCGGTCGCCGCGCCGACGACGACCCCGCCGTCGCGCCGGGTCGCGAGCCACCCCTCCCCTCCCCCGACCTCCGTCGAGAATGGGCTCTGCCCGTCGAAGCTCAGGTCGCCGTCGGCGTCGGAGACCGCCACCAGACCGTCGGGAGCGGCCCCGGCGAACATCACCCGTCCGGGGCAGATCCCGCTTGCGACCGGTGGGAGCCCGCAACGCAGGGTCAGGGTGTAACCGCCCACCGTCAAACCGCCCGTGCCGTCGAAATCGGCGTCGTCGTACGACGCCACGGCCACGTACCAGGTCCCGGCGCCCGGCAGATCGGCGAACACGATCGGATCGAGACCGACGACGTTGTCCCCGTACGCCATCAGGGTGCCCGCGGCGTCGAACACCCCGGCGATCGCATCGAGGGGCGAGCCGCTGCGCGAGGCGTTGATCTCCAGCTGCAGCCGGGTGGCGCCGGTGACGCTGACCGCGTAGTAGTCGAGGTCGCCCCGGGGCACGATCGAGCCGGCGTAGCTCCCCTCGCAGGCGGCGGGAGTCGCCGCGGCGCGGGTGTCGTTCGGCTCGTTCGGATCGGCGGCGGCGACGTTGGTGAGGATGTCGAGACCCAGGTGGGTGTGTCCCGCCGTCACGGTCAGGGCGGTCCGATCGGTGGCGACGTCGAAGCCCGACTCGGTCGGCCCGTCGTAGTACTCCCACGGGAACCCGGTCTCGAAACCGGTGAAATGGGTGTTCTCCTCGAAGAACGGATTGGTGGTGCCGACCAGGGGCTCGATTCGGAGGTAGTACGAGCCGGGGGCCAGACCGACGAGGGTGAACTCGCCGCCGGGCCCGCCCCCCTCGGCGCCGGATAGGGCGCCGGCGATCGGCACGTCGGGGGCGGTGGTGGCGACCGCCACGACGTGCGCCCCCTTGACCGGGCTGAAATCCCCCCCGTCGAGGACCCGCCCCCGCAGCGTCCCCGTCGTCGACGCCAGGCTGGCGTCGGCATAGATGAAGGAGATGCCCGAGACGTCGTCCGGCGACAGCGACCGCCCCTGGATGGTCCGGGTGCCGTACGGATAGAGGGTCGCCTGCAGACCGAAGTCGCCGGTCGAAAACCCGGCGACCTGGAGCCCGGTGGTGGCGGAGAAGCGTCCCGCCACGGCGCTGTGGTCCAGCCCCAGGCAGTGTCCGATCTCGTGGGTGGCGATCTCGCCGAGATCGTAGGTGGACGAACCGAGGATCTGGTTCGGATTGGCCGGTGTGCTGGTGCTGAAGGTGTAGAGCCTCTCGTTCAGGATGATGTCGCAATCCTGGATCTGCCCGCTCCCCCCGACCCAGAAGAAGGCGACCGCGATCGCCGTGCTCAGGGTGTTCCCGGTGTCGGTTTCCGCGAAATACAGCCGGTTGCCGTTCGTCGAGGCGAGGGCGGCGCCGGCGTCGATGGGACTGGCAAGGTTGAACCGGGTCCCCTCCGTGACCGTGGCGTAGGAGGTGCCGACGTTGGTCCAACGCGCCATGCTGTCGGTGAGCGCGGTCAGATCGGTGCCGTTGGTGATCCGGAACGAGGCGTCCTGCTCCAGCCGCAGCACCAGATTCCCGCCGGAAATCGACAGCCCGACGTCGAGGTACCCCTGGTCCACGAGGTTGGTCTGGACGTAGGCGGACAGGAGACCGCCGGCCGCCAGGAGCGCCAGCGGCGCAACGAGCGCCGGGCGAAGCCGCGCGACGGCGCGCTTCATCGGGGAGTTCCGGGCGCGGGGACGACGAGGGCCGCCTCGATCCGCCGCAGCATCGTTTCCAGATCGACCGGTCCCTCGGGACCGCGCGGGGGGCCGGGGCGGCCGTCCCGACCGGGTGCGGGACCCGAGGTCACCCGTGCGTGGACCAGGCTGCGGCCGGTCGCCGGATCGCGCCGGACCGGCATCGTTCCCAGGTTCCAGCCGGTGACCCCGAGCGGCCGTGCCCGGACCGCTTCCGCCGGCTCGCCGGGAGCGGGGCTCCGGTCGAGGAACAGGACGACCCGCTCGCCGGGACGGAAGACCGGGGCGCCCGAGGCAACCAGCGTCGTCTCACCGACCCGGCCGCCAATCACGGTGAATTCGACCCGGCTCCGCGGCCCCCCCTTGAGGGATTGCTCGACCCCGACCGCGACCCGGGTCACGATGAGGCGGCCCCCTTCGACCCAGGCAGGCTTCGCCTCCTCGACCGTGCCCAGGACGATCACCTCGGCCCTGCCGGCCATCTCCTCCAGGTCCATGGCCGGGACCATCGCCGCCCGCGCCTCGGGAACCATGAGCGCAATCGACAGGAGACCGCAGGCAGGGAGAACCGCGGCGAGGGGGGGACGGTTCGAGTGTCGTCGCTTCATCCGGGTTACCGCCTGTCGATCGGGTCGTTGCCGGCCGGCCGGAAATATACCGCGGCGGCCGGGCCGGGCCATGCCTGAACGGCGCCGGTGCTGCAATCGGGCCGCACCGGGGGCGGGGTCGGAGCGGGCGCGGCCGGCGCGGAGGGCGGGGTCGGGACGGGGTTCTCAGCCACCGGCGCGGTGGGTCGCCGTGACCACGGTGTGGATCCCTCCCCGCACGTTGAAGTCGCCCACCACGGTCATCTCCTTCGGCTTCAGGAGCCCCGCCAGATCGTCGAGGATCCGGTTGACCACCGCCTCGTGGAAATGCCCCTCGTCACGGAACGACCAGACATAGAGCTTCAGGGACTTCAATTCCACGCACAGGGCGGCCGGGACGTAACGGATCCGCAGGGTGGCGAAATCGGGCTGACCGGTCCTGGGGCAGAGGCAGGTGAACTCCGGGACCTCGAAGGAGATCTCGTAGTCCCGGCCCGGTTCGGGGTTGGGAAAGACCTCCAGGCTCTTCGACGGCTGCGACGGCATGATGGCGTCAGCGGCCCCGGGACGGCCTACGCCCCTCCGGGTTGCGGTGCGAGATGCTTCCCGAGGAAGTTCTTCGTCCGGTGCCAGGCATCCATGGCCATCGTCTCGTCGTACGACGGCCGCTGTTCGTTGAAGAAGGCGTGACCCAGCTCCGGGTAGATCAGGATGGTGGCCTCCTTGCCGGCCGCCTTCAGCGCCGCCTCGAACTTCTTCACGTCCTCGACCGGGATGCCGCGGTCGGCCGCGCCGAAGATCCCCAGCACCGGCGCCTTGATCGGGGCGATGGCCTCCCGGGTGGTCTCGACGCCGCCATAGAAGATGACCGTCGCCTGCACGTCGGCCCCGCGGAGCGCGGCGGCCAGCGATAACCGCCCTCCCATGCAGAATCCGACCGTCGCGACGCGGCGATCCTTCGCCCCATCGATCGATCTCAGGTGCGCGGCCGCCCCCTTGATGATCCCGACCGCCCGGTTCTCGTTCAGACCGCGCATCAGCTCGTGTGCCAGACCGGCATCGGCCGGCACCTTGCCGCGGTAGAGGTCCGGCACGAGGGCGAGGTAGCCGATCGACGCGAAGCGATCGGCCACCCCCTTGATCTGATCGTTGAGACCCCACCACTCGTGGATGACGACGACCCCGGGGGGCGCTCCCCCGCCGGCCGGCCGGGCGAGGTAGGCGCCGACCTTCTCTCCGTCCACCTCGAAGCCGACCATGCCTCCCGGT
>JBOGOE010000017.1:0-2778 GCA_050747445.1 Candidatus Polarisedimenticolia bacterium | reverse complement strand
GTGTTCGAGCGGCGCCGCCCCCGGCGCCCCCGGATCGACGAACAGCGGCGGCGAGTAGAGCGGCGACAGGTAAGGAGCGTGAAAATAGTGCGCCCCCTGGAAGGCCGCCCAGGTGGCGTAGATGACGAAGCCGCCAAGCCCCAGGACGGTGAGGAGAGGCCCCACCCACCACCGATCGATCCGTCCCCCGCGACCGAACCCCGTGGCGTGGGCGCCCTGGATCGTCACTCCGGCCATGCGTTCCTCCCCGGCGTCGGGTCGATCCTCCCGGCGACGGGCCGGCATTCTACAGGAAAACCCTCCAGGCGCTGCGGTTCCCTGCGTGGCGGCGGGTGGCCGGCCGCGCCACCCGGCAGGCTCCCGGCGCATTTCCGCGCGCATTTCGTTGTTGACAGCGTCGGGCTCTCACCGTATTGAGGCGGTCATCTGGTGGTTCGGGACCCCTCCGCCGTCCCCCGGTCGGTCCGGTCCCTCGCTCGGTAACCCGTAAAACGTTGGGTCTACGAAGCGCCAAAAGACCTCAACCCCGATTCCGCACTCCTGCCGGGCAGACCGATGCCGACGGCGCCGGGGACGTCTGTGACGACGATGACGACAACGACGGCGTGGCGGACACCGTCGATTGCGCCCCCCTCCTCCGCGGGGTCACGGCTCCCCCCGGTCCCGTCTAAGACACGCTGACCGTGGACCACGCCGCCGGCGCGACGCTGCGCTGGACGCGCGGCGTCCGTGGCCACACCTCCAGCCTGTACCGCGTCTACAGGGGGCTGCGCGACGGCGGGCTGCCATTCGCGTACACCCACGCCTGCCTGCAGGGGCGTCTGGCCGGATCCACCGCCACGGACGCGGAGAACCCGGCTTCGGGCGAGGCTCTCAATTACCTGGTCAGCGGGGTCAACTCCTGCGGCGAGGGGCCGTTCGGCGCCGACTCGGCCGGCGACCCGCGGCCGAACGATGTCCCCTGTCCCCAGGCGAGGTCAGGAGGGGTTGCGGCGGCCCCTTCAATGACCCATCTTCCCAGGGTGGTGAGGCGGGTGCTATACTCCGCCTCTTCTGGCGGCGTTCCCGGGCCGGCCCTCCGGTCGCCCGGTCGAGGCCGTCGGATGCGCCCGCGGGGCCGTGCGGGGTCGGCAGGGGCCGGCCCGCCCCCGAAGAAGACGGGCGCGGGGAGATTCAATGCCAAAATCGATGTTGGTCAACGTGACCGCGGAGGAAGAACATCGCGTCGCGATCGTTGACAACGGTGTCCTCGACGTTTTCGAGATCGAGACCCTCAGTCGCGAAAACCTGAAGGGCAACATCTACAAGGTCATCGTCGAGGGGATCAATCCCGCCCTGGAAGCGGCCTTCGTCAACTACGGCGGCGAGCGCGCCGGGTTCCTGCCGCTCGACGAGGTCAATTTCAAGCTCTACCCATCGCGCGACGGCGGCGCCTCGGCGGGCAAGGGGCGCGGGGCCCGTATCACCCGTCACCTGGACAAGGGGATGGAAGTCCTGGTCCAGGTCATCCGTGACTCGTTCGGCAACAAACCGCCGACCATGAGCACCTACTACTCGCTCCCGGGCCGCTACCTGGTCCTGATGCCCGGCGCCGACTCCGCCGGGATTTCGCGCAAGATCGAAGGGGCCGAGGAGCGCGACCGGCTGCGCAAAATCCTCGACGCCCTGACCATTCCGGAAGGGTTCGGCGTGATTGTCCGGACCGCCGGCATGGAAACCAGCCCGCGGGAGCTGCAGGCCGATCTGGAGGCCCTCCTGGAGCTGTGGCGCAACATCGAAGGGGCGTCGCAGCGGGTGAAGGCGCCGGCGCTCATCTTCCAGGAGCGCGATCTCGTCTTGAGGACCATCCGGGATTACTTCACGTCGGATATCGAAGAGATCCTCATCGACGACGACGAAACCCATCGCCGCGTCCGCAAGTTCTTCGAAGCCCACATGCCGGACAAGGCGGATCTGGTGCGCAGCTACACCGGCGACAAGCCGATCTTCTCCAAACACAACGTCGAGGACCAGATCGAACGGATCTTCAAGCGGGTGGTCCAGCTGAAGTCGGGCGGCTCGATCTCGATCGACCAGACCGAGGCCCTCACCGCCATCGACGTCAACTCGGCGCGCTCCGTCCGCACCGCCAACAGCGAGGACACGGCCGCCCGGACCAACCTGGAGGCGGCGGAGGAGATCGCCCGGCAGCTGCGGCTGCGCGACATCGGCGGTCTGATCGTCATCGATTTCATCGACATGCAGGCGAGCAAGCACGTGCGGCAGGTCGAGCGGGCCTTCGCCGAAGCCATGGCCAAGGACAAGGCGCGCTACGACATCACCCGGATCAGCAAGCTGGGCCTGATGGAGGTGTCGCGGCAGCGGATCAAGTCGACCAAGGCCTCCTCGTCGTTCATGCCCTGCCCCACCTGCTCGGGCGACGGCAGCATCCGGACCCCCGAGGCCGCGGCGCGCGTCGCGTTCCGCAAGATCCAGGCGCGGGTCGTGCGCGGCGACCTGCAGGGGGCTCGTGTCTTCCTGCCGCCGGACGTGGCGATGTACCTGCTGAATCAGAAGCGGGACGACCTGCACCGGCTGGAGAGCCGGTACAAGCTCACCATCGAGGTCGAACCGGAAGAGAAGATGAAGGCCAGCCAGTTCGAGATCGAGGAGGTCCGCCGCGAAGAGGAAGATGCGGCGCCGATTGTGACCGCCGACACGGTCGATGACGCCATGGCGGCCGGAACCATCCCCTCGATCGCGAGACTGCCGGCCGCCATCCTCGCCCCCGCACCGGTC
>JBOGOE010000016.1:0-2098 GCA_050747445.1 Candidatus Polarisedimenticolia bacterium | reverse complement strand
CTCCGGGGCCGCGCTGCCCCCGGTCGCGACCACCAGGAGGACCGCAACCGGCAGGACGGCGATCAGGAGGCGGCCGGCGGCCGCGCGCCACGGGGTGCTGAAGCGGGATGTCAGCATGGGTCGTCCTCCTTCAGAAATACTTGAGCCCGGTGCCGGTGTTGAGCACCACGATCCGCTCGTCCGCGTCGAGACGGCCCGCCTCCTTCAACCGGATCAGGGCCGCGAGGGCGGCCCCTCCCTCGGGGCAGGCGTCGATCCCTTCGCGCGCCGCCAGTCGCGACGCCGCCTGCATCATCTCACGATCCTCGACCGCCACGGCCGCGCCGCCGCTCTGGCGGAGGATGCGGAGCATCAGGGCGTCGCCGAGGCTTGCCGGGACCCGGAGACCGCTCGCCGCCGTCTCGGGGTCGGGCCAGGGCGCCGCCGACGCGGCCCCGGCCTCGAAGGCGCGGACGATCGGGGCGCATCCCGCCGCCTGCGCGGCGATCATCCGGGGACGGCGCGCGCCAGTCCAGCCGAGCGCTTCCATCTCCTCGAACGCCTTCCAGATGCCGATCAGCCCGGTCCCCCCGCCGGTCGGATAGACCACCACCTCCGGCGGCTCGTAGCCGAGGGTCTCGGCGATCTCGTAGCCCATGGTCTTCTTCCCCTCGAGGCGGTACGGCTCGCGCAGCGTCGACAGGTCGCGCCACGTTCCGGGACCGGCGGGGCCGAGGCGTTCGCGCAGGAGCCGTCCCGCGTCGGCGATCGACCCGGGGACCAGATCGACCTGCGCCCCCAGACGGCGCGCCTCCGCGGCGAACGCCTTTGGGGTCGACTCGGGGAGGAACAGGCGGACCGGGAGGCCGGCACGCGCGCCGTACGCCGCCAGGGCGCTCCCCGCGTTTCCGGCCGACGGGGCCCCGAGGAGGAGCGCCCCCTGCGCCGCGGCGGCCGCCACCGCCACCGCCATGCCGCGCGCCTTGAAGGACCCGGTGGGATTGAGAGCCTCGTCCTTGATGAAGAGGCGGCGCAGGCCGAGCTCGCGGCCGAGCCGCTCCGCCGGGATCAGGGGGGTGCCGCCTTCCCCGAGCGACAGCGGCGGAAACGGGGGCAGGACCTCGGCGTAGCGCCACAGGGAGCGCGGCCGATCGCGCAGCGACGCCGGCTCGAACGACCCGCGCAACGTCACGAGACGATAGCGCGCCAGGAGCGGCGCGCCGCACGGACAGAGCCCGGCGTCCGCGGCCGCCGGCTGCCGGCAGCGGGAGCACTCCAGCGTCTCGAAGGAGGAGACCGGCCGGGGCCGCGACCCGGGAGGCGCCACCCGCGGCTACCGGACCTGCTGCAGGCGCCTCAGGAACGCCTCGGGGGGCTCGAAGCCGTACAGGCGGAGATCCTCCCGCTCCTTCCCCGAGCCGTCGAGGAACACCAGCGTGGGGACGCCGACCACCTGGAAGCGCTCCTTCATGTGCCGCACGTGCTCCGACTCGAACTGCGTGAGATCGGCCTTGAGGAGGCGGAAGCGGGCCCCCTCCTCGATGACCCGCGGGTCGGTGAAGGTGAAGCGCTCCAGCTCCTTGCACGGCAGGCACCATTCGGCGGAGAAGTCGATAATCATCGGCCGGCCGCGCGAATCGGGAGCGCCGAACGCCTCGTGGCTGTAGTGTTCCCACACCAGCGCCGGGCGGGCCTGCACCAGGGGCAGCGACACCCACGACCCGGCGACGACGACCGCGAGACCGGTGGCCAGCCGTGCCGCCCGGAAGACGCGGGTCCGGCCGCGGGTCCGTTCGAGGAACGCGAGATAGATCCCGGCCCCGACCGCGAAGACCATGGCGATCCAGCCCAGGACCCGGTCGGACAGGAACGGCTGCAGGAAGTAGAGGGCGACCGCCAGCATCGCGATCCCCATCACCTTCTTGGCGTAGATCAGCCAGGCTCCGGAGCGGGGGAGCGCGGCCACCGCGCCGGAGAAGATCCCGAGAACCAGGTTCGGCAGCCCCATCCCGATCGCCATCACGAAGAACAACCAGAACCCCAGGACCGGATCGCCCGCGGCGCTCACGAACGCCAGCAGCCCGACCACGAACGGACCGATGCAGGGGGCGGCCACCAG
>JBOGOE010000015.1:0-6479 GCA_050747445.1 Candidatus Polarisedimenticolia bacterium | reverse complement strand
GTGCCGGTGCGCACGAGGTGCGCCCGCCGCCGGCGACCGGTCCCTACGCCTACAACGCGTTCGTCCCACCCGGGACGACCGGTTTCAGCTACGTCGACCCGGTGTTCGGCGAGACGGTTCGCCGGCTGACCACCGATCACGTCCGGGACGACCTCTATGCCAGGAACATGTGGTGGAACGCCGACGAGACGCTCTATCTCCATCTGGCGGCGGGCGACGGAGGGGAGAGCGCGCCGGTGTGGAACGTCATCGACGTCGCCGGCGGCGCGGTGACGCACCGCGGGATCCCGATCGGCATGATCGCGGGAGACGGCGGTTTCGATCCGAAGGACCCGGCCATCCTCTATTACTACGGGAGGGACGGGATCCACCGCGTCAGGCTGGCGCCCGGAGGGAGGTGGAGGGACAGGCTCTACTGGACCCCCCCGGAAGGGGCGGCGCTCCGACCGCTCGGGGGAACGCTGAACTGGCTCGACGCCGCCGGCCGCTTCATGCTCGTGCGCTACGGGCCGGAGCCGTCGGTGCGGCTCTATGACCGGAGGGCCATGGATCGCGGGCCGTACGCGAACCCGATCGACGGCTCGAGATACATCGACACGGGCAGCTACATTGGGGTGTCGCCCGACGGCCGCTACCTCGTCGGCTACGACTCCAGCCCGGGCGCCGGCGTGTACGGCATGGGTCAGGCGGTCAGCTGGGAGCTCGATCACGCAGCCCGGGAGATCGCCGCCGCGCCGAGGGTCTTCTGGTCCCTGTGCGGCGATCATGGTTCGCTCATCTCCGCATCCGACGGGCGTGACTACATGATCGTGAATGCCTGCCACACCCGGCCCGGTCTCTGGCGGGTGGCGGTCGGCAACGACGCCCGGGGTCTTGACGAGGCGGAGCAACAGGCCCTCCCGAACAACAGGCTCCTGCTGGCCTACGCGACCTGGAACGACGCATCGCACGTCGCCACCGCGGCCTGGGGCGACTGGGCGTTCGTATCGACCGAAGACAGGACCGACGCGTTCGACAGCGGCACCTCCGGCGCGGGCGGCGACATCACCCCGTGGCACGCCTACCGGCAGGAGATCCTCGCCCTCGACGTGATCACCGGCGAGATTCGCCGTCTGGCGCATCATCGATCGCGCTTTCACCCCGGGTGCGGTCAGCCCGGCGGCCCCCCCTGCGACTACGCAAGCACCCCGCGGGTCTCGGCGGGCTGGAGCGGCCGGATCGTCGGCTTCGCCTCGAACTTCAACCAATCCGGGGCCGACGGCACGCCGGTGGTGGACGTCTACGCGATTCCGTTCGTCAGGAAGCCGCCCGGGAGGTGGCCGCGGCGGGACGGTTCGTGAGCCCCGGGTCGCCGATCCCGATCTCCAGGGCGGTGTCGCGCAGGATCGCGTCGATGGAGGCGCGCGCCCGGTCCCAGGAGAACCGGCGGGCGCGACGATGGGCGCGCTCCGCCATGGACACGATGTCGTCCGGGCGGCGCAAGAGCCCGGCGATCGCGTCCACCAGCGCCCCGGCATCTCCAACAGGGACCAGCACACCGGCGTCGCCGAGGATCTCGCGGAGCACCGGAAGGTCGTAGCAGACGCAGGCGTGGCCGCTCGCCATCGCCTCGAGGAGCGCCAGACCGAACCCCTCGTACCAGGTGGGCAGGACGAAGATCGCCGTGGTGCCCAGCAGCGCCTCCAGCTCCTGGCGCCCCACGGGACCGAGCAGCCGCACCCGCGCGTCCCCCGTCGCCAGCGCCTGCAGGAGCGGCCGACTGGGGCCGTCCCCGGCGATGCAGAAATCGGCGTCGAGGTCGGGGCGCCGCACGAACGCCCGCAGGACCTCCGTAATCCCCTTGTGGACGTGGAGCCGGCCCACGTACAGGATGCGCGGGCGGGCGGCGGGGCGTTTGGCGCCGTGGATCCGGAGGTGCTGCGGCTCCGCGCCGTGGGGCACGACCACCACCCTGTCGGGCGGGAGCCGGTGCAGGCGGAGGATGTCGTTCCTGAGGGACTCGGAGGGGACGACGACGCGCGCCGCCCGGCGGTTGCAGAGGATCTCCGGCACGGCGTAGTGCACCAGCCCCGCCAGGAACCTGAGGCGCTTCATCGGCGTCGTGCGCGAGGCGAACCGGCCGATCTGCGCGTAGACCGACGTCCCCTCGAAGCTCACGAAGGGAGTGCGGCGCAGGGCGAAGGCGACGCTGCCCCACACGACAGCCAGGTCGATCAGCCCCCGGGCATGCAGCCGATCGACCTGGCGGGAGAGCGCGAAGCCGGCCAGGTTCATGTGGTGATAGCGGCGGCAGCGGATGACGCGGACGAAATCGGCGTCGGGGATCGTGTCGCCCGCGGTGACGTAGGTGACGTCGTGGCGCCGGGCCAGATGGGGGAGGACCTCCCGGGCGAGGGTGCTCATCCATTCCTCGACCCAGGCCAAGCGCAGCCGCGGCCCGGTTGCGGGCGCCATCCCATCCATCCCGCTCATGGTCGGTGATCGGGAGGCACGGCGCCATCGGGGGTTTCCCCGCTGCCGGCGGGGGAGGATCCCGCAGGAGTTCGCCGCCACCGCTGTCCCTCGCCGCCACGGACCTCCAGGGCCCTCCCATGACCCCCTGAGGTGCCGGGCGATACGCGAGGAGTTCAGGGGTTGGGCGCGGCGGCGTCCCAGGCGTCGAAGATCTCCTCCGGCGTCAGGACCCGGGGGTGGATCCGGACATCGTCGATCTGGCCGCGCAGGTACGGCGCGGCGGTTCCGGGGTAGGCGCCGAAGGCGAGCCTCTGCAGCGTGGTCGTGGCGCCGGGTGTGCCGGTCCAGGCGCGGCTGGTCTTGAGGAGGCCGTCGACGTAGAGGCGCCCGCCGGTGGCGTCCACGACGAAGGCCACGTGGTGCCACAGATCGTCGGCGACGCCCTGCGTGGCCAGGGTGCAGCCGGTGCCGTCCCAGACGTGGCTGGAGGCGTCGCGGAAATACCAGGCGCAGAGGTTGCCGTTCTCGAAGAACAGCTGGTAGCCGTTGAAGGAGGCCGGGGCGTACTTGTTGACCAGGCCGCCGGAGCCCGTGGCACCGGATTTCACCCAGACGGAGATCGTCAGGGGGTAGGCGTCGAGGTCGGCGGCGTGGGGGACATCGACGTAGTCGTCGATGCCGTCGAGGCCGAGGCCGGGACCGGCGGTGCCGGCCGTCCGGGCGGCGCCGTTCATCAGGGTCCCGGTGTGCCCCAGCCCCGAGGCGTCGAGCGCGGCCGACCCGACGCCCTCCGAGAACTTCCAGCGGCCGACCGGGCGGCGCTGTTTGCCGTCACCGGGCGGCGCCGGACTCGTCGTGGTGAGGCTGAAGTCCTGCGACGTCGCCTGGTTGCCGGCGGCGTCCCTCGAGCGGACGCGGTAATGGTACAGGGTGCCCGCAATCAGGCCGGCGAGGGTCTGCGTGTGGCCGGTCGCCAGCGTCGCGTCGCGGGTGGACTGGCTGCCGTAGGCGGTCGTCGTCCCGTACTCCACCTGCGAGTCGGCGGGCTCGTTCGTCGTCCAGGTGATCGTGGCCGCGGTCGTGGTGACACCGGAGCTCGCGACGGCGGAAATGGACGGCGCCGCGGTGTCGGGCGTGGCGGACAGGCTCGCCAGCTCGGACGCGGACAGGGCGCGCGAGTAGATGCGGACATCGTCGAGCCGGCCGCGCAGATAGGGGGTGGCGGTGCCTGGGTAGGCGCCCAAGGCGAGCCGCTGCGTCGTCGTCGTAGCGCCGGGCGTGCCGCTCCAGGCGCGGCTGGCCCGGAGGAGGCCGTCGACGTAGAGGCGGCCGCCGGCGGCGTCCACGACGAAGGCGACGTGATGCCACAGGTCGTCGGCGACACCGGGGACCGCGAGCGTGCAGCCGGTGCCGTCCCAGACGAAATTGGAGGAATCGCGGAAGTACCAGGCGCAGAGGTTGCCGTTCTCGAGAAAGATCTGGTAGCCGTTGAAGGAGGCCGGGGCGTACTTGTTGACCACGCCGCGAACACCGGTGCCGGTGGAGCGCACCCAGACAGCGACGGTCAGCGGATAGGCGTCGAGGTCGGCAGCGTGCGGGACGTCAACGTAGTCGTCGGCGCCATCGAGACCGACACCGGTGCCGGCGGTGCCGGACACCCAGGTGCTGCCGTTCATCAGCGTCCCCGTATGGCCCCGACCGGTGGCGTCGGCGGCCATGGTGCCGCCTCCCTCGGTGAAGGGCCAGTGGGCCGCCGGTCCCGACCCCGCGGGCGGAAGCGGCACCGGCTCGGCCCCGGTCGTGAAGGTGAAGTCCTGCGAGGTCGCCAGGTTGCCCGCCGCGTCGCGCGACTTGACGCGGTAGTGGTGCAGGGTCGCCGCGGTCAGACCGCTGAGCCCCTGGGAGTGCCCGGTCACGAAGGTCCCGTCGCGGGTCGTCTGGCTCCCGTAGGCGGTCGTGGGGCCGTACTCGATCTGTGAATCGGCGGCCTCGCCGGTCGTCCACGCGATGGACGCTGCGGAGGTCGTGATGCCCGAGGCGGCGACGGCGGTGATGGCCGGCGGCGTCGTATCGGCGGCATCGGTGAGACGATGTCCCGGGACCTTGACGATGAAGGCGTCGAGGCGCCCGCCGCCGGTGTTGCTGGTCCAGATGAAGTACTGGCCCGTGACGTCGAGGTTCCCCTTCGGCAGCTTGTTGTAATCGTCGCCGCCGCCGGGGGCGTTCATGTCGGTCATGACCGGGGCGACCACCAGGACGTCGAGCGACCCGTCGAGACGGAAGCAGATGATCTCGTTCGCCCACGCGACCAGGGCGCGCGAGGCCCCGCTGCCGCAGGCGTACTGCTCCGCGGGGGGGACTCCCGGGCGGGCGTTGGTGTGGCTGAGATGGTTCGGCGCCGGAGCGTCCCAGACGCGCGTGTGGGAGACCAGCTGCCGCGCCAGCGGGTCGCGGGCGAACTCCCAGAGATACTCGGCGTTCGGCAGGGCGTTCCAGTTGTCGGGCCCCACGACGTAGCCGTAGCCCATGTCGTCGTGGGCCACCGCCCCGTCCTGGTCCCAGACCAGCCGCTCGGCGCCGGTCTGCAGGTCGAAGATCCGCATCTCGACGTCGTACTGGCCGTCCACGTTCTCCAGGCTCATCAGCCAGCGGCCGCTCTTGTCGAGCTGGCACTCGTCGAAGTCGCCGATCTTGGGGAAGTACTGGAACACCGCCGTGTCCTCGTGGTACACGACACAGCCCAGCATCTCGTAGGAGGGCGTGCGCCGCAGCGTGGCGGAGTGAACCCGGTCGTCGTCGCTCGAGTGCATCTGCCAGAGGATCTTGTCGGAGCCGTACCTCGCGGTGACGTCGAACACCGTCTCGTACTGCCGGCTGAGGACGTCGTAGCGCAGCATCCGCGGTCCGTCGTCGAGGTACAACGCGGTGGGCCGGGTGGCACTGAAGTACCACCCTTCGCCGCTGTGCCCGCTGCGGGCGGACGCGGCGTCGAACAACGGCCCCACCTTGGTGACCTGCCCCGTGACCTTGTTGTATCTGAAGAGGGTCGGGCCCGCACCGCCGCGCGACGTGTTGAGTCCCAGGAAGATCAGCATCTCGTCGCTGCCGGCGTGATTGTTGGTATTGCGCCAGTAGGAATAACCCACGGGAAACACGCAGTCGGCGCCGCCGCAGTCCGATCCGTTGGTGAGACGGATCCCGGTGGTCCCGTAGGGCGGGGGAAACGTGAAGACACCGCGCGCCGGCAGGAGCGCCTGCAGGACGGACGGGCCCAGGAGCGGGCGGGCCAGCCCGGTCAGGGCGGACTCCAGGAACCCGCCGGGAACGACCTCCGTCTCGACGGTCTGGCTCCGGCCCGGGGTGATGGACAGCGTCAGTGCAATGCTGGCGGACAGGACGAACGCAAACGACCCGCGGAGCGTCGCGGTGGCGACGTGGAACATGGTGATCCTCCCCTGGGATGGAGGACCACGATTCCCCGGGGCTCCAACTGGTCCCTTCCTTCGGCAACCAGGCTGTCAGGCCGTGACCTGATCCTTGGCTTTGCGTCCCCGCCTCGCGACGGGTTTGCCTTTCTCGGGAAAGGGTTCTCCGCTCCCGCTCCACCGTAGCAGCAACACCGGTGCCATCCGGGCTGCCCCCGCGGCCCGCCGCGCGCAGGAGACGGACCTGCGGGATGTTAGCGGGGCGGATTCCGGTGTTCACCCGACGGCTGCTGGCACGCCGCCGACCGACCCCGGATTACCAAAGGGGCGGCCGGGATACCGGTTCCGTCAGCCCGTCTGCCGGAATGCCGCGGTTCCGGACGCTCCGCGTCCAGCCCCGCGACTGCTCGGGTTTTCTCCACCCCGCGCTTGAGGTGATCCTCCTACTGTCCCGCCGCGATCGTGCCCGTACCCTGTCGCGCGCTCGGGCCGTCCACGGGAACGGCGCGCCGGACGGTCCGACCCAATTCACAAGGGAGGTGACCCTCGTCCTCAGGCCGCAAGGTGAGTGGAGGAAGAAGTCCCGAAGGAACACGAACC
>JBOGOE010000014.1:0-12874 GCA_050747445.1 Candidatus Polarisedimenticolia bacterium | reverse complement strand
GCGCCACGCGGCGCCGCGGTGGGGAGGGGCGAGATGGCCCTGTTCGGCACCGGTCTCAATCCCCGCTACTCGTTCGACTCGTTCGTGGTCAGCTCCTGCAACCAGTTCGCGCATGCCGCCGCCCTGGCGGTGGCCGAGCAGCCCTCGACCGCCTACAACCCCCTCTACATCTATGGCGGCGTGGGGCTCGGGAAGACGCACCTGATGCACGCCATCGGCAACGCCATCGCGCGCGGCCGGGGGACCCTGCGGCACCTCTACGTCACGAGCGAAGCCTTCATGAACGAGTTGATCAACTCCATCCGCTTCGAGAAGACCCTCGACTTCAAGGACCGGTTCCGCAACGTCGATCTCCTGCTCATCGACGACATCCAGTTCCTGGCCGGAAAGGAGCGGACCCAGGAGGAATTCTTCCATACCTTCAACGCCCTGTACGAGGCCCAGAAGCAGATCGTCATCACCAGCGACTGCCCGCCGCGGGACATCCCCACCCTCGAGGAGCGGCTGCGTTCGCGCTTCGAGTGGGGGTTGATCGCCGACATCCAGCCGCCGGATCTCGAGACCAAGGTCGCCATCCTGCGAAAGAAGGCCGAGGCGGAGGGGATGACCCTGCCCGAGGACGTCGCGCTGTTCATCTCCAGCCGGATCCGCTCGAACATCCGCGAGCTCGAGGGGTCGCTCATCCGTCTCGTCGCCTACGCCGGCCTCACCGGGCGACCGATCGACCTCGACATGGCACGCGACACGCTCAAGGACCTGATCGAGGACCGGGGCCGCAGCGTCAGCGTCGAGTCGATCCAGAAGTTCGTCGCCAACTACTTCAACATCAAGGTGTCCGAGCTCAAGTCGCGCAACAACTCCAAGCACATCTCCTTCCCGCGGCAGGTCGCCATGTACATGTGCAAGCGGCTGACCGAGAAATCGCTCCCCGCCATCGGGGCGCAGTTCGGCGGCAAGCACCACACCACCGTATTGCACGCCCTGCGGAAGATCACCGCGTTGCGTGAGACCAACCCCGATTTCGCGCGGCAGATCGAGACCTTCCTCGAGTCGTTCCAGTGAGCCGCTCCACGGAACCCCGGGCGGCGATCCACAGGGGCCTGTGGGCGGCCCGGTGGCCGCCTGTGGACGCTTCGCGGCCCTCCGGCCGTCCACAGGCGGACGAACCGCGATCCACAGGAACCGCGCGGAGCCGGGTCGGCTTCAAGCCGGCGCCGGGCCCGGGCGCGCGGGGATTTCCTCGGCACCCACAGCGCCTGCTGGTGCTACAATTCTTTCCCTTCGCTTCAAGAACGGAAAGCCGATCGTATCAGTCGGAGGGCGTATGGATTTCGTGACCCCCAAGGAGAACCTCCTCAGAGAGCTCCAGGTCATGCAGGGGATCGTGGAAAAGAAGAGCACGATCCCGATCCTGTCGAACATCCTCATCGAAGCGCGCAAGGACCGGCTCGAGCTGGCGGCGACCGACCTGGAGGTCGGGCTGCGGACCACCTGCGACGCCCAGGTGCAGAAGCCCGGTTCGATCACCCTGCAGGCGCGGAGGCTGTTCGACATCGTCCGGTACCTGCCGGACGCCGACGTCCGCCTCAAGGCGGAGGACGGGAACTGGGTTTCGATCACCTGCCAGAAGGCCCGCTTCCGAATCGTGGGTCTGTCACGGGAGGACTTTCCGGCGATCCCCGAATTCGACTTCGCCAAGGGGATCCCGATCGAGCGCCCCCTCCTGATCGACATGATCTCCAAGGTCCTGTTCGCCGTCACCACCGACGAGACGCGCGGCTACCAGATCCACGGCGGGCTGATGCTGCTGCACAAGCGCACCCTGACCCTGGTGGCCACCGACGGGCACCGTCTGGCCTTCATCAGCGGACGGATGGAAAAGGGGGCGGCCGAAACGCCGATCGAGGTGATCGTTCCCCGCAAGGCGTTCCAGGAGATCGCGGCCATCGGTGAAGGGGAGAGCGAAATCCTCTTCGGGCAGAAAGAGAACCATGTCTTCTTCAAGATCGGCCGGACGGTCCTGACCTCGACCATCGTCCCCGGGAAGTTCCCCGAATATCAGAAAGTCATACCCGAAGGGAACGATCGGATCGTCAAGATCGAGGCCCAGGGATTCGCCGACGTCCTGCGTCGCGTGGCGCTCCTGTCGAGCGAGCGATCCAGGGCCGTCAAGATCAGCGCGCAGCAGGGGCTTCTCGAAATCTCCTCGAGCAATCCCGAGGTCGGCGAGGCGGCCGAGACGATCGAGGTCGGGTACGACGGGACCCCGATCGAGATCGGTTTCAACGCCAAATATCTCCTCGATTTCCTGCAGGCGCTCGGTCCCGGAGAAGTGCATCTGGCGCTGAAGGACGAGGCGACGCAGGGTCTGCTGCGGCCGGTCGGCCTGGAAGGCCGGGATTACCGGTACGTCGTCATGCCGATGCGCATCTGACGCTGGTCCTGCATAGGGCCAAGTCAAAGGATTTAAACAGGTTGTGGACGCGCCGCCCGATGGGGCGGCGTATCCTCTTTAATAGTCCCACCGCACGGCTGTTTTCGAGCCCTTCCGCATTGCTCGAAAAGCCCCCCCTGTGCTAAAATTTCGCTCGTTTGTGGCCGTTGTCTGCAGATGGAATCGGGCGGGAATCCTGGACCACAGACGCTGAGCCGCCCGATATCGCCCCCCAAACTTCGCCGAGGAAAAAGCGGCCATTGACCCCCCCGATGCCACGGAACCAGGGCGTGCCCTGCGGCCGAGGCCTTTGATGGGCAAGAGCCCGGGAGACAAGGTCGTGGAAGCAGAGATCCGGACCGCCATGGGCGGCGCCGAGCGCTACGACGCCTCCAAGATCAAGGTCCTCGAAGGGCTCGAGGCGGTCCGCAAGCGGCCGGCGATGTACATCGGCAACACGGCGGCCGGCGGCCTGCACCACCTGGTCTACGAGGTCGTCGACAAC
The DNA here is from genome assembly GCA_050747445.1 of Candidatus Polarisedimenticolia bacterium. Taxonomy (GTDB): domain Bacteria; phylum Acidobacteriota; class Polarisedimenticolia; order Gp22-AA2; family Gp22-AA2; genus JBOGOE01. The sequence goes on along the minus strand of JBOGOE010000014.1, from coordinate 9,935 downwards.
AGCATCGACGAGTCGCAGGCCGGATTCTGCGACCGCGTCGATGTGATCATCCACGTCGACAACTCGGTCACGGTCACCGACAACGGCCGCGGCATCCCCGTCGACATGCATTCGACGGAGCACAAGCCGGCGGCCGAGGTCGTCATGACGGTGCTGCACTCCGGGGGGAAGTTCGACAACGACTCCTACAAGGTCTCCGGCGGTCTCCACGGCGTCGGGGTTTCCGTCGTCAACGCCCTGTCCGAATGGCTGGACCTGGAGATCCGCCGCGACGGCAACGTCTACGAGATGCGCTTCGAGCGCGGCAAGCCGGCGACCCCCTTCCGCCAGACCGGGACCACGAAAAACCGGGGGACCCGGATCCGGTTCCGCCCCGATCCGACGGTGTTCGAGGACGTCAACTTCTCGTTCGACACCCTGTCCCAGCGGCTGCGGGAGCTGGCGTTCCTCAATGAAGGGGTCACCATCACCATCGAGGACGAGCGGGCGCAGAACCGGCGCCACGAGTTCAACTACAAGGGCGGCATCGTCTCGTTCGTCGAGCACCTCAACAAGAACAAGAATCCGGTCCACCCCAAGCCGATCTTCATGCGTGGCGAGCGCGACGGCGTCGTGGCCGAGATCGCGCTGCAGTACAACGACGGCTACAACGAAATCGTCTTCTCCTTCGCCAACAGCATCAACACGATGGAAGGCGGCACGCACCTGTCGGGGTTCCGCTCGGCATTGACCCGCACGATCAACGTTTACGCGGCCCGCATGATGTCCAAGGAGCAGGCGCAGCTCTCCGGGGAGGACGTGCGCGAGGGACTGACGGCCGTGATCAGCGTCAAGCTGATGCGGCCCCAGTTCGAGGGCCAGACCAAGACCAAGCTCGGCAACAGCGAGGTCAAGGGGATCGTCGAGGGGATGGTCAACGAACGGCTGTCGGCCTGCTTCGAGGAGAACCCCGGGGTGGCGCGGCGCGTCCTGGAGAAGGGTCTGGAGGCGCTGCGAGCCCGCGAGGCGGCCCGCAAGGCCAAGGAGCTGACGCGGCGCAAGGGGGCGCTCGACTCCGGATCGCTCCCGGGCAAGCTGGCCGACTGCCAGGAGAGCGACCCGCAGAAGTGCGAGCTGTTCCTGGTCGAGGGGGATTCGGCGGGCGGCTCCGCCAAGCAGGGGCGCGATCGGCGCTTCCAGGCGATCCTGCCGCTGCGCGGGAAGATCCTCAACGTCGAGAAGGCCCGCTTCGACAAGATGCTCGGGAGCCAGGAGATCCGCACCATCATCACGGCGCTCGGCACCGGCATCGGCGAGGAGGACTACGACCCGGCCCGCCTGCGCTACGGGCGGATCATCATCATGACCGACGCCGACGTGGACGGGTCCCACATCAGGACGCTGCTCCTGACCTTCTTCTACCGCCAGATGCCGCAGCTGATCGAGCGCGGGCACCTGTACATCGCCCAGCCGCCGCTCTACAAGGTCAAGAAGGGGAAGCACGAGGAGTACCTCGCCAACGACGACGCCCTGAGCGGCTTCCTGATGAGCCAGGCGTCGCAGGAGCGGGCCGTGAAGCTGCCGGGGCGGGACCGCCGGCTGGAGGGGAACGAGCTGCGCAACATCCTGGAGCGGCTGTCGCGCTTCCGGGTGCACCTCGATCTCCTGAGAAAACGCGGCTACGACCCGCGGCTCGTGGAGCTGCTCCTGGAGCGGGACGTGCACGAGGTGGCGACCTTCGAGACGGCCGGCACGCTCGAGGAGCTGCGCGCCGCCGCCGAGGGGGCCGGATTCCGCGCGTCGGAGCTGGAGAAGGACGAAGAGCACGGGCGCTTCACCTTCGACGCCCGGCAGCCCGGCCGCGGCCGCGCGCCGATGCGCGTGGGCTGGGACCTGGTGACCGGCAGCGAGTACCGGACGCTGCTCGCCCTCGACCGTGATCTGCGGGAGCTGAAGCAGCCGCCGCTCCTGGTCACGGAGAACGGCAGCGAGGTGAGCGTCGGCGGGCGTCTGGAGCTCCTCGATTACCTGATGGAGGAAGGCAAGCGCGGCGTCACGGTCCAGCGCTACAAGGGGCTCGGCGAGATGAATCCGGGCCAGCTCTGGGAGACGACCATGAACCCGGAGACCCGCCGCCTCGTGCAGGTGACGGTCGCCGACGCGGTCCAGGCGGACGACATCTTCACGGTCCTCATGGGCGACACCGTGGAGCCGCGCCGCCGGTTCATCGAAGAGAACGCCCTCGACGTCCGCAACCTCGACATCTAGATGGACGAAACGACCCGCCACACCGAGCCGGTGCGCGTCAACATCGAGGACGAGATGCGCCGGTCCTACCTCGATTACGCCATGAGCGTGATCATCGGCAGGGCGCTGCCGGACGTCCGCGACGGCTTCAAGCCGGTCCACCGCCGCGTGCTGTATGCCATGCACGAGGCGGGCAACTCCCACGACAAGCCCTACAAGAAGGCGGCCCGCATCGTCGGGGACGTGATGGGGAAATACCACCCGCACGGCGACACCGCGATCTACGACACGCTGGTGCGGCTGGCGCAGGACTTCTCCATGCGCTACCCGCTCGTGGACGGGCAGGGGAACTTCGGGTCGATCGACGGCGATCCGCCGGCCGCCATGCGCTACACCGAGGTGCGCATGGCGCGGCTGGCCCAGGAGATGCTCGCCGACATCGACAAGGACACCGTCGAGATCGGTCCCAACTACGACGGCCAGCAGAAGGAACCGCTCGTCCTGCCGAGCCGGTTCCCCAACCTCCTGGTCAACGGCTCGTCGGGCATCGCGGTCGGCATGGCGACCAACATCCCCCCGCACAACATGGGGGAGATCATCGATGCGGTGATCGCCCAGATCGAGAACCCGGAGATCACGGTCGACGGGCTGCTGCACCACGTCAAGGGGCCGGATTTCCCGACCGCGGGCTTCATCTGCGGGCGCCAGGGGATCCTGCAGGCCTACCGGACGGGCCGCGGGATCATCGCGATGCGCGCCCGGGCGGTCATCGAAGAGGGGAAGAAGGGGAAGGACCAGATCGTCATCTCCGAAATCCCCTACCAGGTGAATAAGACCCGCTTGATCGAGCAGATCGCATCGCTCGTCAACGACAAGAGGATCGACGGCATCACCGACATCCGCGACGAGTCCGACCGCGACGGCATCCGCGTCGTCCTCGATCTCCGCCGGGACGCCGTGCCGAAGGTGATCCTGAACAGCCTGTACAAGCACACCCAGATGCAGGAGTCGTTCGGCGCGATCTTCCTGGCGATCGTCAACAACCGGCCCCAGGTGCTGAACCTCAAGCAGATGATCGGGCATTTCGTCGATCACCGCCGCGAGGTCATCACCCGGAGGACGGCCTTCGAGCTGGCGCGGGCGGAGGAGCGGGCGCACCTCCTCGAGGGGCTCAAGATCGCGCTCGACAACCTGGACGAGATGGTGACCCTGATCCGCCAGGCCAAGACGCCCGAGGAGGCGCGCCAGGCGATGCGTCTGCGCTTCAAGCTCTCCGAGGTGCAGGCGCAGGCGATCCTCGACCTGAAGCTGCAGCGGCTGACCGGGCTCGAGCGCCAGAAGATCGTGGACGAGTACACCCAGACGCTCAAGGACATCGCGCGCTACCGGGAGATCCTGGCGAACGAGAGGCTGGTGTTCGGTCTCATGACGGAGGAGCTGCGCGAGATCCGCAAGGTCTACGCCGACGCGCGGCGCACCGAGATCATCGCGGAGGCCGGCGAGATCGTCCTGGAGGACATGATCGCCGAGGAGGAGATGGTGATCACCGTCTCGCACGCCGGCTACGTCAAGCGCAGCCCGGCCTCCGCGTACCGCAGCCAGCGCCGCGGCGGCAAGGGAAAGATCGGAATGACCACGCGCGAGGAGGACTTCGTCGAGCGGCTGTTCACCGCCTCGACGCACGCGCACATCCTCATCTTCACCACCCGCGGCCGGGTCCACTGGCTCAAGGTCCACGAGATCCCACAGGTGGGCACCGCCGGGAAAGGGAAGAACATCGTCAACTTCATCGAGCTGACCCCCGAGGAGAAGGTGGCGTCCCTCCTGGCCACCAAGGAGTTCGGCGAGGACCGGTACATCGTCTTCTGCACCCGCAAGGGGATCATCAAGAAGACGGCGCTGTCGGCCTACGGCAATCCGCGGGCCGGCGGGATCATCGCCATCAACGTCGACGAAGGGGACGGGCTCCTGTCGGCCAAGCTGACCGACGGGAAGCAGGAAATGTTCATGGCGACCTCCCGGGGACAGGCGATCCGCTTCGCGGAAGCGGACGTCCGGCCGATGGGCCGCAGCGCCTACGGCGTGATCGGCATGCGCCTCGACGCGGGGGACGCCATCGTCGAGATGGATGCCCTGCACGGCAGGGACAGCACCATCCTCTCGGTCACCCAGGGGGGGTACGCCAAGCGCACCGCCCTCGAGGAGTACCGGCTGCAGGGCCGCGGCGGGACCGGGATCATCAACCTGAAGGTCACCGACCGGACCGGCCCCGTGGTGCAGGTCATGGAGGTCGCGGACGACGACCAGGTGGTGGTGATCACCGCGCACGGCAAGATCATCCGCACCAACGTGAAGGACATCTCCATCCTCGGGCGGCCCACCCAGGGGGTGCGTCTCATCCACCTCGACGAAGGAGACCAGGTGGTGGCGGTGGCCCGCGTCCTGGAGCGGGACAACGGCGGGTCCGAAGGAACGCCGGGGGGGCGCGCCGCCGCCACGCCGGCCGCCGCGACCGGGGAGCACGACGAAGGCGGGACGGGCGGGCAGGAGGGCGGTAACGGAGCGGACGCCTAGGCGCGGCGCCGCGATCCCGGAGGAGCGACGATGCAAATCTTTCTGGACACCGCGAACATCAAGGAGATCCGCGAGGCCCACAGCTGGGGGATCCTCGACGGGATCACCACCAACCCCAGCCTGGTGGCGAAGGAGGGACAGGACTTCCTGGAAGTCCTGCGCGAAATCTGCCGCATCGTCCCCGGCCCGGTGAGCGCCGAATGCGTCACCCTGACGGCGGAGGAGATGGTCCGGGAGGGGCGCGGTCTGGCGCGCGTGGCCCCCAACGTCGTGGTCAAGATCCCGATCATCAAGGAGGGGATCAAGGCCATCAAGACCCTGTCCTCCGAGGGGATCAAGATCAACACGACGCTGATCTTCTCGCCGACCCAGGCCCTGCTAGCCGCCAAGGCCGGCGCGGCCTACGTCAGTCCGTTCGTCGGCCGGCTCGACGACATCAGCCACACCGGCATGGATCTGGTGCGCCAGATCCGGGCGATCTTCGACAACTACGAGTACGGCTGCCGGATCCTGGCGGCCAGCATCCGCAATCCCGTCCACGTCGTCGAGGCGGCAACCGCCGGTGCCGACGTCGCGACCATGCCGTTCACGGTCCTGGAGTCCCTGCTCAAGCACCCGCTCACCGACATCGGGCTGGAGAAGTTCCTGAAGGACTGGGAGAAGCTGCCGCAGCAGATGCGGAAGTCCTGAGGTGGCCTCCGACCGGATCGAGGAACTGGCGCGGCGCAACCGCGAGGCCGGGTCCGGAGGAGGCCCTGCCCGCCAGGAGCGCCAGCGGGCGGAGGGAAAGCTGACCGCCGGGGAGCGGATCGATCTCCTGCTCGATCCGGGGACCTTCCAGGAGCTGGATCGCTTCGTCGTCCACCGCTGCCGCGATTTCGACATGGACAGCCAGCGCACCCCCGGCGACGGCGTGGTCGCGGGTCACGGTCTGATCGAGGCGCGGCCGGTGTTCGTGTACGCGCAGGACTTCACCGTGTTCGGCGGCTCCCTGAGCGAGTCCAACGCCGCAAAGATCTGCAAGGTCATGGACCTGGCGATGAAGGTCGGGGCGCCGGTCGTCGGACTCAACGATTCGGGCGGGGCGCGCATCCAGGAGGGGGTCGTATCGCTCGGGGGATACGCCGACATCTTCCTCCGCAACACCCTGGCGTCCGGGGTGATCCCGCAGATCTCCGCCATCATGGGACCGTGCGCCGGGGGCGCGGTCTACTCGCCGGCGATCACCGACTTCAACATCATGGTGCAGGGGACCTCCTACATGTTCATCACGGGCCCCGACGTCATCAAGGCGGTGACGCACCAGGAGGTCACCAAGGAGGAGCTCGGGGGGGCGATGACGCACGCCACCATCTCGGGCGTCGCCCACTTCGCCGCGGAGAACGACCGCGCGGCGCTGGCCCTCGTACGCGATCTGCTGTCGTACCTGCCGTCCAACAACATGGAGGATCCGCCGCGACGGGCGGCCGCCGACGACCCCGAACGCGAGGACGCGGCGCTCGACCGGCTGGTCCCCGGGGACCCGAACAAGCCGTACGACATGCGTCTGTTGTTGAAGGCGGTGCTCGACGACGGGGCGTTCCTCGAGGTGCACGAGCACTATGCCAAGAACCTGGTCGTCGGCTTCGGCCGCATGGACGGCGCCCCTGTGGGGGTGGTGGCCAACCAGCCGGCGGTGCTCGCCGGCACGCTCGACATCGACGCTTCGATCAAGGGCGCGCGTTTCGTCCGCTTCTGCGACGCGTTCAACGTGCCGCTGGTCATCTTCGAGGACGTGCCGGGATTCCTGCCGGGGACCGACCAGGAATACCGGGGGATCATCAAGCACGGCGCCAAGCTGCTGTATGCCTTCGCCGAAGCCACCGTCCCGAAGGTCACGGTGATCACCCGGAAGTCCTACGGCGGCGCGTACTGCGTGATGGGCTCGAAGCACATCCGCACCGACTTCAACTTCGCCTGGCCGACGGCCGAGATCGCCGTCATGGGCCCGGAGGGGGCGGTCAACGTCCTGTACCGCAAGGAGCTGAAGGCGGCGAAGGACCCGGAGGCGCTGCGGCGCCGCAAGATCGAGGAATTCCGCGACAAGTTCGCCAGTCCCTACGTTGCGGCGGAGCGCGGCTATCTCGACGAGGTGATCGAACCGCGCGCCACGCGTCGCAAGGTGATCGCGGCGCTGCGCGTGCTGCGGACCAAGCGCGACACCAACCCCCCGAAGAAGCATGGAAACATTCCGCTCTAGGAGCGGCGGCGCATGAGGCCCATCACGCGCGTCCTGATCGCCAACCGCGGCGAGATCGCGTTGCGCGTCCTGCGCGCCTGCCGGGAGCTCGGGGTGTCGCCGGTCATCGCCTACTCGGAGGCCGACGCCGCCTCGCTCCCGGTCCGGCTGGCCGACGCCGGGCGGCTCATCGGACCGCCACCGGCCGCCCGGTCGTATCTCGACATCGGGGCTCTGGTCGCCGCGGCGCGCGATCTGAAGGCCGACGCGGTCCATCCGGGGTACGGCTTCCTGGCCGAGAACCCCGAGTTCGCACGGGCCTGCGCCGATGCGGGGCTCCTGTTCATCGGGCCGCCGCCCGAAGCGATGGCGCTGGTCGGCGACAAGGTCGAGGCGCGGCGGCTGGCCGAGCGCCACGGCGTGCCGGTGATTCCCGGGCTCACCGGGCGGGCCGGCGACCTCGAGACGCTGCGCGCCTTCGCGCGCCGCGCCGGCTATCCGGTCCTGCTCAAGGCGGCGGCGGGTGGCGGCGGCAAGGGGATGCGGGTGGTGCGCGGGGAGGAGGAGCTCGAGGCGGCGGCGCGGGCGGCGCGCTCGGAGGCGAAGGCCTCCTTCGGGGACGACGGCATCTACTGCGAGAAGCTCCTCGAGGGGGTGCGTCACGTCGAGATCCAGATCCTGATCGACGCCGACGGCCACGGCGTCCACCTGGGGGAGCGCGAGTGCTCGCTCCAACGCCGTCACCAGAAGCTGGTGGAGGAGGCCCCGTCGGCGGCCCTGGACGACACCGCCCGGGCCCGGATCGGCGAGCTGGCGCTTCAGGTGGCGCGCGCCGCCGGCTATCGCAACGCCGGCACCGTCGAGTTCCTCCTGGACGACGGGGGGAACGCCTGGTTCATGGAGGTCAACGCGCGGATCCAGGTCGAGCACCCGGTCACCGAGATGGTGACCGGTCACGACCTGGTGCGCGCCCAGATCCTGCTGGCGCAGGGGGAGCCGCTGCCGATGCGGCAGGAGCAGCTCCGGCCGCGCGGCGCCGCCATCGAGTGCCGCATCCTGGCGGAGGATCCGGCCAACGGCTTCCGCCCCTGTCCGGGTCCGATCCGCGAGCTGCGCCTTCCCGCGGGGCCGGGGATCCGGGTCGACACGGCGCTGCGGGCCGGGGACGGAGTCTCGCTGCACTACGACGCCCTGATCGCCAAGCTGGTGGCGTGGGGCCGCGATCGGCGGGAAGCCATCGCGAGGATGCGCCGCGCCCTCGACGAGTTCGTGGTCGCGGGGATCCGCACCACCATTCCGTTCCATCGCGAGGTGATGGCCGACCCCGGGTTCCAGTCCGGACGCCTCGACATCGGCTGGGTCGATCGACATCTGGCGCGGCTGACCGAGCGCTTGCGGACGCCGGGGCCCGACACGGAGGCGGCGGCAATCGCCGCCGCGGTCATGGCCTGCGGGGAAGCGGAACGGGGGCGGGTGGCGGCCACGGCGGCTGGTCCCACCGCCTGGGCCGCCGCCGGCCGGCGCGCCCAGATGGAGACACGGACCCGGCCCTTCCCGGGACGCTGAGACGAGGACGGCGATGCGCTGCGTGGCCCGGATCGGCGGTCTGGAGCTTCCGGTGGAGGTGGCGTCCGGTGGCGCCGGCCGCTTCACCGCGCGCACCGGCGCCGACGCGCCGGTCATTCACGGGCGGCGCGACGGCGCCCTCGTGCTCCTGGAGATCGGCGGCCGCACCCTCGAGGCGGCGGTGACGCGGGCGAATGACGGGGTCGCCGGCGCAGGGGACGGGTCGGTCTTCACGGTGACCATCGGCGGTCGTCTCTACGAGGTCCGGATCGACGACCCGCGCCGTGCCGCCGCGGCCGGCGCCGCCCTCCGGCCGGCGGGACCGGCGGAGGTGCGTGCCTTCATGCCGGGGAAGGTGGTGGCGCTCCTGGCCGCCCCAGGCGACCTCCTCCGGCCGGGGCAGGGGGTCGTGGTGATCGAAGCGATGAAGATGGAAAACGAGCTGACGTCCCCCAAGGAAGGGCGCCTGCGGGACGTCCACGTCCGGCCCGGCGACACCGTCGAGACGGGCACGCCGCTGTTCACGGTCGAGTAGCGCGTGGCCGGGTCCGGCTGGAGGGGGCCGGAGAGCGGCCGGGAGGCCCGCAAAGGGCGAGGGCGGCGTCACCGCCGCCCTCTCGAATCTTGTCCTGAATGTGACGCCGCGCGGTCTGGCGCGCCGCCGGTGACGCGATCAGCGGATCGCGGCGGCCAGCTCCTTGCCCGGACGGAAGCGGGCGACCTTGCGCGCCTTGATCTCGATCTGCTCGCCGGTCTGCGGGTTGCGGCCGACGCGGGCCTTGCGCTTGGAAACGGTGAAAGTCCCGAAGCCGACGAGCGCCACGCGGTCTCCCTTCTTGAGGGACTTGGTGATGCCGTCGATCAGCGAGTCGAGCGCTTTGCCGGATGCGGTCTTGCTGATGCGTGCGTCCTTGGCAATCTTGTCGATGAGATCCGCTTTATTCATCCGACTCCTCCCTCGGGTAGGTTCGTGAACTGCGCTGGATCGTTCCCCGCGACGTTGGCGGTCTTATACCAGAGGCCCGATCCCCTGTCAATACGCGCGGGACGCGACCTTCGGGGCAGCAGCGCCGCGATGCTTACGCCCCCAAGGTTTTCGCGGCCCGATACGGGGAATCGCTGATGGGCGGCGCGTTCGCACGGGAAGCGCGGGCCGCGGCGGCCGACCTCCTCGGGACGGTGGCGCGCGACGCCGTCGCCGCCTGCGACCCGGCCGAGGCGGTGCGCCGCGCCGTCGCCGTCCGCGGCGGCCAGCTGATCCTCTGCGGCCGGCCGCTGCACCTCCAGTCGCGCGGCCGGCTCCTGATCCTCTCGTTCGGCAAGGCGGCGGCCGGGATGCTCGCGGGGCTCC
>JBOGOE010000013.1:0-22698 GCA_050747445.1 Candidatus Polarisedimenticolia bacterium | reverse complement strand
GAACTCCGCCGTCAGGGTGACCCCGTGCGCCTGCGGGAGGCCGCGCCGCGGGGCGCCGTCGCGCGTGGCCCCGTCCCGCGGCGCTCCGGGGCCGAGCGCTTCGTCATGGAGGGCCCGCAGCCGGCGCTCCAGACCCGGGGCGTCCTTCCAGATCTCGAACGGCACGATGAAGGTGTGGATCTGCGGCGCCGTCCCGGCGCCGGTCCTCAGGATCGACAGCTTCAGATGGACGCCGCCGAGATCCCAGCCGCAGAAGGTCGCCATGCCGTCCCTCCCCGCTCCAGCATCGGCCGTTCCAGCCACCGCACCCCTCCGTCCGCCCGGAACCGGCAGCGGCCCGACACCGCCCCCGCGGCCGCCGCCGGCAGCGGCGCGTCCGCCGCGGCGGCCAGGATCAGCCGCGCCGGATTGTCCCGCATGACCCGGCGCAAACCGACGTAGGCCGTGGTCAGCCGCGGGTTGATCTCGATCACCCGCGCGCCGTCGGGCGCCAGGACGAGATCGATCCCCAGATAGCCGCGCACTCCGCCCGCCGCGGCGGCGAGCGCCGCCACCGCGCGGCAGGCCAGCTCGCGCGCCTCGCCGGCGCGTGGATGGTCGATCGGTCCGTCCCCGCCGAGATAGCGCAACGGGCCGCGCCGGGCCAGGCGCTGCCGGAAGGGACCGAACGGCACCAGCGTGCCCGCGCCGCCGGCGAAGACCGCGACGCTGGCGTCCGTCCCCTCGATGTACTCCTGCGCGAGCAGCGCCCGTGCGGACGTGCTGCGCCGCACCCGCCGCAGGGCCGCGGCGATCGCGTCCCGCCGCCGCACCACGACCACGCCGGCGCCGCCGCACCCGTCGATCGGCTTCAGGACGCATGGCAGCGGGTGTCCCGCGAGACGGGACGCCGCCCCCGCGAAGGCGACCCGCCGGGTCGCGGGTCCCGGAACGGCGTTGGCCGCCAGCAGGCGCGCGGTGGCCCCCTTGTCGGAGGCGATCCGGATCGCCGCGGGACCGCAGCCCAGCAGCCGCGCTCCGGCCGCGAGCACCAGGCGCGTCAGCCGCTCCAGGGTGCGATGCTCCTCGGGGGCGATCACCAGCGCGGCGTCGGCGCGCCGCAGTCGCGCCAGGAGGGTCCGCTCCCGATCCGCCCCGCGGGGAACGTGGCTCCGATCGAAGCGCCCGGCGACCACACCCGGAAGGCGGCCGAGGTCCTCGGCCACGGCGTCGCGCATGGCGCGCCCTTCGGCTTCCAGCCGGAGCGCGCCCGCCCGACGGTCACGGGGCATGGAGGTCAGATGCTCGACGACGAGGAGGCGCAATCCGGCAACCCTTCCGGTCTTCGGGATGGAGCGGCCGGATTATACCCGCGTCCCGGCGGCGCCCCCGTCACACGTCCGTGACGGACGGCACCGGCAGCCGCGGCGCGATCTGGATCGACCGGAACCGGCGCAGCAGCACCTGACCGGCCGGCATCCCCTTCCGCTTGTGGACGTGCTTCCGTTGCGTGTAATGGACCTCCACCTTTCCTTCCGCGCGGGCATCGCTGTAGTGCGCGGCGATCGCGGCGGCCTCGCGCAACGTGGCGTCGGGAATCGTTTTGAGGCGTTTCGGGTTCCGGACGATCACGTGCGCCCCGGGACGCCCCGCGGCGTGCAGCCAGAAATCCCACGGCGAGGCGACCCGGAAGGTCAGGGTGTCGTTCTCGTCGCCGCTCCGCCCGACGAGGATTTCGAGACCGTCGGCGCTGGTATGCCGCCGCACGCGGGCCGGCGGTCCCGGGGGCCGGGAGGCCGCCGCGCGCCTGGTCGCGGGCCGCGCGTGCACCAGACCGAGCCGCGCCATCGCCTCGCGCAAGGCGTCGAGATCCTCCGGTGTCCGGACGATCTCCGCCGGCGCCGCCAGCGCGCGCCATTCTTCGAGCCGCGCCCGCACCGCTTCGAGGCGCGCTCCGATCGCCGCGAGGGCGCGCTTCCCCTTCTTGAAGCGACCGAAGAGCGTCTCGGCGTTCTCTGCGAGGGTCCGGGCCGGGTCGATCGGGATCGGCAGGGACGCCCCCCCGGAATCGTAGGGATCGGGGACGATCGCCCGATCCCCCTCGATCCGCGCGACGCGGAGCCCCGCCAGGAGCGCCTCCCCCTGCCGCCGGTGGAGGTCGGTGTCCCGCGCCCCGTCCAGCTCCCCTTCCAGCTTTCCGGCCAGGACCCGGAGCCGCGCGATCTCCCGGCGCACCAGGGCGGCGTGATGGGCGCGCAGGTCGTTGAAGTCGCGAATCGCTTCGACGGCGCCGAAGACCCGCGCCGCCGCCTCGGACGGTCCGGTGCATTGCAGGACGACGTGATCGGGGAAGATCGGCACGGGCAGGGGCGAGGCGACGACGTCATCCGCCCCGGGTGGCGGGCCGCCCTCGAGTTCCGCCAGCGGCCGCCTCGAGTAGACGACAGGCGACCAGGTTCCCGTGGCGGTCGCGCGCAGGAGGGCGGAGGGGATCGCCGGGTCGGACCTGGCGGCGCGCCCGAACAACGGGCTGACCCGCTCCAGGGCGGCGAGCGTCCCTCCCCTCGCCTCGAGGACCGGGAGCGCCTCCGGCGTTTCCGGCAGTCCGGCGAACTCCTCCCGCCCCGGGGGCGGTTCGTAGCGGATCCCTTCCACCGGTCCGCGGAAGGCGCTCCGCAGCGGCCGGGAAAAGGCGCGGATCGTTCCCTCGGCATCCAGGAGGTAGACGTTCGACGAACGCCCGAGAAGCTCGGCCACCACCACCCGCTCCGCCCGTTCCGGCGCCCCGGTCGCGGCGGGCCCGGATCGGGGCGCGGCGGCCGCCGGCGCTTCCCCCCCGGCACCCGGGAGCCGGAAGCGGAGCGTGACCACGCGATCCCAGGGCCGCTTCTCGATGGCGGTCAGGATCGCCCCGCCGATTTCCCGGTCGAGGATGGCCGCGAACGGATCCGGCGGCTCCTCGCGGGCGCGCGCGCCGCGCGGCAGAAGGTGCAGTCGGGGCAGATCGGGGCGGACGGAAATCAGGAGGTTATCGTGGGCGGTGGTGGCGAAGCGCAGCAGGTAACGATGCCTCCCCAGGTGGGCCACCCGCCGGAGCTCGCTTTCGAGGAGACGATCCGCCGCCTCGGTGATGACGGCCCTCAGCAGGAAGGGGTCCAACGAAGAGGCGGGGCCGGCTAGCGGTCGCGGACCTGCTTGATGCCGCGCGATACGGCGCGGTCGATCCGGAGTTCGACCTGCTCCACGGTGAGCCGCTCGACCTCGGCGATCTCGCTGACGATGAGGTATTTCGCCTTGTCGAGCATGCGGCGCTCGCGGTAGGACAGGGTCTTCTGCATCGCCAGGTGCGACAGGCTCTTGAAGACGCGGGCGACCTCGGTGATCGACCCGGTGCGCATCTTGTCCGAATTCTCCTGGAAGCGCCCCTTCCAGTCGTCGAAGATCTGCACCTTGGTGTCCTTCAGGACGTCGAACACGTCGTCGATCTCCTTGCGGGTGATGACCCGGCGCAGCCCGACGCTCGCGGTGTTGCTGCGCGGCACCATGACGGTGCTGTCATTGGAGACGATGCGCAGCGTCAGGAACTCTTCTTCGCGGGGACCGATCGAACGTCGCTCGATCTGTTCGATGATGCCGAGGCCGTGGTTCGGATACACGACTTTATCGCCGATTTTGAATTCCAATGTGTTGCCTCCGTCAATCGGCCGTCACTCGGTGAGGGTGACTCGGCGACAGGCCCCGTGCGTGAGGTCGGATTGTAGCAGATACGCCCCGCCGCGTCAACGGGCGCGCGGCACACTGGCGCCCGGTGCCGGACAGAGGGCCGGCGCGCCGCGGAGGTGCTCGATGATGGCGTCCGCGACCACGCGATGCCCCTGGGGCGAGAAATGCGGGTCGCCGGCGAGCGTCAGGCGCCGGCCCGCGGCCGCGGCCTGCTCCAGACGGGGGTGCAGATCGAGACACGGCACGTCCTCCTCGGCGCAGAACGAACCCAGTCGTTGCCGATCGCTCCGGCCGAGGGAATCCAGGACCACGAGCAGGCAGGCGCCGTCGCTCGAAACTTCGTCCCTGAGACGCCGCAGCAGGGCCGCCGTGAGGTCGAAGGCCGCGACTTCCTGCTCCGGCGGCAGCGGCATGTAGGGCCGCTCCGCCTGCGGAGCAACCTTGCGCCGCGCCGACTTGAGAATCTGGCGGCCCACCTGGAGTGCATGATTGACCTGCACGTAGACCCGCGAGTGTCCCGACAGCCACTCCTTCAGCCGGCTCTTGCGGCGGCGTACCGGAACGTTGCGGAGGACGAGGCCGCCGTCCTCGAGATCGAAGCGGGGGCGGACGCTGCCGTCGAGGTTCTCCGCCGGATCGTTGGAGACGAACACGAGGATGACGAGATCGGGCGAGAACCTCGCCCCAAGACGCTCGTAGGCGAGCAGCTCCTGCGCCGTGCCGTAACCCGGCACCCCGAGCGCGACGACGTCCGTGTCCGGCAGCCGCTCCTCGACGAGCTCGGTGAAGCAGTCGCTCATGTCGACCCCCCAGCACCAGACGACGGAGTCGCCCAGCACCAGGATGCGCTTCCTCCCGGCCGCCTTCTCGAGGGGGTACTCGCGGTCGCGCAGCCCCTGGGAACTGATCGCGACGTCGGCGGAGAATCCTCCCTTGCTGAAGACGCCACGCCGGCCGGGGACGAGTCTCCATCCGAGGACCTCGTCGTATTCGCAAAAGGCTCCGATCGGATGGAAGGAGGCCAGCTCGAGATCAAAGAGCCGGACCGTCCCTTCGAGTCCCAGGCAGGCGATGGCGAGACTGCCGAGCAGGAGCGCGAGGTTCACGGCGACGCCGCGCCACCGCCGGGTTGCGGCGCCGGGGGTGGCGGGAAGAGTGTCGGGGCGCATGCGACGGGACGACCTCGGGCGGCGCCGCCAGGCGCGAGAGGAGCGACAGCCGGGCGCGTGGCACTATACCATGCGGTCCCGGGCGCTCCTGGAGCGCGGGCGGGGCGGACGGGTACAATGAGGGAAGCGACTTCAGGGACGGACCCATGGCCGGAAGCGGGACGATCCGCGTCGGTGTCGCCGGGTGGGACTACCCGGATTGGAGCGGCCTCGTCTATCCGGCGCCGGCGCCCCGCGGGTTCGACCGGCTGGCGTACCTGGCCGGACTCTTCGATGCCATCGAGCTCAACGTCACCTTCTATCGCCAGCCCGGGCCGCGCGCCAGCCGATCCTGGGCGGGACGGGTCGCCACCCGCCGCGATTTCCGCTTTACGGCCAAGCTCCACCATTCGCTGACCCACGCCGGGCGGACCCCGGGGGCCGCATCATCGCCCTACGCCGGCGATCTCGATCTGCCGGCGCTCAGGGCGGATGCCGACCGTTACCGCGAGGGGATCGATCCGCTGCTGCAGGCGGGCGTCCTCGGGGCGGTGCTGATGCAATTCCCCCAGTCGTTCCACGATCTTCCGGCGAGTCGGCGGCACCTCGAGACGCTCGCCGGGCTGCTTCATGGCCTGCCGCTCGTCGCCGAGGTGCGTCACAACAGCTGGAACCACGACGAGGCGCTGCGCTTCCTCGCCGGGCTGGGTCTGGGATTCTGCAACGTCGACCAGCCGCGGCTCGGCTCGACGCTGCCGCCGACCGGGCACGTGACCTCGCGGGTCGCCTACATCCGGCTCCACGGGCGCAACGCCGAGAACTGGTTCCGGTCCCGCGCCGGGAACCAGGAGAGCGGTCGCGACGCCGGGGCGCTGCGCTACGACTACCTGTACACCATGGACGAACTGCGACCCTGGATCGAGCGCGCCGGTCGGCTCGCCGATCGGGCCGAGGAGGTGTTCCTCATCGCCAACAACCATTACCGCGGCAAGGCGGTCGCCAACGCGCTGATGGTCAAGTCGTTCCTGACCGGCCGCCGGGTGCCCGCCCCGCGGCCGCTGGTCGTGGCCTGCCGCGAGCTCGGGGACTTCACCGTACCCGCCCCCTCACCGGACGCCCAGGGCCGCCTGTTCTGAACGCGTGACGCCGCGCGTCAGCCCGGCGCCCCACGGACGGCGACACCGCCGCCGGTCGTCAGGACCACACGACGCAGTTCACCCACCCGGCAGGAACCGCACAGCGGCAATCGATCGAACGCCCCGTCGATGTAGCGACGCCGGATCGCCGATGCGATCGGGCCGTTCCAGACGTCGACCAGCCGTTCGCACGCCACGTTGCCGAGGACCTGGCGGCGTGCGTAATCGACGCAGCACAGCACGACGTCGCCGTTCCACAGAATGTAGGCCTGTTTGAACAGCCGCTGGCAGTCGGTGAATGGACGCATCGGCGGACGGCTGAGCGCGTCGCCCCCTTCGATCTGCCCGCCCTGATTGTCCAGGACCGTCGCCGTCGCCTCGATGCCGCGCCGCCGCCAGAAGACGAGCGCCGCGCGCGCATCGATCAGCGTCGTGTCGACCATGGTGACGCGCAGCCGTGGTCGTGTGGCGCGCCGGCGCCGCCGGGCCGCCTCGAAGGCATCGATGTTGGCCAGCGTCCGCTCCAGGCTCATGTTGCCGCGCATGGCGCGGGCGTACGCCGGCGCGTCGGTCCCCTGCACGGAGACGCAGATCTCGTGCAGTCTCCCGCCCAGATCGAGGAACGTCTCGGAGAGGTCCGGCGTCAGGTAGTGGCCGTTGGTGGTCAGCACCACCTTCGCGTCCGGGACGACGCGATGGATGGTCCGGATCCGATCGGCGATCGCCCGATCGAGGAGCGGCTCGTTCATCAGGTAGGGGCTGATGCGGCGCACCGGGTGGGCGGACGCCTCCTCGAGGATCCTGAGGAACAGGTCGTCGGTCATCCGTCCCTTCGGCTGGGTCGCCGCGGTCGGTCCGTAGAAACAGAAGACGCAATCGGCGTTGCACCCGGTGACCGTCTGGATCTGGAGGGTGCGCGGGAACTCCGGGATCGGACGGCGGGTGAGCCGGTTCCCGAGGCGCCTCGCGGCGCCGTCCTCGGGCCGATCCATGTAGTAGCGGCGGATCTTGAGCCGGCTCATTCCGCGGCTCCCTCGCGACCGGCCGGTCCCGCTGCAGCCCTATCCTCCGGGGGCGGCGCATCGCCCGCAACGGCGGCACGCGAAGCCTCCAGGATCTGCAGCTCCCACAACCGCGCGTACTTGAGGTAGACGCTGGCCGCCCCGAACAGACTGAGGACCAGGCCGTGCCCCCCATCGAGGAAGCCGAGTCGCCAGACGTACGCCTTCAGGAAATGTGCCGCCGGATGCAGCAGGACGTTCGCGGCGCCCGCCCGGCGTCCCTCGCGCCAGGCCCGGGCGGCCCAGAAGGCGCTGTAGGTCTGCATTTTGGCGCCATACTGGGCGAACGATCGGAACGAATGATGCTCCAGCGGCATGCGCAGGCTCGGGATCGCGCCGGCCGGACGGATCGCTTCGTGGATCTCCCCGGAGAAACGCAGGGTGCGGCGGAACAGGCGGATCACGGCATCGCGCCCCCAGCCGGTGTGACGCATCCGCCGCCCCAGGAAGTGATTGACGCGGGGCGTCCGATAGGCGTCGTGCAACGGATCGCCGCCCAGCAGCGTGAGGATCTCGTCGCGCAGGGCCGGCGTCACCCGCTCGTCGGCGTCCACCTGCAGGATCCACGGGTGCGCCGTCTGCTCGATCGCCCAGTTCTTCTGGCGGGCGAAATCCACGAACGGATGCCGCAGGAAGCGGGCCCCCGCGTCCCGCGCGATCGTCTCGGTCGCGTCGGTGCTGAACGAATCGACGACGATCACCTCGTCGGCGAAGCGGACCGAGTCGAGGCAGTCCCGCAGGACGGCCGCCTCGTTGAGTGTGGGAACGATGACCGAAAGCGCCTGACGCGCCACGGGTCCTCCGCGATCAGCTCCGGCTGTCCTTGCCGACCCGCTTGGCCTGCTCGCGATCGTAGTCGGTCAGGAGCTCGCGGGCCTTCTCGCTCAGCTTGTCGCCGGGCGCGGCCTGCTGCAGGCGCGCGAAGGCGTCCTCGGCGTCCGGGCGGCTCCCGACGGCGAGCAGACACCGTCCCAGGTCGAACAGGACCTGGTTGGCTCCGCGGTAGTGCGGATAATCGTTCAGGATCCTCCGGTAGCGGTCGATGGCGGCCAGCCAGGCCTTTCTCTTCTGGTAGAAGGCTCCGATGAGGCGCTCGTGCTCGGCGAGCCGGTCCTCCGCTTCCCGGATCCTGGCGCGCGCGTCGGCGACGAACGGGCTGCCGGGATAGACGGTCTCCAGCTTCCGGAATTCCTCGATCGCCTTGAGCGTCGTCGCCTGATCGCGATCCGGCGACAGCGCCTGCTGGAACAGGGACAACCCGACCATGTACTGCGCGCGCGCCGCCTCCTCGTGCTGCGGGTAGTACGTCAGGAAGTTCCGGTACGCGTTGAGCGCCTCTCCGTAGTTCAGGAAGCCGCGATCCTTGAAGAAGGAATCGGCGATGGCAATCTGGACGCGCGGCATGAGGTCCCGGTCGTCGGGGGGGATGCGGGGGAGGAGCTCCTGAAGCAGGATTCTGGCGGAGTAGTAACGCTTCTTCCGGATCTTCTCCTGGGCGAGGCGGAACACCTGATCCGGCGGAGCCGGGGGCTCGTCCTTCTTCTTCCTGGCGCCGGCCTCCGGCGCGAAGACCGCCGCGAGGATCGCGAGGAGGAGGATCGGGCCGGAGCGCGCCGGACGTCTCAAGCCAGGAGCCCCCGCAGGCGGTCCGGCAGACGGCGTGGTCGGCCGGCCCGGTCGACCGCCGCGTGACGGGTGCTCCCGGAGGCCAGAAGGACCCCGTCCGCGGATCGCTCGATGCGGTAGGTGAAGCGCACGCGCACCGTGCCGGCCTCGTCGACCCCGGTCAGCACCGTCAGGAGCTCGTCGTAACGCACCGGCGCGTGGTAGGCGCACGCAGCCTCGATCACCGGCAGGAAGATTCCCTCGTCCTCGAGGGCCGCGTAGACGACGCCGCGCTGCCGCATCAACTCGGTGCGGCCGATCTCGAACCAGACGAAGTGGCTCGCGTGGTGCGCCACGCCCATGCGATCGACCTCAGGGTAGCGCACGCGGACCTCGACGCGGCCGCCGGCGGCGGTCATGGCGCGGCTCAGCGAGGCCCCTGGGCCCGCGCCAGGATCGAGGCGAGCGCCCGGACGCGGCCCTCGGGATCGCCGCCGCCGAACACCGCCGAACCGGCGACCAGATAATCCGCCCCGTGCCGGACCAGCTCCTCCGCATTGTCGGGGCCGACCCCGCCGTCGACTTCGATCCGCACCGGCAGTCCGGCGGCCGCGATCATCGAGCGCAGGTGCCCCACCTTGGACATCACGGCGGGAATGAAGCGCTGCCCGCCGAACCCCGGATTCACCGACATCAGGAGGACGTAGTCGATGTCCGGAAGAATCTCCTGGAGGCTGGCGATCGGCGTCGAGGGATTCAGAGCGACGCCCGGAGAGGCGCCGCAGTCGCGGATCAGGCCCACCGTGCGGTGCAGGTGGGGCACCGCCTCCTGGTGCACCGAGATCATGTCGGCACCCGCGCGCGCGAAGGACTCGATGAATGAATCGGGGCGCTCGATCATCAGGTGTACGTCGAGGGGCAGGTCGGTGACCCGGTCGACCGACGCCACGACCGGCGGGCCGATGGTCAGGTTCGGGACGAAGTGCCCGTCCATGACGTCCAGGTGCAGCAGTCCGGCCCCCCCCTTGCCGGCGGCCGCGATCTCCTCCCCCAGCCGGGCGAAATCGGCCGACAGGATCGATGGCGCCAGCGCGGGAGATGGGGGCATGGTCCGGCGTTCAGGCACCGCCGTCCCCCGCGGACGCCACCGTCAGGGCGATCAATCCCCCGCTTCGAACCGGATAGCCCGGCAAAGGCTCCTGTCCCACGATCGTGCCGCGCGCCGCCCCTCCGCCCGGACCCCCGCGGACCGGTCCGACCCGGAGCCCGAGTCGCTCCAGGAAGGGTGTCACCTCGCCCGGCGTGCGGCCCCGCAGGTCCGGCATGACGAAGGTTCTCTGCGGTGAGCCGCGGCTGACCAGGAGAGCCACCTTGGCATCGCGCAATCCGGCGCTTTCCGGCAGCGGATCCTGCGCGATCACCAGGTTCTCCCCCACGCCGCGGCTGTACACCCAAACCTGATCCCCCAGCTTCATGCCGAGTTGCTGCAGGGTAATCTGGGCCTTGCGGGCCGCCCCACCCCGCAGATCGGGGATGCTGCTCACCTTGTCTCCCAGGCTCACCACCACCTTGACCTTCCGCTCGAGCTTGATGTCGGCCCCGGCCGGCGGATCCTGGGCCAGGATGCGGCCCGATTCGACCCTCTCGTCATTGCGCTGCGCGGCTTCCTCCAGGACCAGGCCGCTTCGGCGCAGCATCGAGGTGGCCTCGTCGACGGTCATTTCGGTGAGATCCGGCACTTGAACGTTGCGGCCCGACACCGAGCGGCGCACGGTGAGGTAGGCGCTCAGGGCGGCCAGGACCACGAGAATCCCGGCGAACGCCGCCACCGCCAGCGCGAGCGCCGTGCGCCGCTTCCAGGGATCGTTCTGCAAGTCCTTGAAAATAGAGCCTCCCCCGCCGGACGGCTGAGGCGTCGCATGGTAACACAGCCCCCCGTGGGCCTCCAGAGCGGTCGTTCCATTATGACGAGCGCCTTTCGAGCACCGCGGCGAAGAATCCGTCGAGGTCGTCGCGGTGCGGCAGGGTCCGCAGGTACCCCTCCGGCGTCACCAACCGGTGCAGCTCCGGTGGAAGTATCCCGCGTGCGTCGACGACGCGCAGGTCCGGCCTGGTGCCGAGCAGCGCGGTGACGCGCCCGGGACCCTCCTCAGGCTCCAGGCTGCAGACGGCGTAGACCAGGCGGCCCCCCGAGGCCGTCAGTCCGGCGGCGGCATCGAGCGCCGCCGCCTGCCGCGCCGCGAAGACCGCGATCTCCTCCGGGGTGCGGCGCCAGCGGATCTCGGGATGGCGGCGGATGATCCCGGTGCCGCTGCACGGAGCGTCCAGCAGGATCCTGTCGAACCGGGCACGGAGCGCGGGCCGGACGGCATCCATGACCAGGAGCGGCGGCGACGGCAGCCGGAGCCGCCGGAGATTCTGTCGGAGCAGCTCCAGCCGCGCGGCGCTGGCGTCGCAGGCGAGCCGGAGCCCCGTCGCGGTCTCCTTTCGATCGAGGACCGCGAGAAATTTGCCCCCGGGGGCGGCGCACAGATCGAGCACCGTCATCCCGGAATCGATCGGCTCGAGCAGGCCCAACACGATTTGCGATGCTTCGTCCTGGATGTAGAACAGCCCCTCCCGGAACGCCGCGCTCTTCTGCGGGGCGCCGCGTGGAACGCGGACGGCGCCGCGCACGACGGGCGATTCGATCGACTCGATGCCTTCCTGCGCCAGGCGCGCGATGAGGGCGGTCGCGCCGCCGGCCCGGCGCGCGGGGCGCAGCGCTGCCGGGGCCGGCCGGTTCATCACACCGAGCAGGTCGTCACACTCCACCGCCCCGAACACCCGGAGGTAGCGTTCGACGAGAAAGAGCGGGAACGAGTGCTTCCTGGCAAGGACCTCCGCCGTGAAGGGTTCCCCGGGACCCGGCGCCGCCGGCGGACGCTGGACATCCGTTTCGCGGCAGGCGGCGCGCAGGACCGCGTTGCCGAACGCCGCGGCCGGCCGGCCACGGCGCGCGCGTATGAGGCGCACGGCTTCATCCACCGCGGCCGCGCGGGGCACGCGGTCCAGGTGGAGCACCTGGTAGAGCGCCATACGGACGGCCTGGAGGACCACGGAATCGATGGCGGGGAGCGGCCGGCTGGACACGGCGGCGATGATCCCGTCCAGCTCGCTGCGACGGCGCAGGACACCGTACACGATCTCGGTGGCCAGCGCCCGGTCGCGCTCGTCCAGGGACGCCGGCAGGGCGGCGAGCAGGACGTTCGAATGTTCCCGGCCCCGTTCCAGCGCCAGGAGGACGTCGAGCGCCGAAGCGCGCGCGGAGGGCCTAGCCGATCGGGGCCGGACCAAGGTGATCACCGGCGCGGATCAGGCGCCCGTTGATGGCATCACGGGCCGTCGTGGGCCGGCGTCCCGGCCACTGCAGCTCCAGGATCGCGAGACAGGTCGCACCGCCGCACAGGACGAGGCCACGCTCCCCATCCACCCTGAGGATCCGTCCCGGAGAGGCTCCGGAGCCACGGGGTTGCACCTTCTCGAAGCTGGCCTCGGCCCGAAGGACCCGCACCGTTTCACCACGGAGTTGCGTGGCGGCCAGGGGCCATGGGTTGCACGCCCTGACGCGGTTGGCGATCCGCTCGGCGGGCTCCGACCAGTCGATGACCCCGTCGGCGCGCGTCAACTTCGGCGCTTCGGTTGCGTCACGGGCGTCCTGGCGCCGGGGTTCCAGCCGACCGGCGGCGTGCCGCTCCATGGTATCGACGAGCAACCGCGCCCCCAGGTCGGCGAGACGCCGTTCCAGCCTCCCCGCCGTTTCGTCGAGACCGATGGCGCACTCCGCCTGGAGCAGGATGTCTCCGGTGTCGAGGCCCTCGTCCATGCGCATCGTCGTGACCCCCGTCACCCGGTCGCCGGCAAGGAGGGCCCGCGCGATCGGCGCCGCTCCACGCCAGCGCGGCAGGAGCGAGGCGTGCAGGTTGATGCACCAGCGCGGAGGAATGGCCAGAATCTCCCGCGGCAGGATCTGGCCGTAGGCCGCCACGATCACGCACTCGGGCGCCAGTTCCCCCAGGCTCCCGGCGAAGGCCGGGTCGCGGGCCGAGGTGGGGCGGAGGACGGGCAGGCCGATCGACTCCGCGAAGGCCCCGACCGGTGTGGGCCCGGGCGGGTCGAAGCGTCGCCGTCGCGGGCGATCGGGCCGCGTGACGACGGCGGCGATGCCATGACCGGCCTCACCGAGCGCCTTGAGGGAAGGAACGGCGAACTCCGACGAACCCATGAAGACGAGGCGCATCGTGCTCCGGCGAGGGGCGGCGGCGCGGGGCCTCAGGCGGGAACGAGCTGCCAGTCGCCGGCGCGCATCCGCTTCTGGACTTTCTTCTTGATCAGCCGGCGCTTGAGCGCGCTCAGGTGTTCGATGAACAGCCGGCCGTCGAGATGATCGATTTCATGGTTGAAGGCGCGCGCCAGGAGCCCCTCCCCCTCCAGGCGGCGCACCCTCCCGTCGAGGTCCATGGCTTCCACGATGCAGCGGAGCGGGCGCGTCACCCGTTCGGTGAATCCGGGCAGGCTCAGACAGCCCTCGTCCTCGACGTACGTTCCCGAAGTCTCGAGGATGCGGGGGTCGATCAGGACGATGACGTTTCCGGGCGTTTCCCCCGCGGTGATGTCGACGACGGCGACGCGCCGCGTGACCCCGACCTGATTCGCCGCCAGACCCACGCCGGGAGCGGCGTACATCGTCTCGACCATGTCCGCCACGAGGCGTCTGAGATCGTCCGTGATTTCGCCCACCGGCGTGGACGGGGTGGCGAGGGCTTCGTGTGGGAATCTCAGGATCGGGAGGACCGCCATGCCGGCGAGTTAGTACCACAGCGTCCGGGGCGGGTCAAGAAATTCGCACCCTCCGCTGCTCAGCGTTCCCGGTCGTTGTCCTTGCGTGGCGGGCGCGGGGGCGCGGGAGGGGCCCGGCGTCCCTGATCCCCTCGCGCTTCGGCGCGCGGCTTCTCGCGTGACGGTGCAGGCTGGGCCCGTGCTCCCTCACGACCGGCCGGTGGCTGGACCCGGCTCCCTCCACGAGCCTGCGGAGTGGCCGGCTTGGCGCGCTCACCCCGGGCCTTCTCGAACAGACGTTCGACGACGTGCCCCGGCGTCCCCGTGTCCTTCCGGCCCGGCGCCACCCTGCGGGGAGGCGCGGGTGTTCGGGATGAACGGGCCCCGGGACGGCCTTGAGCGGGCGGGGCCGTGGCAGACCGTGGAGGCTGCTGGCGTCTCGGGCTGACCGCGGTTCCGGACGGGCGCGCACCCCGTGGTCGCGGGGCCACGCGGGGGGTCACGGGGGATCGCTGCGGCTCCCGCTGGCGGACGGTCGGCCGCCGTTGCCCGGTCTCCGGCGCGCCACCGCCCTCCCGGGCCCGCACCCGACCGGAGGCCGCGCCGCGTTCGAGATCGCGGAACGGGACGGCTTTATTGGAGGACACCGCGGGCCTGGAAGCGCGAGTCCGCCGCAGACCCTCCTGGAACACGCGACCGCGCTCCGGGTTGGCCGCCACCTCCCGCGGATTGAAGCGCGGCAACCGGTCGCTCAGGACCAGCTCGGTATCCCGTGGCAGCCGGTCGGCGCGCAGCAGCACCGCCCCCCGGTCGGCGACACGACCCAGGCGCGCGAATCTCCAGGATCGGGGGTCGAGGTGAGGCGATCGGACGCTCGCGGCCCTGCCGAACGACACATCATGAAACACCGGCCGATTGTAGTAGTTGAGCGGGCACCAGCCGAGGTACGACCGGCCGACGGCGAAGCTGACCCAGGCGCCCCGCCACACGCGGCCGGGGATCCAGACCCAGCCGACCCGGGTCACGAAGTCCCACCGGCCGTAACGATAAGGGGCCCAGCCCCAGGGGTCGTAGGAGACCCAGATCCAGCCGCTGGGGGCCCAGGACCAGTATCCGTGCCAATAGGGGCCCCACGATCCCAGGTAGTACGGGCGCCAGACCCAGCCGTAGGTGGGAAGGCTGTGCCAGTCCCCATAGACCGACAGTTCCCGGTAGTGGGGACGAATTTCGCCGGGAAGCTCCTCCTGGATCTCCTCGTCTTCCCCGGTGCCCGGACGCAGGAAGGCCTCAAGACGCCCCCCGCAGAATCGATCGAAGTCATCGAGGCGTGCCGTGTTGAACCGGCGAGGGTCGGAGGGGATGCCACCGCCGCGCACGCTGGTCCGCTCCCCGGTCCGGACCATGACCGACCCGGCATCCCCCGCGATCTCCGCGACGCCCCTGAACGAGGAGACGGTCACCACCCCGCCGTCGACGTCGATGCGGAACGAACCCTCCGACAACAGGCTCACGCTTCCCGCGGGAGTGTCGATTCGGAACTCACGACCATCGATGGGATCAGCGGCCTCGACCCGGAGGCTTCCCCGGTCGAGAACCATGAGGTTCACCGTGTCGAACCGTCCCTCCAGGTCCGACAGATTGCGCAGCTCCAGGCGGGATCCCTCGTCCAGCCAGAGGGTTGAGCCGTCGGCGAGGACCATCTCGGCCCTCCCCGCTTCGGCCTGGATCCGGTCGCCGGCGGCCAGCGGCAGGTTGGTGGTGGCGTCCTCGACCGACCCTTCGCTGAGGCGTTCGACGGTCACCCGGCCGTCGCTGTAGCGCAGGCGGGCATAAGTCGATCCCTGCTCTTCGGATATCACCGGCTCCTCCTGGGCCCGCGGCTGGCTGATTGACGCCAGGGCGGCCAGGGCGACGACGGCGAATGACAGAAAGGTGCTGCGATACCACGGTCGAAATCGGCGGCTGTTCATCGTATTGGGCTCCCGGAACAACCCGGCTTGTAGCCAGTTCCGTGCCATCACTTTCCGAAAAACGACGGACCCGCAACCTGTCTCACGGTCGGGATGTCCGCGCCGCCACGGCTGCGCGCCGTTCCGGCGTCTGTTCCCCCGGCCGGGCGGTTCGTCCTGAGGCAGCGACAAACCGGGGCGCGTGCTGGCCCGGTGTCGGAGCCGGGTCTATACTCCGCGGCATGCGCTGTCCGCCAGCGACTTCCGTCACCCGTCCGTTCCTGAGAGGCCTGATCGTCGCGGTGGCCATCGTACTCCCGATGAGCGCGGACGAAAAGCCTTCCGGGCGGCGGGACCGCGAAAAACCGCGTCTGACGCTCCGAGCCGACCCGACGGTCGGATTCACACCGGTCACGACAGTCCTTACGGGGCATCTGACGGGCATCGATTTGAAGGACCCGAACTTCTGCCATCCGGCGGTCACCTGGCTCCGGATCGATCCGGGTCAGACCGAAAATGAAGGGTTCCGGGTGCGCGAGGATCCCGCCTGCGTCCACCCGGAGGGCTCGTCATCGGTCGAGACCTCCTTCTCCAAGACCTACGCTCTGTCCCGTCCGGGAGCCTACCTCTTCAGGCTCATCGTAGAAGGGAAAGACGGAACACGCGTTATCTCGGGTCATGCCAAGGTTCAGGTCCTGCGGGTGAATTAAGTCTCACTCGGGGGGCGGTTCGGGTGGCGCATCCGCGGGCTCCTCCGGCGATTCGATCTGCTTCAGAATCCGGTCCTGGAGCCGCTCCCGCAGCCTTTCCCGGGCTCGTTCCTTGGCAGCCTTCCCGGTCTCCCGGATGGAGGTCCGGGTGTCCAGCCTGAAGCCTGGTGCGGCCAGCGCTCCCGACAGGTTGAAGTGGACGACCAGCCTCCCGCGGTCCGTCAGGTTCGCCAGGCTGCCGTTCTTTTCGACCATGCCCCGGGTCGCCTCCTCCGAGAAGCGCGCCGCCGCGTCGAGGTCCAGCGTGGCGTCGAGACCCACCCAGCCCTTGGCCTCCAAATCGAGGTCCGAAGCGTGCAGGTGCAGGTCGCCGGTCCGGGCGCGCCGGGCTCCGACCTGGAGGGTTCCGCGCAGATACTCGAACGAGGTCTCCTCGCGCCCGATCCCGCGCCCTCCCGCCATCTCCAGCAGCGCGGCGAGCTGCTTCAGGACGCTGAACGAGGTCAGCCCTCCTTCGACCAGCTCCAGGGAGCCGGCCCCGCTCGCCGTATCGAGGAGGGCGTCCAGATCCGTCCCGGCGGCGGAGAGGTCGAGAGAACCGCTCAGTCGTCCCCGCAGCAACCCCTTGAGGTCCGGATCGTAGGCGGCGAGCAGGGGTTCCACGTCCACCCGGGTCAATTGGACCCCGGCTCCATAGACCGGTGGTCGCGTCAGGAGCGAGGCCTGCGCCGACCCGGCCAGCCCGCCCCCGTAGAATCCGGCCCTCATCTCTTTCAAGGATAGGACCCCTTCCCCGAGCGTTGCGACGGCGCTTACCCGGCTCAGGTCGAATGACTGGAAGCGGAGCGCTTCGACCTCGAGCGTGCCGCGGCCGCTCACCTTCCGCAGCAGGCCGTCGGCGGCCGGAGCCGCGGGCGTGGCCTGCCGCGCCGCCTCTCCCCCTGCGGCCAGGGGGGCGGGCGCAAGGGTGGCGATCAGGGCGTCGAGGTCGAGCCGGGGCGATTTGAAGGCGAATCCAATCCTGGGCCGCTGGAAGTCCTCGATCTGAAGCCTCCCGGCAAGGGAGGAGCCGCCGGCCCTCGCGGTGAAGTCCTCCCAGACCGCACGCCGGCCGTCGATCGCCAGGAGACCGGAGATCCCCTCGATCGACCCGCCCATGGTGGCGTCCCGGTAGCTGAGGCCGGACAGGCGCGCCGTCCCCTTGAACACCAGCGTCTCCGGCCTCTGCAGCGGCACCTCGGCCTCGCCCCGCAGGTCGACCCCGCCCGCGAGCTCGATGCCGGAGGTGCTGCCCAGACCGGCCCAGGGGGCGAGGCGCAGGAGATCGCCGGCCTGCAGGCCACGACTGTCGGCGCGCAGCCGCAGGAGGGGGCGATCACCGGCCGCGTGCAGGCGGGCGGACGCCTCCAGGCGGCTGCCGCCCACACCCAGGCGCAGGGTGAGGGTCGTCGCGTCGTGTCCCCCCCACCCCCGGATCGACGCATCGATCGGCTGCAACCGCATCTCCGATCGCTCTCCCGGCACGACGCTGTCGTCGAAGACCAGGAGAGTCCCGGAGCGGATGAGCGCCTCCTCCACGGCCACCCTGAAGCCCGGCTCGGCGGGCGGACCTTCCCCCGCGGGCGCCGCCGTCAGGCGGGTGACCAGGTCGTCGAAGTTCCAGCGGCCCGCGCCGTCGCGAATCAGGCTTACGGTCGGCTTTTCAAGAACCACGGAGCGGACCACCACCCGGCCGCGCAGGAGCGGCAGGAGTGAGACTCTAAGGGTGAGCGCCTCCGCCCGCAGCGCGTCCCGGCCCGGGTAGCGTGCGCTGTCGCCGAGCCGCAACGGCCGCACCGACAGCCCCGGCGACGGCAGGAGGCGGAGCGAGATGGTCCCCAGGTGGACCGTGCGACCGGTGGCGTCGAGAATCTTCCGCGTGATCAGCGGCCGGTGGCGGTTGACGTCGATGACGAACGGGAGCACGAGACCGGCCCCGGCGATGAGTATCACCGGGATCCCGAGGATGAGAAGGATGCGCCGGCCGCGGAGCCTTCGAAGCATCGCTTCAGGAGGCCCGACGGGCCCCGTCGTCCTCGTCGTCCATATAGGCGCGTGCCAGACGGCGGGCCCGCGAGGTGCCCAGGAGGGACGACCAGCGCGCCGCCTTCAGGTTGCGGCGGATGGCGTCGATCCGGAGAAGGGTGGCTTCCTCGCCGAGCCGGATGCAGTCGCGGATGGCGGAGAAGTCCGCCCAGTGGACGTGGTTCACATCCGGCTCCACCACGACGTCGGCGAAGCGGCACTGCATTTCCTTGAGGGCCTGGGCCTGGACGGCGTTGGCGCGCACCATGATGTTGAGCCCGTTCCTGAATCCGGCAGTATCCACGATCTCCTTCGACACGTCCACGCCGATCACCAGGTCGGCGCCCAGCCGCAGCGCGGGCAGGACCGGCACCTTGCTGACCCAACCGCCGTCGATCAGCGTGCGGCCGTCGATCTCGACGGGAGGCAGGAGCCCCGGTACCGCGCTGCTCGCGCTGACCGCCCGGCGCAGGGATCCCTGGCGCAGCACCACCTCGCGACCGCGGTTGATGTCGGTGGCCACCGCCGCGAACCGGACCCGGGTCTCCTCGAGGGTCACATCGTCCAGGACCCCGTTGATGTTGTGCTCGAAGTGCTGGACCGACACCCAGGAGGTCTTCGCCATGGTGAACGAGTAGAAGATTCCCTTCTTCACGAATGAGATGAAGTTGTAGAAGAGACCGGGATTGGCGTCGCGGCTTTCCTTCAGGAAGTCGAACTTCGAGCGCTTGAACTCCTTGCTGAAGACGAACTCGAGGAAGCGCCTCTCGGTCTCCACCGCATTGCGGGTGGTGGCGTAGACACCGCCGACGAGCGCTCCGATGCTCGTCCCGACGATCAGATCGACCGGGATGTCATGCGCCTCGAGGACCTTGAGGACGCCGATGTGCGCCAACCCGCGCGCGGCTCCGCCGCCCAGAGCGAGCCCCAGCTTGGCCTGTTCGAGCATTTCCCGCAACCCCGCGCGAAGCGGAACCCCAGCGCCCCCGGGGCAATATAGGGCGCGCGCCGCCGGCCGGCCATGCCGCGGCGGCCGGACAAAGCCTGCGGAGGGGGCAGATCGGGCAGCGGGGCCGGCGCGGCCGGCAGAGGCGGCGGCCCAGCGTTATCAAATTGACATGGACCTCGAGGAACCGCGAAGGTGGCACCAGCCCCCCCAGGATCCGGTGACTCCTCTCCCGGGTGGTGCCGTCAGGAATCCAGCCGAGACGGCGTGTCACGCGGTGGATGTGGGTGTCGACCGGGAACGCCGGCAGACCGCAGGAGAACAACAGGACACAGCAGGCGGTCTTCTCCCCGACGCCCCGGAACGAGGTCAGGTAACGGCGCGCCTCGCCCGCCTCGAGACCTCGGAGGAACCCGAGGTCCAGACGGCCCCGTTCGGCGTGCAGTCGGCGCAGCGCCTCGAGAATGGTCCGGCTCTTGGTACGCGCCAGACCCGCCGGCCGGATCGCCCGCTCGATGGCAGCCCGCCCTGCCGCCAGCGCGGCCTCCCAGCGGGGATAGGTCCGTTTCAGGACGGCGAAGGCGGCGTGACTGTTTCGATCGGTCGTGTTCTGGGACAGGATGGTCAGGACGAGCTCATCCAGGGGAGGCAGCCGCCGGTGACGTCGGGGGAGGCCGTAGACCTCCCGCAGGCGGTCGGCCGCGCGACGGACCGCGGCGCCCCGCGCGCGCGCGAGGAACGCGGCCCCGCCGTTCACCGGGCGTCGGGGGCGGGCTGGCGGGTGAACCGCCCGTCGGTCATCACCACGTCGTCCGGCGAACCCGGACGCCCGTCGGCCCCCGGACTGGTCAGGGTGTACGAGTGACCGGTCGACTCATAGCTCAGGTCGTTCCCCCAGGCGTCGGTGGTGACCGGGGTCGACACGAATGCCGGTGAAAGGGCGCGGACGGCATCCTGGAGCGTGCCCCCGACCGGATAACCCCCGTGGTCGATCGAGTAGGCCTGCAGCGTCCTCCCGAACGCTTCCATCGTGCCGCGGGTTCCGGTGAGCTTCCCCTGATCGATGGCGTGCAGCACCTCGCGCGAGTACTCCTCTCCGGCCCGCCCGCACCCCCCGGTCGGCAGGAGGAGCAGGGTGACGAGCGACACGGCGACGATGGCTGTCGTGATCGGACCGGCACAACGCGGATGATGGCGCATCACGGATCCTCCGGCAGGTCCTGCGGCCGGAAATTCTAATGTACAATCCGCGCGAGGCGCCCATCCATGGAGCGATTCCGGGCGACGCGGCGGTTCGCGATCTCCTCGACCGCGGTCGCTGCCGTCGTGACCGCGGCCCTCGCGACCGGGGACCGGGTCGGGGGGCCCGGGATGTCCGCAACAGACGACGTCCGAAGCGATCCTTACGCCGCCGAACGGCTGCGCATGGTGCGCGACCAGATCGAGCGGCGCGGCGTGCGCGATCCCCTGGTGCTGCAGGCGATGCGCCGGGTGCCGCGGCACCTGCTCGTCGGCCCCCAGGAACGGTTCCGGGCGTACCAGGACGGCCCCCTGCCGATCGGCTCGGGGCAGACGATCTCGCAGCCGTACATCGTGGCGTTCATGACCGAGGCGCTGCGGGTGGGGACCGGCGACCGGGTGCTGGAGGTCGGGACCGGCTCCGGGTACCAGGCGGCGGTGCTGGCGGCAATCGTCAAGGAGGTCTTCACCATCGAGATCCATGCGGAGCTGGCCCGTGACGCCCGGAAGCGCCTCGAGGAGCTGGGCGTCCGCAACGTGCGGATCCGGGAAGGGGACGGCTTCCACGGCTGGCCCGAGGAGGCCCCGTTCGATGCGATCATCGTGACCGCCGCTCCGGCGTCGATCCCGCGGCCGCTGCTCGACCAGCTGCGCCCGGGCGGACGGCTGGTCATCCCCCTGGGGCCGCTCGACGCCGAGGCCCAGAACCTGGTGCGCGTCACCCGGACGGCGGACGGCTTCGAGCGCGAGACGCTCCTGCCGGTCCGGTTCGTGCCGATGACGGGCGAGGCGCAGCAGCACGACTGACGGGAGCGCCGCCGACCCGGCCCACCACAGGAGAACCGATGGCGAAGGTCGTCACACCGAGGAGCGAAGACTACGCCCGCTGGTACACCGACGTGATCCTCAGGTCGGAGATGGCCGACTACTCGCCGGTCAAGGGGTGCATGGTGATCCGGCCCCTCGGTTACGCCCTGTGGGAGGCGATGCAGCGCGCGCTCGATGCCCGCTTCAAGGAAACCGGACACCAGAACGCGTATTTCCCGCTGTTCATCCCCGAGTCGTACCTGCACCGCGAGGCGAAGCACGTGAAGGGTTTCGCCCCGGAGTGCGCCGTGGTCACCCACGGCGGGGGCAAGAAACTGGAGGAGCCGCTCGTCGTCCGCCCGACGTCCGAGACCATCATCTACGCCATGTACGCCAAGTGGATCCAGTCGTACCGCGACCTGCCGGTGCTGATCAACCAGTGGGCGAACGTGGTGCGCTGGGAGATGCGGACCCGGCTGTTCCTGCGGACCACCGAGTTCCTCTGGCAGGAGGGACATACGGCGCACGCGACCGAGGCGGAGGCCGAGGAGGAGGCCTTGCGGATCCTCGAGATCTACCGCCGGTTTGCCGAGGAACAAATGGCGATCCCCGTGGTCACCGGCATCAAGAGCGACAGCGAGAAATTCGCCGGAGCGCTCCGGACCTACTGTCTCGAGGCCCTCATGCAGGACGGCAAGGCGCTGCAGGCCGGCACCTCGCACAACCTCGGGCAGAACTTCGCGCGCGCCTTCGAGGTGAAGTACCAGTCGAAAGAGGGACAGTGGGAGCACGTCTGGAACACCTCCTGGGGCGTGTCCACCCGGCTCGTCGGGGCGATCGTCATGGCGCACGGCGACGACAACGGGCTCGTCCTGCCGCCCCGGCTCGCTCCGGTGCAGGCGGTCATCGTGCCGATCTGGAAAACCGACGAGGAGAAGAGCCGGATCGGCGAGGCGGCGCGTCTGGCGGCGGAGGAGCTCCGCGCTGTCTTCCGGGTCCACGTCGACCTGCGGGACGAGGTCTCGCCCGGCTGGAAGTTCAACGACTGGGAGCTCAAGGGCGTCCCCCTGCGGCTGGAGATCGGGCCGAGGGATCTCCAGGCCGATCAGTTCACGGTGGTGCGCCGTCTCGACCGCCGCAAGACCGCGGTGCCGCGCGGGGCCCTCCGGTCGCGGGTCGCCGATCTGCTGGAGGAGATGCAGAAGGACATGCTCGAAAAAAATCGCGCCTTCCTGCGGGAGAACACGCGCGACGTGCGCGACTACGAGACCTTCAAGACGGAGCTCGACGCGAAGGGGGGGTTCGTCCGGGCGCACTGGTGCGGCTCCGCCGACTGCGAGGCGCGCATCAAGGAGGAGACCAAGGCGACGATCCGCTGCATCCCCTTCGAGGGGAACCGCCAGGCGGGCGCCTGCCTGCGCTGCGGCGCCGCCGCGGATCGATGGGTCTACTTCGCCCGGGCCTACTGATCGCCCTGCTGGGAACGGTCCTCGGCGGGCCGTCCCCCCAGGGG
>JBOGOE010000012.1:0-6329 GCA_050747445.1 Candidatus Polarisedimenticolia bacterium | reverse complement strand
GGGCCGGGTGGCGGCGGCGCGCGCGCTGCTGCGCGCCCACCGGGATCCGGTGCCGCGGCTGGCCGCCGGGCGCGCCCTGGGAGTGTCGCGCGCGGCCACCGCGATGATGGACCTGTCGGACGGGCTGCGGGTCGACCTGCCCCGCCTGTGCGCCGCCAGCCGCTCGGGTGCGGTGATCGAGGAGGCGGCCCTGCCGCTGTCACCGGAGGCGGCGCTGCTGTTCGGCGCGGCGCGGGCCCGGCGTTTCGCCCTGGTGGGCGGGGAGGACTACGAGCTGTTGTTCGCGGCGCGCGACGCCGACGCGAAGGCGCTGGCGCGTCTGGCGGCCCGACTGGGCCTGCCGATCACCCGCATCGGCCAGGTCGTGACGCGCCGGCAGGGACTGCGGCTCCTGACCCGGCAGGGACGCTATCTCCCCTTCGCCGCCATCGGCGGCGCCTTCGAGCACTTCCCGCGGCGGCGGGGTCCGCGGGGGAGGTGAGCCCCGTCGCGGGCGGTCGTCCCGCCCGCCCCCTCGTTGCTTTCGCCCCGCCCTGATATCGTTCCGCCCGCCGGGAAGGCTTCGAACCCCGCCCCCCGGCCGGGGGATCCGCAGCATGGACGACAGCGACCTGATCCGGCGGGCGGCCGCGGGGGACCTCGACGCCTTCACCCTCCTGGTGGAGCGCAAGCGCGAGCGGGTCTTCCGGATCGCCCGTCACGTGGTCGGCGACCGCGAGCTGGCGCGTGACGTGACCCAGGAGGTGTTCCTCCGTTTGTTCCGGGTCCTGCGGCGCTTCCGCGAGGGGGGCCGGTTCGACGTCTGGCTGCACCGGATCGCCATGAACCTGGCCATCGACGCCCTGCGGCGCGAGCGGCCGCACCGGGAGACCGTGCCGCTCGATCGTCCCTCCATCCCGGGCGCGGCGGAGCCGGGGGCCGGGCCGGCGGTCGGGCCGCCACCGGGAGGGCGTGCCGGAGCCGACCCGATGGACGTCCGGGACGTGCGCCGGATCTTCCTGGATCTCTCCGCCCGCCTGCCGCGGAAGCAGCGTCTGGCCTTCATCCTGAGGGAAATCGAGGGGCTGTCCACGGCGGAGGTGGCGGCGATTTTAAAGACCCGCGAATCGACGATCCGCAATCACGTCCTGCAGGCGCGCCGGTTCCTGCAGGACGCCCTGAAGCGCCTCTATCCGGAGTTCCTGCCCGGCCCCTAGACGCCCCGGCCGGGGCATCCGTATAGGGAACTGCCGGCCGATCGGTCGTCCGGACGAGGGGGCACGCCCATGACCCGAATACCAGCCTGTGCCGATTTCGAGGCGCGTCTTCCGGCGTTCGCGGCCGGGAACCTCACCGAAGCGGAGGAAGACGCGCTCCGGGTACACCTGTCGCAGTGCGGCGCCTGCGCCGCGCGCGCGGCGGCCGTGGATCCCTCCGTCCTGTTCCTGCGACTGCGACGCGAGCCCCTGCCGGACGGGTTCTGGACCGGATTCGACCGGGAGCTCCACGCCCGGGTGCGCGCCGAGGCTTCGCGGCCGGCGTTCCTGCGGGCCCTCGCCGCCGCCCCGCGGCTGGCCTGGGCCGCACCCGGTCTGATGGTCCTCGTGCTGGGAGTGAGCCTGTTCGTCACCGGTCCGGCGCGTCTGGGCATCCCCGGTCTCTCCCGGCCCACCCCGGCGCGCCCCCCCTACGCCCGGCCGCACCGGGACCGCCCCCGCCTGGAACGGCCGTCGGACCGTCCGTCGGCCTTCCCCACGGGAGCGCCGCCGGGCGTGCCGGCGATGGAGGGGGTGGCGTCGCCAGGCGCCCGGGTCTATCGCTTCAGCGTCGGCGGCCCGGGGGACGAGACCCCCGTTTACTTCGTGGTCGACGAAGGGATCGATCTGTGAGGCGCCGCCGCCTGCTGCATCCGATCGCCGCGGCGATCCTGGCGCTCCTCCTTCTGCCCGCGACCCCGGGACTCGCGGTGCCGCAGGGCGGGGACGCCGGCGATGCCCCCCTCGGCACCCGCGTTTTCACCCTCCGGCACAAGGGGGTCGACGACGCCTATCTCCTGGTCAGCCCGCGACTGGGCCCGCGCGGCTCGATCCGCGCCCAGCCGCACCAGAGGACCCTGACGGTCGTCGACGCAACGGCGAACCTCGACCGGATGGCGGCGCTCCTGCGCGCCTTCGACGTCCCGCCGCGCAGCGTCCAGGTCGCGGTGCAGCTGATCCTGGCCTCCTCCGGAACGGCTTCGAAGCAGCCGGCGCCGCCCACCATCCGGGGGGTCGTCGAGAAACTCAACGCCCTCAACACCCGCTGGACCGATTACCGGCTGGTCGGCGACGCCCGGGTGCTCGGAGTCGAGGGGGAGCGGACCCGGCTTCAGGTGGGGGACGACTACCGGATCGATTTCCGCGTCGACCAGGTCTCCGACGAGACCCGGCTCGTCCGGCTGCGGCCCTTCGAGCTGCAGCGGCGCGAGCCGGCGGTCGAGGGCAGCGAGCGGTTCGCGCCGCTCCTGAGCACCGCCCTCAATCTGCGCGACGAGCAGCTGTTCATCGTCGGCGCCTCGCGCGCCGAGCGCAGCAACCGGGCCCTGTTCATGACCATCACCGCCTCCGTGCAGAAGCCGTAGCATGCCCGAATTCATCGCCCGGATCGCCACCGCCGACGGCGCCATCAGCGAGAAGGCGTTCACCGCCGACTCCGAGTCCTCGCTCCGGCGGGACCTCGCCGAGCGCGAGTACCTGGTGTTCTCGGTGCGCCGCAAGAGCGGCCTCGGCGCACTGCTGCCGGCGCTGGGCGGGCGGCGCGGCGTCAAGATGAAGGAGTTCCTGCTGTTCAACCAGGAGCTCGCGGCGCTGATCCGCGCCGGACTGCCGATTATCGCCAGCCTCGACATCCTCCTGGAGCGCCGCAAGAACCCCGAGTTCCGGCGCGCCCTGGCCGACATCCGCGACCGGGTGCGCGGCGGCGAGTCGCTGTCGGAGGCCTTCGACGCGCAGGGGGGGATGTTCCCCAAGGTGTTCTCGGCCACCCTGGCCTCCGGCGAGCGGTCGGGGGAGGTCGCCAACATCCTGCAGCGTTACATCGCCTACCAGAAGCAGATCCTGGCGCTGAAGCGCAAGGTGATCTCATCCCTCATCTACCCGGCGATCCTCTGCCTGCTGTCGATCGCGGTCATCATCATCCTGATCACCTACGTCGTCCCGTCGTTCACCGCCTTCCTGATGGATTTCGGCACCGACCTGCCCCTGCTGACGCGCCTCCTGATCGCCGTCTCCGGTTTCGTGACCGGCCACTGGCTGCCGCTCCTGGGGGGGATCGCGGCCGCCGCCGTCGGTCTGCGGGCCTGGGCGAAGACCCCCGGCGGCCGATCGTGGCTCGACCGGGCCGCGGT
Source organism: Candidatus Polarisedimenticolia bacterium (assembly GCA_050747445.1). Lineage (GTDB taxonomy): Bacteria > Acidobacteriota > Polarisedimenticolia > Gp22-AA2 > Gp22-AA2 > JBOGOE01. The sequence continues at coordinate 2,965 of JBOGOE010000012.1, read as the reverse complement.
GCGTCTTCCGATCCTCGGCGGCATCTGGCACCGCTTCGCGGTGTCGCGGTTCCTGCGCACCCTCGGGACCCTGGTTTCGGGCGGCATCCCGGTGGTGACGGCTCTCGGGATCGCCGCCCAGGCGGTCGGGAACAGCGAATACGAGAAGCGGCTGTCCGTGGTGGAGCGCAAGGTGCGCGAGGGGGGGAGCCTGTGGCAGGCGCTCGAGCAGACCGGGCTCTGCAACGACATCTCCATCGAGATGACCAAGGTGGGAGAGTCGACCGGGTCGCTGCACGACATGCTGACCAACGCCTCGGATTTCTACGACGAGGAGATCGACAACCTGCTGGCGACCGTCATGGTGCTCCTGGAGCCGCTGCTCCTGATCGTCATGGGGTGCCTGGTCGCCCTCATCATGCTGGCGATCTGGCTGCCGCTCCTGACGTCGTACGGGCAGTCGGCGGCGTAGGACCGGAGAGACGAAGGACATGGCGACCGCGCGCAAGGATCGGGACGGCGGGGCGGCGGAGAGCCGCGGGACGACCGGGGCCGCGGCCCCGGAGGCGCCGCGGACCGCCGAGGGGGGGACGAGCGGCGAGGACCTCCAGGCGCGGCGGGTCGCCGCGCGTCTCGGGATCCCGTACGTCGATCTGGCGGCCTTCCCGATCAACCACGACCTGTTCCGCACCATCCCCGTGGATCTGATGTACCGCTACAACTTCATCCCCTGGAAGGAGGAGGGAGGGCGGCTGGTGATCGTCATCGCCGATCCGTCCGACGTCCTGATGGTGGACGAGCTGGAGATCCTCCTGGGTCGGCCGCTCCAGGTCTGCGTGGGGGCCAAGGGGGCGATCAACGAGGTCCTCAAGAAGTCGGAGTCGGGCCAGCGCGTCCTGGAGGCGGCGACCGAGGAGTTCAAGATCCAGGTGATCCGCGACGAGGAGTCGGAGGAGGGGGAGGAGCAGCTCTCCATCGACCGGCTCACCTCGGCCGACTCGCCGATCATCAAGCTCGTCGACTCCACCATCTTCAACGCCCTGCAGCGGCGCGCCTCCGACATCCACATCGAGACGCGCGAGCGGGAGGTGCTGATCAAGTACCGCATCGACGGGGTCCTCTACAACGCGATGGATCCCATCGACAAGCGCTTCCACTCGACGATCATCTCGCGCATCAAGGTCATGTCCGAGCTCGACATCGCCGAGAAGCGCATCCCGCAGGACGGCCGCTTCAAGCTGAAGATCAAGGGGCGGGCCATCGACTTCCGCGTCTCCATCATGCCGTCGGTGCACGGCGAGGACGCGGTCATCCGCATCCTGGACAAGGAATCGGTCAACGAGGAGTTCGCGGAGTTGCGTCTCGACGTGCTGGGGTTCACGCCGGAGGACCTGCGCCGCCTGCGCAAGTTCATCCGCGAGCCGTACGGCATGGTGCTGGTGACCGGCCCGACCGGTTCGGGCAAGACGACCACGCTGTACGCCGCGCTGTCGGAGATCCGATCCAACGAGGACAAGATCGTCACCATCGAGGATCCGGTCGAGTACCAGCTCCCGGGCATCACCCAGATCCCGGTCAACGAGAAGAAGGGGCTGACCTTCGCGCGCGGCCTGCGATCGATCCTGCGCCACGACCCCGACAAGATCATGGTCGGGGAGATCCGCGACGAGGAGACCGCCCAGATCGCCATCCAGTCGGCCCTGACCGGCCACCTGGTGTTCACCACGGTCCACGCCAACAACGTCGTGGACGTCCTGGGACGGTTCCTCAACATGAAGGTCGAGCCGTACAACTTCGTGTCGGCCCTCAACTGCGTGGTGGCGCAGCGGCTGGTGCGCATCATCTGCCCGCGCTGCAAGACACCGGTGCGCTATTCGGCCGAGGTCCTCAAGGAAAGCGGCATCGACCCGAAGAAGGAATCCCACACCTTCTACGAGGGCAAGGGCTGCATCGAATGCAACGGCACCGGCTACATGGGCCGGATGGCGATCGCCGAGATCCTCGACATGTCGGACCGGATCCGCGACCTGATCCTCGACCGGCGGTCGGCCGCCGAGATCAAGCGGGCGGCGCGCGAGGAGGGGATGACCTTCATGCGCGAGTCCGCGGTACAGCGGGTCCTGGAGGGGAAGACGACGCTGCGCGAGATCAACAAGGCCACGTTCGTCGCATGAGACGCGCGGCGGCCGGGCACGGAGGGAGACGGGTTTGGACCTGCGGGAGGTGATCGATCAGGCGCGGGCGGTGTTCGACGGCAGCGGCGTCGAGGCCCGCCCGCCCCGCTATCCGGAGGCGGCCGTGGAGATCGGTCCGGACCGGATCACCGCGGTGCGGATCGGCGCCGAGGGCAAGGAGCGCACGCCGGCGCTGCGGGCCTTCGCCTCGGAGCCGCTTCCGGCGGGGGCGATCGAGCCGTCGCTGACCCGGCCGAACATCCTCGCCCCCGAGCCGGTGGCCCTCGCCCTGCGGCGCGTGATCGACCGGGTGGGGCCGGGGGAGCACCGGATTTCCCTGCTGATCCCGGACGACGTTGCCCGCGTCGCCCTGCTGTCGTTCGCGACCCTGCCCCGCACACGCAGGGAGATCCACGATCTCGCCCGCTTCCGGATGGCGAAGTCGCTCCCCTTCAAGCCGGAGGAGGCGTTGCTCGACGTCAACGTCCTGTCGGGCGGTCCGGCGGTCCCCGCGGGACCGGGCGGGGCGTCGGTCCTCGCCGTGTTCATCCACCGGGCGGTGGTGGAGCAGTACGAGGCGCTCGTCAAGGGGTGCGGGTTGTGGCCGGGGCTCGTCGGCCTGCCGACCTTCGAGCTGTACAACCTGTTCCGCCCGGTTCTGGAAAAGGCGCGCGGGAGCGGCAAGGACGTGCTGCTCGTCAACGCCACCCGCGCCTACCTGTCGCTGCTGATCTTCCGCGACGACGACCTGCTGTTCTACCGCTGCAAGCCGTACGCGCCGGGGGACGGTCTGGGGGACGGCACGCAGGACC
>JBOGOE010000011.1:0-3570 GCA_050747445.1 Candidatus Polarisedimenticolia bacterium | reverse complement strand
CCCGCCCCCAAGGCCGCCTTCGCCTCCTCCAGCCCCATGGCGTGGACGATCAACGGGACCTTGCGCGCCCGCGCCTCCTCCCCCGCCGCCCGGACCAGCCCCTCCAGGTCCTGGATGCTTCGGTCGGGGAGCGGGATGAACCAGACCTTCACCGCGTCGGTCCCGTGGGCCGCAAGGTAGCCGACGCCGGCGCGCGCGGCCGGCGCGTCGCTGAGGTGGATGAACTGCCGCTCGGCCGGCAGGTTGAGCCAGAAGTCGAGGGTCGAGAGAAGCGGCCCGGCGGCCGCCACGTGCGGGGCCAGCGGATCGGCCGCCGCCCGCGCCCGCAGCCCCCAGGTCCACGGGTACCCCCCCACGTCGAAGACCGCGGTCACGCCGGAGCAGAGGTAGGAGCGGAAGAAGCGCTCCGGCCGCGCCCGCAGCCCGGCCTGGACCTCCTCGTAGGGGACGCGGTCGCGGACGTCGAGCGCGTCGGGCCGCCCGTCGGCCCACCCGGTCTGCGAGAAATGGACGTGCGCGTCCACGATCCCCGGTGTGAGGAACAGCCCCTTCAGGTCCAGGACCTCGACTCCCGCGGGCGGCGGGCAGCGATCCCGGGTGCCGGCGCAGTCGATCCTCCCGCCGCGCAGGACCACGACCGCGTCGCGGACGGGGGCCGCGCCGGTGCCCTCGATCAGGGTGGCCCCGGCCAGGACCCGCGGTGGCGGCGGCGTGCCGGACGGGGCCTCGAACGCGGTGCTGACGGCGATCTTCCAGCCTTGCGGCGTCTCCACGAAGAAACGCTCCGAGAGGCCCGAGACCTCCCGCGCCCCGTACCGCACCCGGTACCGGTAGGTGCCGTACACGAACCCCGGCCGGACCGGGACGAGGCGCAGGTCCAGCCCCTCGAAGAGATCGGGCCACTCCGTCCCGGTCTCCGCCGCCAGGGCGTCGTACCCGAGGGTCATCCCCTCGGCCCCGGTGCGCGCCAGGGTGCCGGCCTGGAGATAGCAGGCGAGGTAGGCCTCCCGGTCCTTGCGCCGGATGGCATCGAGGTTGGCCTCGAACAGGCGGCGGGCGGCGTCGAGGTCGCGGGCCGCATCGGGCGAGGCGGCGCGCCCCTCCGCGGGCGACATCAGGATGGCGAGCAACAGCAAGGCGGTCTTGAAGGGCGCCGGGAAAGCCATCGATGAGAATCGCGGGTGGAAAACGTCCGGGTTCACGAGGAGCGGTCCGTCCCCACTTGACTCACGTCGCCGATTTCCCGGCCGACGACCACCGCCTCCGCGTCGCGGCACAATGACGCCACATTTGAGGCACTCGTGCCATCGCGGCTCCCGGTCCGGCCCCGTGAGCCCCCCTTACGGCAACACGATCTGGAACGGCGCCGACGAGGCGATGGAGCGATAGCCGTCGTCGAGGAGCAGCCGGATCTCGTAGGTCCCCGGCTGCAGGGGCCAGGTCAGCCAGCCGGGGAACGACGCGGCGGAGAATGACCCCGTCCCCTCGATCGTGGCGCGGGTGTACTCGTAGAGGAGGTAGCGCCCGTTGCCGCCGCAGTTGTAGGTGTTGCAGTCGGACGCGTTGGGGTTGCCGGTGTCGGAGTCACCCGGCTTGTAGATCCCCAGCCAGTCCCAGCGCATGCCCGGGGCGGCGGCCCACGACACTCCGATCGTCTCGCCGACGACGTAGACCGACCTGGAGGTGGCGACGGTCGTCGGCGTGCCGGGGGCGTAGAGCCAGAAGGGACTGCGGGACAGGACCTGGCCGCGGCCGTCGAGGAGCGCCGCCTCGTAGGCCGCGGGGGCCAGCCCGGCGGTCGCGAATACGACCCGTCCGTCGGTCGGGCGGCCGGAGCCGGTCGGCTGGCTCGCCACGGCCGCCGCCGCGCTCCCGCCGGCCGGCACGATGGCGATCCGCTCCCCCGCCCCGCCGGGAGCGTGGAAGACAACCCCGAGAAGGTCGCCGGTGAAGCGGCGCCGCTCCTCCACGGCCACCAGCACCGGGGACCCGGCCGGCACGACGTCGAACGTGCTGACGACGCCGCGGTGATCGGTTGGATAGGGATCGACCGCCAGGCTCACGTCGGGGCCGCCGACCTCCCCCACGATCCGGCTGTCGAGCGCGGTCGCGGGCCCCGTCGCCAGCACCCAGTCGATCCGATCGTGCACCTCGTCCGCGATCGACTCCGGCCCGCCCGGCGTCCAGGTGAAGCCGGGGACGGCCACCGGGTCGGGATGGACCACGCGGAACGAGTCGCGGAACCCGGCGTCGGCGAGGGCGCGCCCGACCGGCCAGTCGAACGGGTAGCGCACCTCCGGCCGCACCGCCGCGACCGCCTCGGTCCAGTCGAGGTGCGAGGGGGAGTTGAAGTCGCCCATCAGGAAGACCGGGATGCCGCGCGCCGCGAGCGGCGGCAGCAGGCGCAGCTGGTCCCGGATCGCCGGCAGGCGGAGCGACACCTCCAGCGCCCGGACCTCCTCGGGCGTGGCCCCCTCCTGCGCGATGTACGGCCCGTACGGATCGGCGGGCAGGTGGACGTTGGCGATGGCCGCGATCCGCCCGGGCGCCAGCGCCACGAAGAGGTACACGCTGTCCCCGCCCGGCGGATCGATGAGCGGGTAGCGGGAGAGGACCTGCATCCTCTCGCTGTAGAACATCCCCAGCCGCTCGCCGATGACCCGCGTGTTGCGCTCCGCCTCCTCCAGCCCGACGATGTCCGGGTCGGCGACGCGGATCGCCTCGACCACCTTGTCGAGCGTCACCGGGCACCCGTCCGGCTTGTTGCACCACGTGCCGCTCGTCAGGTTGAGCTCGTCCCCGCCATAGAAGATGTTGATGTTCAGCACCCGCAGCCGCACCGGCGCCTCCGGCCGCCGCTCGCCGTCGGCCGCCTCGACCGGCGGCCCGGCGACTGCCACGAGAAGGAGGAGGATCAGAACGGACAGCAGTCCGACGGCCGGCGCGTTTCGCGTCATGGGACACCTCGCAAGAATGACTGGTGCGGAGTGTGTACCACAGAAATCAGCGCCGGGCGCGGCAAAATTCGCGGCGACCCGACACCAAGGTCCCGCCGCTGCCATGGCGAACGTCTCATCGCCACCTCGACCCGCATCGCCGCCAGGAGCCTGTCGAGGTCTACCGTCGCACACCCTTGACCGTGCCGCTGACCGCGCCTTCCCGCGCGTGGGCGACCCGAGGACTTGGCTGATCATCGGGGCGGGAGAACGGCGCGTCCTCACCGCCGTGTGGCGATAACGAGCAAGCCGCCCTCTGCCACGGATACCAACGCGTATTGCGGGCCGCGATCAACGGACCCTTCACGACGTCAGGGGTACGCGACCCGGGTCACGCTCTGTCCGGTCCGCGGGCCGGGAGCGGTCCGCCCGGCATGCTGGACGGGCCCCAGCGGGTGGGCCCGCCCGCGAGGATACTGAGCAGTGTCTCCCCGTAGGCATCTATCTTCGCGGGCCCCATCCCCTTGACCGCGCCCAGTCCCTCGCGGTCCCGGGGGCGCGCCGCCGCCAGGGCGGCGAGCGTCGTGTCGTGGAAGATCACGTAGGCCGGCACGCGCCGTCGCTTCGCTTCCGC
>JBOGOE010000010.1:0-6435 GCA_050747445.1 Candidatus Polarisedimenticolia bacterium | reverse complement strand
ACCCTGTGGCGGCGGATGAACCGGCCCCAACCGGAGGACGCCGACCGGCTGGCCGCCGCGGCCGCCGCGGCCGCCGCCGCCCGCGAGCGTCTGAGCGCTGGAACGGCGCCCGCCGGTGTGTGAGAATAGCCGCCCCATGCGCCCCTGGCTGCGTCCGATCCTGCTGCTCGCCGCGCTGACCGCCGCCGCCCCGGCGCCGCCGCCCGCGCCGGCGGCGCCCCCGCGCAACATCGCCGGCCCCGGGGACTATCAGGTCCGGGAGCGGGTGATCCGCGTGCTGACCCGCGATCCCGAGCTTCAGAACGAACCCGGCTATCACGTGGTCCTGGTCAACGGCGGCGTGGTCCTCTCGGGGGAGATGTCGAGCTGCGCCATCAAGACGCGGGCGCTCCGCCTGGCGGCGTCGACCCGCGGCGTCATCAACGTCACCGACGAGGTGCGGGTCCGGGCGGCGATGGTGGAGGACGACGATCTGCGGCGGGCGGTGCGGGGGGTGCTCGAGGACCGCGCCGCCGAGCTCGGTCTCCAGGAGCTGAGCGTCGAGGTCGACGGCGGGGTGGCGCGTCTCGGCGGCCGCGTCACCGGGCTGGCGCAGCGGATCGCCGCCGAGGAGGCCGCCGGGCGGGTGGCCGGGATCACCCGCGTCGCCAACCATCTCCTGCCCGCCGACGCCCCGGGCGGGACCGACGACCCCTCCCTGGCCCGGGCGGTGCAGGGCTACCTGCGGGATTTCCGGTTGTTCCCGCACGTGGCCGAGATCGAGGTTGCGGTCCGCGACGGGGTGGTGACTCTCACCGGGCGGACCAACTTGTGCATCGGCCGTCAGCTGGCCGGCAACATGACGTCCCTCGTCGGGGGAGTCGCCCGGGTCGACAACCGGATCAGGGTCGACCCCTCCCTGGCGACGCGGCGCACCATCATCAACGTCGTGCCATGAGGCGCTTCGCCCATCCCCGTCTCCCGCGGGCGGCGTCCCTCCTTCTCCTGATCGCCCTCCTCCCCGGCGGCGTCGCCGCGCAGGAGCTGGAGGGGAAGGTGCGCCGGGTCGATCTCGACAACGGCATGCGGTTCCTGCTGGTGCGCCGCGGCACCGCCCCGGTGTTCGCCGGCACGCTCCGTTTCAGGGTCGGCGGGGCGGACGACGCCCGCGGGGCCACCGGGATGGCCCACCTGTTCGAGCACATGGCCTTCAAGGGGACCTCCCTGATCGGCACCCGCGACGCGCGCGCCGAGGCGGGGATCCTCGACGCCATGGACCGCGTGGTCCGGGACCTCCACCGGGATCTCGATCGCGGCGGGCGGGGCGACGACGCGGCGCGCGCGCGGCTGCAGACCGAGATGGAGGAGCTCAGGAAGCGGCACCAGGAGCTGGTGGTGAAGGACGAGCTGAGCCAGGTGCTCACCCGGAACGGCGCCGTCGGTCTCAACGCCTCCACCAGCCAGGACCTCACCTCCTACGTCGTCAGCCTGCCGTCGAACCGGCTGGAGCTCTGGTGTCTGATCGAGTCGGCCCGGCTGCGGGATCCGGTTCTGCGCGAGTTCTATCCGGAGCGGGACGTGGTCATGGAGGAGCGGCGGACGCGGATCGACAGCAGCCCCCCGGGGAAACTGTACGAGCAGCTCCTTCTGACCGCCATCCAGGCCCACCCCTACCGGGTGCCGACCGTCGGCTGGATGTCCGATCTGGAACGGCTGACGCGGCCGGCGGCCGAGGCCTTCCGCCGGACCTACTACACGCCCGGCAACGCCGTCGGGATGCTGGTCGGGGATCTCGACCCGGCCGCCGCCGAGGGGCTGGTCCGGAAATATTTCGGCGGGCTGGCGGCGGCGCCGCCCCCTCCGCCGGTGGTCACCGTGGAACCGGAGCAGAAGGGGGAGAAGCGGGTCACGGTGGAGTTCGACGCCGAGCCCCAGGTGATGATCGCCTTCCACAAGCCGGCCTGGCCCCACCCTGACGAGCCGGTGTTCGACGTCATCGACGCGCTCCTGACTTCGGGACGGACCGGCCGGCTGTTCCGGCGGCTGGTGCTGGAGACCCGGGTCGCCGCCGACGTCTTCTCCTTCGGGGCGCCGGGAGACCGGTTCCCCAACCTCTTCGTCGTCGGCGGGAATCCGCGCGCCCCCCACACCACCGCCGAGCTGGAGTCCGGGATCGTCGCCGAGCTGCGCCGTCTGTCCGGCGAGCCGATCCCGGAGCGCGAGATGCAGAAGATCCGCAACCAGCTGGAGGCGGACTTTCTCTATCCTCTGCGCAGCAACGAGGGGCTGGCGGCGCAGCTGTCGTACTACGAGATCCTGTTCGGCGACTGGCGCGAAATCGTGCGCTACAAACAGGCGCTCCTGGCGGTGACGCCGGAGCGGGTCGCCGACGTCGCGCGTCGCACCTTCGTCACCGCCAATCGGACGGTTGCGGTGCTGGCGCGTGAGGAGCCCGCCGCCCCGGCCGCCGCCCCGGCGCCGGCCCCCGGGGGCGCCCGGTGAGCCGCCTTCTCCTGGCGCCGGTCGCGGTCGCGCTCCTGTCCGTCCTGCCGGTCGGCGCCGCCCCGCCGGCGGAGGCGCCGCCGGCCGATCCGCGCCTGCTGACCTACGGATCGCTGGCGGTGTCGTTCCCGAAGCCCGGGAAGGTGTTCCTCCCCAACGGCCTGCTGGTCTACCTGTTCGAGGACCACGAGCTGCCGATCGTCGATCTGTCGTTCTACGTGCGGGCCGGGTCGATCTACGACCCGCCGGACAAGACCGGGCTGGCGGAGGTCGCCGCGACCCTGATGCGCACCGGTGGCACGCGCGACCTCGGCCCCGACGCCGTGGACGAGACGCTCGAGTTCCTGCCGGCCACCTTGAACGTGGGCGCCGACCGCGACGCCCTGTTCGGCGGTCTGTCGGCGCTCAAGCCGAAGTTCCCCGAGGCGCTCCGGATCCTCGCCGGCGTCCTGATGTCGCCGCGCTTCGACGAGGAGCGGTTGCGCACCGAGAAGGCCCGCATGGAGGAGGGACTGCGGCGCCGCTGGGACGACCCGGGGACCATCGCCGCCCTGCAGTTCCGCCTCCTGGCGTACGGCGCGGACAGCCCGTGGGCCCGTCTCGTCACCGCCGCCTCCATCGGCCGGATCGGCCGGGACGATCTGGTCGGGTTCCACCGGCGCTATCTGCACCCCAACAACGCGGTGTTCGGCATCGCCGGCGATTTCGACCCGAAAGCGATGACGCGGCTCCTGGAGGAGACCTTCGGCGGCTGGTCGCGCGCCAAGATCACCCCCCCGGCGGTCCCCAGGGTGGCCGACACCGTGCCGGCGGGGCTGCACCTGGTGCGCAAGCCGCTCCCGCAGACCAGCGTCCGGCTCGGTCATCTCGGGCTGAACCGATTCCACCCGGACAAGTTCCCGGTCAAGATCCTGAACTTCATCCTGGGAGACGGGGGTTTCAGCTCCCGCCTGGTGCGCGAGGTCCGATCGACGCGCGGGCTGGCCTATTCGGTGTGGGGGGCCATCGGGCTCGACACCGACCGTGGTCTGTTCGAGGTCGGCACCCGCACCCGTCCCGGGACGACGCTCGAGGCGATCGAGGCGGTGCGGGAAATCCTGGCCGATCTGCGCCGCGACGGTCCCACCGATCAGGAGGTGCGCGAGGCGAAGGAGGCGGAGACCAATTCGTTCGTCTTCTCGGTCGACGGGACCGTCCCCTTCATGAACGCCTTCCTGTACTACGACTACAACGGCTACCCCCCGGACTATCTGACGACGTACCGGGACCGGCTGGCGAAGGTGACGCGCGCCGAAGTGCAGCGGGTGGCGCGCGAGCACCTGCGCCCCGATCGTCTGGTGGTCCTGGTGGTGGGGGACGACGCCGCCTTCGGGCGCCCGCTCGCGGCGCTCGGACTGGGCGAGCCGCGGCTCATCCGGCTGGAGGCGCCGGCCGCCGCCCGCTGAACGGTTCGAACAGACCGGCCTGTGGGGAGGACCTCTCCGGCGCCGCCGGTTCCCCGCCCGCGTGCTCCCCGCCCGCTTTCTCGGCGCCCGCCGGCTCCGCGGCCGCCTCCTCGACCGCCGCGATCTCCCGATCGACCCGCGCCAGCTCCTTCCCGATCCGGGCCGCTTCCAGGAGCAGCCGGCGGCGGCGGTCCCGCAGACCGGCGAGACGATCGGCCGGGGCGGGTGGAGGAGCCGCAGCCGGTCGGGTCACGGCCGGAGGGGCCCCGGCCGGAGGGGTCGCTGCCGGAGGAGTGGCTGCCGGCGTGGCGGCCGCGCTCCCGGCCGCCGCCCGGGCCGCCGCCTCGGCCTGCACCAGGTGCCTCTGCGCCGGACAGATGTCGCGATACTCGCACCAGCGGCAGAGCGCGCTTTCGTGGGGCGGGAACTCGCGCGTCGCCTCGATGGTGCGGATGACGCCGATGGTCTGCCGGCGGTGCCGCTCCAGCTCCTCCGGGGTGCGCTCCGAGGTCAGCGTCCGGTCGTGCGCCAGGTAGTGCCATACCAGACGCACCCGCTGCGCCTCGGGATACCGGCTCTGCACCGCCATCTGATACAGGGCCAGCTGCCGGTCGCGTTTCAGCTCGGCGTCGGCCGGCAGGCTCGAAGAGGTCTTGTAGTCGTGGATCTCGAAGGCGCCGTCGTCGGCGCGCGCCAGCCGGTCGACGTATCCCTGGAGCTGGTACCGCCCCCGCTGCGCGGCGTCGAGGTCGAGCGTGACCCGTTCCTCAAGACCGAGCGTGGCCGCGCCGGCGAACGGCTCGTGGCGCCGGTAATAGGAGGTCACGCAGCGCTCGCCGATGCCGCGGTAGTGATCGGCGCTGTACTCCTCCTTGACGATGCGGACGTTGCCGGAGTACCGGCTCTTCCAGCTGCGGTGATAGAGCGCCACCAGATCCTCGAGACCCGGCGTCTTGAGCGCCAGGAGGTCGCGATACAGCCGCTCCAGGACCTCGTGGACGCGGCTGCCCATGAAGGTCTCGATCGACTGGGTGTCCCGCTGGATCCGCTCGATGTAGCGATAGCGGTACTGCAGGGGGCACTTCTCGAAGGACGACAGGCGGGAATGGGAGTAGACCGGCACGCTTTCCCCCGGCGCGGAGAGGACGTGGGCGGAGACGGCGTCGCGCGACCGCGACCCGCGCGCGGCGCGCAGTATAGCACGCGCTCCAAATCGGCCCGCGTGCGGGGCGCGGGAGTCGATCAGTTTGAATCTGACGGACGATGCGGCAGACCGGACCGGCTCCTGGCCCTGGAGTTTCCTGCCTGCCAGCGGGGCCGCCGGCGTGACGCCGCCGCCGGCCGGTGCTACAATCCCGCGCCCCTGAGGTGGAAACCGATCCGACTCGAACCGGGAGGTGCCATGAACATCCTGTCGTCGCAGCGGCGCGCGCGTTCCGCGTGGATCGCCGCGCTCGCCGTCTGTTTCGCCCCGCTCGCCCCGCCGGTGTTCGCGCAGGCCGCCGCGCCCGGCGCCGCCAAGCCCCCCGAGGCCGGCAAGGAATCGCCGCAGCCGGGGGGGAAGGAGAAAACCGCCCCGCGCGAGGTCGCGGTGCTGAAGACCACGCTGGGGACCATCGTCTTCGAGTTCCTGCCGGACGTCGCCCCCAACATGGTGGCGAACTTCAAGGACCTGGCGAAGAGCGGCTTCTACGACGGCACCACCTTCCACCGGGTGATCCCGCGCTTCATGATCCAGGGGGGGGACCCGAACTCCAAGGACGACGATCCGACCAACGACGGCAGCGGCGGCAGCCCGCGCAAGATGAAGGCCGAGTTCACCCGCAAGTACCGTCACACGCGCGGCATCGTGTCGACGGCGCGGACCAGCGATCCGGACAGCGGCTCCTGCCAGTTCTTCATCATGCACGGCGACAATCCGGGGCTCGACAACCAGTACACCATCTTCGGGCGGGTCGTTCAGGGCATCGAGGTCGTCGACAAGATCGCCACCACGTCGCGCGACCCCAACGACCGCCCGTTCAAGAACGTGGTCATGGAGAAGGTGACGATCGAGACCCGTCCATGACCTCCGCGCCGGGCGGGGGCGGCCCGGTGCGCGTCGACTGGGACACCTACTTCATGAACATCGCCCGGCAGGTGGCGACCCGCTCGACCTGCGACCGCAAGCACGTCGGCGCGGTGATCGTGCGCGACCGCACCATCCTGTCGACCGGGTACAACGGCTCCATCCGCGGCATGCCGCACTGCGACGAGATCGGCCACGATCTCGACGGCGGTCACTGCGTCGCCACCATCCACGCGGAGACCAACGCCATCCTGCAGGCCGCCAAGAACGGCGTCATGATCGACGGCGCCGAGATGTACACCACCGCCAGCCCCTGCTGGGCCTGCTTCAAGCTGATCGCCAACGCCGGGATCCGCCGCATCTGCTACGGCGAGTTCTATCGCGACGCCAAGAGTCTTCGGGTGGCGGACGCGGCCGGCATCACCCTGGTCGATCTCAGCG
>JBOGOE010000009.1:0-7081 GCA_050747445.1 Candidatus Polarisedimenticolia bacterium | reverse complement strand
GGCCGGCGGCTTCGCATAGGCCGAGGCGGCGCCGTGGCGCCAGACCAGATCGCCACCGCTCGAGCCGGCGAGGGTGACGGCGGCCAGCACCCCGAGCGCCGCCAGCAGGGTCAGCAGGCGCGCCGACCATCCGGACCGGCCGGGGAGGAACCCCAGAAGCGCCACACCCGCGGCGATCCCCGCCAGCAGGACCGCCCTCTCGCCCGCCTCCTCGTGGCGCCCGACGGGCGACTCGCCGACCACCGCCTCGACCCGCTCCTCCTGGGCCTTGCCGGTGCGCTCCGCATACGACGCGGTCAGGTAGAGAAACAACTGCAGGACGACGACCACCGCCCAGGAGCGTCCGCGCGGAAACCCCAGGGGGCGCGCCAGGATCCCCCAGAGGGCGAACAGGGGGGCGAGCAGCGCGAGCGCGATCGGCAGATGCACGATGGCGGGATGGAGCGGGTCGGGCAGCGGCGGCATCGACGGGGCCCTCCTGTACCGCGAACCCGAACGATACGTCAGGAATGCGTGTCGGCGCGCCGTAAACCGCCGCCGCTGGCGGGTGGCGGCGGAGAGGGGAACCGGCGTCTCAGACTCGAGGCGAAGCGGAGCCGGAAGGCCGCGGCCTGGAGCCGTCGGTTGATCTCCCGCGCCGGGTAACGACGATCGCTGAAGGCGCGGCACTCCTCCGGCAGGAGCACCAGGCTCACGTGGATGTTGGGGGCGATCCCGATCGGCAGCCCGCGCTCCATGCAGGCCTCGTAAAGACGGCGGAACACCGGAACGAGATCCTCGGTCCGGGGCGGCGGCGCGGACTCCAGATCGGTCCCCGCGAGCGGCCGGAAGACGCACACCGTCGGAACGGCGCCGGCGGCGGTGATCCAGTCGATCGCCGCCATCGAGGAGGCGGGAGCCTCCAGCCCCGCGATGATCTCGCCGTTGGTCACCCAGGGTTCCGCGCGCCAGCCGCGCCGCCGTCCGAGACCGGCGCAGTGCCGCACCGCCTCCAGGTAGCGCCGCAGTCCGTACTCGCGGTCCTTGCCGGGACAGAGCCTGTGGAACGTCGCCTCGTCGAAGATCTCGAAGCAGAACGACACCCGGTTGACCCCCAGGCGCCTTAGCGACTCGTAGCGCCCCAGGTCCCGGTGCGGCGGCGTCTGCACCCCCACCAGGAGCCCGGTCTCCTCCTTGACGCGGCGGACGAACGGCTCCAGAAGATCGAGATAGACGTCCCCGGCATAGTGACCGGTGTTGAAGTCGACGTAGGTGATCCCCGACTCCGCGCGCGCGGCGCGCACGACCTCCAGGACTTCCTCGACCGATTTTTCGCCCGCGTCATCGAGCCCGAGATTGAGCCCCACGGAGCAGAACTTGCAGTTCGCCCTGGGCTTCTCCTTCCAGTAGTCGCAGACGCGCGCCGGATAGACGCCGAGATAGGTCCCCTGGAGCGTGCCGATGCGGGTCATCGGTTTCCCGGTCGAGGTGGTCCGGTCGTACCAGGCGGGACGCGGCGCGAGCCGTACCCGGGCGATCGGCTCGGAGCGCGGGGCCAGGACCTGGAGCCCGGCCGCCTTTCCGGGGGCCGCGGTGCCGTGCCGGCGGATGAGGTAATCGCCGTCGACCCGGTGCAGGACGTAGGGGGACGCGCGCGCGAACCGCTCCACCACCGGGACGTTGGTCCACAGCCCCCCCGGCAGGATCAGCTCCAGACCGCTCCCCAGGCCGGCGCGGGTCCTCAACACGGGCCGCCCCCCGTCCTCCTCGAGCAGGCAGGAGTCGTCGACCCGGATCCCCTTGCAGTAGAGATCCAGCTTCAGGAGCGCCGGGTTGCGTCGGACGTCGGTTTCCATGGCTGGCCGGCCGTGCCGGAAGACACGCAAGCACCGTGCCGCGCGGGTTCCCGGACGGACATGGCAAGAATGGTCCGCCCCCGGGGCGGGGGCGAGGACCATTGCGGCCTCGGGATGATCCAGATCAGGAAATGACTGCGCGCGCGGTTGCACGGAAGCCGGTTGCGGCGCAGAAATAGCGCGATGGAAGGGCAGATCGTCCCCTAACCCAACTTCGCCAGTTCGCGCGCCCAAGTTATTGCAACTAAAGGATCGGGCTCGCGAAGTTGGCACTACATTTCGAGGCCCCGGGGCGGCTTGAGCCTGCGGGGCAGTTCCAGCCCGAGGCGGGCGAGTCGAGCTCCCTGCGAAGCGTCGGGGCGCACCACGCAGCGCAGGCGTAGTTCCCGACCGTCGGTCGTGGGCAAGACCACATCCGCACTCTGAATCGTGCGCAGCTCCCCGAGGATCGTCCGGGGGCTGTGACCCAGTCCGGCTCGGTTCTGCCATCTCTCCAGGGTCTTCCACAATACGTAGGCCAGGAAGCACACAAAGATGTGGGCCTTCACCCATTCGGGCCGCTGGTGCCAGATGGGACGGATCGACAGATCGCTCTTGTGGATGCGGAAGGCGGCCTCGGCCTCAGTGAGCTGGATGTAGGTCCGCCACAGATCCTCTGCGGACCACCCGGACACGTTCGTCCGCAGGATGTAGCAGCCCTCTGTCTGCTCGGCCCACTCGGCCCATTCCGGCTTCTCGCGCCACGTGAGCCGCAACCCCGAGGCCCGCTCCGCAGCCGCCGCCACCTGAATCTCGAACGCCCCCGCCGCGCGGGTGTTCCGCCCCAGCAGGCGCCCGATCTGCCGCTCCACCCGGCTCGCATCGAGCGTCTTGCGGGCCCGCTCGAGCCGCCGGACCAGCGACTCGAGACCCTTGCGAATGCGCTCGGCGAAGCGCTGGTGCATGGCCCGCTCCTTCTCCCGCCGCTCGCGTGAGCGGCACAGGAGAAAGCTCTCCTGTCCCTCAGGGCCCATGCACAGCTTCACCTCGATCCCGTCGCGGATCTCCTCCCACCCCCGTTGCTCCACGATCGTCCGTTGCCAACCTTTCAGCTCGCCCTTCGCCGTCCCGATGATGTACAGGCGCCCTCCCTCCCGCAGCCACGACAGGTTCTCTGCGCTGGTCATCCCCCGGTCCATCACCCAGACGCGCTGCGCCCGTCCGTGGCGCTGCTCCATCGCGGTCACGATCTCTTCCACCGTTGTCACGTCGGTACGGTTGCCTGCGAAGATCTCATAACCCGGCGGCAGGCCCTCCCGGGTCACCACCAGAGCGATGCATACCTGCTTGCAATCCGCCCGGTGGTCCCGACTGTAGCCCCGCTGCGCCAGAGGGTTGCCCTCGGCCAGGCCCTCGAAGTAGGTCGAGGTCACGTCGTAGAGCAGCAGGTCGTACTCCACATCGAACAGTTCACCCAGGCGCTCGCGCAGGTGCTGCTCGACCGCGTCCTTGTGCGGCAGGACCTGGTCCAGAGCCCGGTACAGCCGCTGCTCGTTCACCTTCTCGACCGGCAGACCGAGCAGATCATCGAGCGCGGTCTTCCGATACCACGGCTCGGCGATGTGCAGTTCGCTCGACGGCTCCGACAGACGCGCCATCACCAGGACCGCCGCCATCACCGCCCAGGAAACCTCGTCCCGGCCCGCGGGGATCAACTCCGCGAACAGGGCATCGAAGCGCAGAGCGCGCCACAGGGTCCAGCCCAACCACACATCACCGAACGGTCGGCCGCGCTCCAGACGGACTCGGTTCAACCTTACCGGAACGGCTTCCGCCGCGTCGTCTGCTTCGAAGAGCCCGACCTGTCCCCCAGGGTGGCCCGTAAACTGTTCGGCCAAAGCGCGCGCCTTCGCGCGCCCCTGCGCATCGAGCTCTCCCAGCGTCGCGACCGTCTCCTGCCGGACGCGCGAGCCGACACGCACGCTCCGCACCAGGCGCCAGTAGACATGGGTCTTGCCATACTTGCGGACCGTCGAGTGGCGCACGTACACGGCGCGCTCCTCTCACGCGTTGTTATGACCGGCCAGCGCAGGGAAAACAAGAGGGTAGGTTGGCACTACATCCACGTCCCCGAAGCGACGCGGTGCGGGCAAAGAACTTCGGCTATAGCCCCCGGTTAAAAAACCCGGCGCGACGGGCGAACTGGCGAAGTTGGGCTAGGCCGCGTGCGGCGGGATGCCTATGATCTGGATCATGCGGCGGGGGATCGGCGCGGGCGGCGCCGGCCGGCTCAGATCCGGGTTCGCCGCCGGAGGGCGAAGCGCAGCACCGGGATTCCCGCCGCCAGGGCCAGTCCGACGGAGGCGATCGCCAGCCACCCGTCGCCGGGCGCTCCCGCCCCGAGCGCCGCGGCGCCGGCGCGCAGGACGCTCCAGGCGCCGAGGGCCAGGGTGATCATCACCACGGGGGCCATGACCGCGTTGGCAGCGGCGCCGTTGAGCCCCCGGTCCCCCACGAGCCCCCGATCGTTGACGATGAAGAGCAGGAAGACGGTAACCAGCGGCAGGAGCAGGCCGTTGAACGCCTGGGCGAGCAGGATTGCCGGGATCGGCGTGACCCCGGAGAGACCGCAGACCACCCCGAACAGCAGCACGCCGCCCCACACCGCGCGGAAGCGGCCGCCCCTTGGCCCCCAGCGATCCGCGTCGTCTCCGGCCAGGCTGCGCACCGTCAGCGCCGCCGCGAACGGGGCGGTGATCGCCGAGGAGAAGCCGGCGGCGAACAGACCCATGCCGAACAGCGGTCCCGCCCACCCGCCGAGCCGGGCGGACAGCTGCGCGGCGACCGCGCCGAACTCGAACCCGCCGCCGACCGCCGTGCCGGCGACCAGGATCCCCATGGAGATGATGCCGCCGGTGATCACCGCCGAAGCGATCCCGAACCGGGCTTCGGCGAGCTCCCGGCCGCGCGACAGGGCCGAGCCCAGGAACAGGTTGTAGGGAACGACCGTGGTTCCCACGAGACCGAGGACGACGACCCCGGCGCCGTCCGGCAGGAGCGGCAGGAGCAGGCCCCGCAGCAATGCGCCGGGGGAGGGGCGGAGCAGCGCCGCCGTGACCACGAAGGCGACCCCCATGCAGGCCACAGTCGCCGCCAGCACCCGCGCGACCGTCGTGGTGCGCCCGGTGGCGAGCAGGAGGGCCGCCGCCGTTCCGACCCCGAGCGTCGCCGCCGCGCGCGGCAGCCCCGGCGCGAGGAGTCGCAGCCCCTCCACGGCGCCGAGGACGTTTCCCGCCTGATAGGCGGCGCAGCCCAGAACGATCGCTCCCAGCACCAGCGCCAGGACGGCGGGGCCGGAGAGCGGCCCGTGGAAGCGGACGCGCAGCGCGGCGCCGAGGGTCCGCCCGGAGGCGAGCGTGGCGCGGGTCGCCGCTTCCTGAAGGACGAAGGTCGCCACGGTGGAGAAGGCGAGCGCCCACAGCAGCGCCGTCCCGAAGCGCGCGCCGGCCAAGGCGCAGGTGGTGACCGTTCCCGGCCCGATGAAGGCCGCCGGGATGACCGACCAGAACAGAAAGGAGAGCGGTCGCCAGGCGGGGCCACCGGGAGCGCTGCGCGGGCCGGCGTCTCCTCCGGATCCCGCGCCTCCTCCGGCTCCCGCGTCTCCTCCGCGCCCCGCGCCGCTCACGATCCCTCCCGCGCGCGGCCCCAGCCTCCGCCGCCCGGTGTCTCGAGGATCAGCCGGTCACCCGGCCCCACGTCGCAGGAGACGCTTCCGGGAAGCGGGACGATGGCCCCCGAGACGCGCACCAGACGCTGGGCGCCGCGCGCGCCGGGGCGCCCGCCGGCCAGACCGTAGGGGGGAACGACGCGGTGCTGGGCCAGGAGCGACAGGGCGAGCGGCCGGAGAAAGTCGATCTCGCGCACCGCGCCGTCGCCGCCCCGGAAGCGCCCGGCCCCTCCCGAGCCGCGGCGCACCGCGAACCGCTCGACGCGCACCGGGTAACGCCGTTCGATCACCTCCGGGTCGGTCATGCGGGTGTTGGTCATGTGGGTGTGGACGGCGCTCGCCCCGGCGAAGCCCGGCCCGGCGCCGGCGCCGCCGGCGACCGTCTCGTAGTATCCGAACGTCTCGTCCCCGAACAGGAGATTGTTCATGGTCCCCTGGCTGCAGGCGACGAGGCGGAGAGCCTTCAGCAGCGTGTCCACCAGGCGCTGGCTGGTCTCGACGTTGCCGCCGACGATGGCCGGAGCCCCGGCGGGGTCGGCCGGGAAGCGCGGGTTCAGGAGACCGGGCGGGATCCGCAGGCGGACCGGACGGAGCAGCCCCTCGTTGAGGGGGAGCGGCTCGTTCAGGAGGAGCCGCAGGACGTACATCACGACGCTCCTGACGATCGCGGGAGTGGCGTTCAGGTTGCCGGGGTGCGTGCCGGCGGTGCCGGCGAAGTCGATTATCGCCCGGCCCCCGGCGACACGGAACGAGACGCGGAGCGGCGACCCGTCGTCGAGCCACTCGACCGCGGTGCGGCGCCCCCGCGGCAGGCGCCGGAGGGCCGCCCGCATCCGGCGAGCGGCGAGATCGGTGAGTTTCCCCATGTACCGCCGGACCGTCGCGCTCCCCTCGCGGCGCGCCAGACCGAGAAGCGCCGAGGCCCCGGCGTGGTTGGCCGCCACCGCGGCCCGGAGATCGGCCAGGTTGTCCTCGACGGCGCGCGATGGGAAGGGGCCGGTTGAAAGAAGCCGCCGGATCTCCCCCCAGCGCGGCCTGCCGCGATCCAGGATCCGCATCGGCGGGAGGACGACCCCTTCCTCCACAAGACGCGTGGCGGCGGGAGGCATCGAGCCGGGCCGGCTGCCGCCGATCTCCGCGTGGTGCGCCCGGCTGGCGACGAACCCGAGCAGCCGCGGCCGCGCGGCGGGCCGCGGCTCGAACACCGGAGTCACCACCGTCACGTCGGGAAGGTGCGAACCGCCGTGCGCCGGGTGGTTGGTGACCACGACATCGCCCGGTCGGGGCGGCAGGGCGCGGGCGACGCCGCGGACGCACAGACCGATCCCGCCGAGGTGCACCGGGATGTGCGGCGTGTTGACCACCAGATCGCCGCGCGCATCGAGGAGGGCGCAGGAGAAATCGAGCCGCTCCTTGATGTTGGTGGAGACGGCGGTGCGCCGCAGTCGCTCGCCCATCTCCAGGGCGATGGCCTTGAAGCGGTTGGTGAACAGCTCCAGCCGGACCGCCTCCGGAGGAGCGGCGGCCGGTCGTCCCGCGG
>JBOGOE010000008.1:0-3686 GCA_050747445.1 Candidatus Polarisedimenticolia bacterium | reverse complement strand
ACCAGCCCGGCGGCCGAACCGAGACGCGCCCGGAGCGCGGCGACGGTCGCCGCCAGCTCGGCGCGCGAGCGCACGACCATCTCCGCGGCCGCCGACGGGGTCGGGGCCCGCAGATCGGCGACCAGGTCGGCGATGGTGACGTCCACCTCGTGCCCGATCGCCGACACCACCGGCACCCGGGAGGCGGCGATGGCGCGGGCCACCGCCTCCTCGTTGAAGGCCCACAGGTCCTCGAGCGAACCGCCGCCCCGCGCCAGGATCAGGACGTCGATGCCGCCCAGGCGGTTGAGATCGGCGATGGCGGCCGCGATCTCGCGCGCCGCCCCCTCCCCCTGCACCCGCGACGGCGCGATCACGACGCCGAGACCGGCGAACCGGCGGCGCAGGACCTTCAGGACGTCGTGCAGCGCCGCGCCGGCGAGCGAGGCGACGACGCCGATCCGGCGTGGGAGCATCGGCAGGGGGCGCTTGCGGGCCGCCTCGAACAGCCCTTCTCCCTGAAGCCGCGCCTTGAGCTGCTCGAAGGCAAGTTGCAGCGCCCCCAGACCCGCGGGTTCGATGGCGTCGACGACGACCTGGAAGGAACCGCGCGTCTCGTACAGGCTGACCCGGCCGCGGACCACCACGCGGAGGCCGTCCTCGGGCCGGAAGCGCAGCGCCGCGGCCGCGCCGCGGAACAGGACGGCGCTGACCTGGGCGTTTTCGTCCTTGAGGGTGAAATAGGTGTGACCGGACGGATAGGTCCGCAGATTGCTGATCTCCCCCTCGACCCACACCGACGGGAAGGCCTCCTCGAGCATCCCTCGGACCAGGGCGTTGAGCTCGCTGACGCTGAGGATCGGACGGTCCTCGCGCGGAGCGTTCCCCGGGCCCGGTTCAAAAAGACCGCGCATCGCCTCCCTCCGCGGCGTCCCGGATGCAGATCCGCTCGATGGCGCGGGCCCGCCCGGTGGTCTCGTCGATGTCGATGAGGGCGCCGCACAGACGGGGATCGCGCTTCGCGGTGCTGAAGCGGACCGGCATCCCGGTGAGGAACCGGCGCAGCGCCAGCTCCTTTTCGATCCCGATCACCGAGTCGTAGGCCCCGGTCATCCCCAGGTCGGTGATGTAGGCGGTGCCACCGGCGAGGATCCGCTCGTCGGCGGTCGGCACGTGCGTGTGCGTCCCGAACACGGCGCTGACGCGGCCGTCCAGGTGGAACGCCATCGCCATCTTCTCCGAGGTCGCCTCGGCGTGCATGTCGACCAGGATGACGCGCGCCCGCGGCGCCAGGCGGGAGAGGATCGCGTCGGCCTTCGGGAACGGGTCGTCGCAGGGCGGCATGAACACCCGCCCCATCAGGTTGACCACGGCGACCGGGATCCCCCCCGGCGTCTCGCCGACGTACGCCCCGGCCCCGGGGACCCCCTCCGGGTAGTTCAGGGGACGGAGCAGCCGCGGCTGCCCGGGAAGGTATTCCAGGATCTCGGTCTTGTCCCAGATATGGTTGCCGGAGGTGAGGCAGTCGACGCCGGCGGCCAGGAACTCCTCGCACAGCTCCGGGGTCACTCCGAAGCCGTCGGCGGCGTTCTCCACGTTGGCGACGACGAAGTCGGCCTGGTGGCGGCCCACCAGCCGGGGGAGATGCGCGTGCAGCATCCGGCGGCCGGCTTTGCCGTTGACGTCCCCGATCACCACGACGCGCACGCGGGCTCCTCAGGTCGCATAGTCGACCGCGCGCGTTTCGCGGATGACGCTGATCTTGACGCTGCCTGGATATTCGACTTCCTTCTGGATGCGGGCGCGGATCTCCCGGGACAGGCCGACGACGTCCCGGTCGCCGAGCCGTCCGGCGTCCACGATGACGCGCAGCTCGCGGCCGGAGCGGATGGCGTAGGCCTTGGCGACCCCCTCGAAGGAGGCCGCGACCGTCTCCAGGTGGGTCAGGCGCTGGATGAACGTCCCCAGGTTCTCGTCGCGCGAGCCGGGACGCGCGACGACCAGGTGCTCCGCGGCGCGCAGGAGGATCGCCTCCATCGGCAGATCGTCGCCGCCGCCGTGCAGGCCGCGTATCGCGCCGACGACCCGCGGGTCCTCGCCGCTCTTCGCAAGCAGGTCGGCGGCCACGATCAGGGGATGGCCCTCCGCCTCCTCCGCGTGCCCGATCTCGTGCAGCAGGCCGGCCCGCTTCAGCGGCTCGGCGGGGATCCCGAGGAGGGCCGCCATCTGCTGCGACAGCCGGGCCACGGTCACCGAGTGTTCCAGGAGGTTGTAGCCCAGGACGACCCGGTACTTGAGCCGTCCCAAAAGCCGGTTGAGGCGCGGCGGCAGCCCGGTAATCCCCAGCTCGAAGGCGGCGCTCTCGCCGATCCCCTCGAGCGCCTGCTCCATCTCGGCGCGGCTGCGGCTCACGACCTCCTCGATGCGCGCCGGATGGATGCGCCCGTCCTCGATGAGCCGCTCGATCGCGCTCTGCGCGATCGCCCGGCGGAACGGATCGTAGGAAGACAGCAGGATCACCTGGGGCGTCTCGTCGACGATCAGATCGACACCGGTCGCCATCTCGATGGCCCGGATGTTCCGCCCCTCGCGGCCGATGATGCGTCCCTTCATGTCGTCGTTCGGCAGCCGCACCACCGAGACCACGTTGTCGAGCACCTCCGCGGCGGGGGTCCGCTGCAGGGCCTCCAGCACCAGCCGCCGGGCCCGCGCGCCCGCCTCCTCCCGGGCCTCCTCCTCGAGCCGCCGGACCAGATCGGCCGCTTCCTGGCGGGCATCGGCCTCGATCTCGCGCACCAGGTCCCGGCGCGCCTGCACCGCGGTCACGCCAGCCAGCCGCTCCAGCCTCTGGCGGAACTCCTGCTGCAGCGCCTGCGCCTCGCGCTCCGTCTCCGCCACGGCGTTCTCGCGCGCCCGCAGCCGAGCGTCGCGATCGTCGAGCTCCTGCTGCTTCTGACCCAGGAGCTGCACGCGACGGCCCAGATTGCGGTCCTGCTCCCGCAGACGCTCCTCCCACGCCTGCAGGTCCTGGCGCTTGCGCCGGGTGTCCTTCTCGAACTGCGCCTCCGCGCCGGCGCGGGTCTCCGCCGCCTGGAGCTCCGACTCCCGGAGCCGCAGCGCCGCCTGGCTTTCGGCCTCTTCGAGGATCGAGCGGACCCGATCGCCGGCGGACCCGGCCGCGCGCCGCCCTGCGGCGCGACCGAGCAGGACCAGCACGGCGGCGCCGAGGAGACCGGCGAGAAGCGCGACGAGCCCGGACACGGCGAAGTCCTCCGGCGCGACGGAGCGGGAGCGCCCGGCCGCGCTGCGATCTGACGCGTTCAATTTAGCAGATTGCGCGCCGGCCCCGACAGACGACGTTGGCGGCGGAGCGGCGGGGCGGGGCGGGGGGTGGCACAAAAAACCCCCGCTCGGCCGTGAGGGGGACTATTTGAACCTGTTGACCAGGTTGGCGGCCCCGTCGCCGCTTCAGGCTTCCTCCCGGAGGAGGACGCTCACCACGGCTGAACGGGGGCCCCCGTTCAAATAGTGTTGGCTCAAATACCCACCAACACGCACCTCGCAGGGGCGACTCCGGTTCGCATCCTATGCCCGCGTCCCCCGATCGTCAAGACCCCCGCGATGCGAGGCGCCGGTCCCGCCCCCGCCGGGGACGGGTCCGGCCTCGCTTCGCGAGGCCTCCCCTCGATTCGCCTCGCGCCCGCCCT
>JBOGOE010000007.1:0-9414 GCA_050747445.1 Candidatus Polarisedimenticolia bacterium | reverse complement strand
GCTGGGCCCTGGCCCGCGTGGCGCGCCGGCATCGCGGGCGGCGCGAACTCCTGGTCCCGGCGGTTCTCGCCGCGGTTCTGACCGTCGTGCAGATCGTGCTGGGGGCCGCGTCGGTACTGACCCGGCTGGCGGTCCTGCCCGCCACCCTGCATCTGGTCAACGGCGCGCTGTTGCTCGCGACCGGCATGGTGCTCGCGATCCGGGCCGGGCGCGCGGCGGCGGCGCGCCGGGAGGCGTCGCCGGCGGATCCGGGGATTCGCGGCCCGGGTCGATGGCGTGACTATCTCGAGCTGACCAAGCCGAGGGTCACCACCCTGGTCCTGGTCACCACGGCCGTCGGGTTCCACGTGGCCGGCGGGATGGCGCGCGCCGGCCGCCTGCTGGACGTGCTTCTGGGCACCCTCCTGGTGGCGGCCGGGACCAGCGCCCTCAACCAGTGGGCCGAGCGGGACGCCGACGCGCGGATGCTCCGCACCCGGGGGCGCCCGTTGCCCGCCGGACGGCTGTCACCGCGGCGGGCGCTCCTGTTCGCGGCCGGGATCTCGATCCTCGGTCTCGCGATCCTGGCCCTCAGGGTCAACGGTCTCAGCGCGCTGCTGGCCGCCGCCACCCTCGCGAGCTACATCGGGGTGTACACGCCGCTCAAGCGCCGGACCTCCCTGGCGACGCTGGTGGGGGCCGTGCCGGGCGCCCTCCCGCCCCTGATCGGATGGACGGCCGCCACCGGCAGCATCGACCTCGGCGGGATCCTGCTGTTCGCCATCCTGTTCGTCTGGCAACTGCCGCACTCGCTGGCGATCGCCCTCCTGTACCGTGACGACTACGCGCGCGGCGGATTCCGGCTGCTCCCGGTCGTCGACCCCGAGGGTGGGGCGACCGGACGGCGCATCCTCGCGAACGCCTTCGTCCTCCTGCCGGTCAGTCTGGCGCCGTCCGTCCTCGGAATCGCCGGAACGGCGTATTTCGCAGGGGCGCTGATCCTGGGGCTCGGACTGCTGGGCTGCACCATCCCGGTGGTCCGCCTCGGCACGGCCCGCGCCGCCCGCCGGGTTCTGCTGGCCTCGGTCGTCTACCTCCCCGCGCTGCTCGGGCTTCTGTCGCTCGACCGGACCACGGGCCCGTAGCGGTCGATGACGGAGACTCCCCGGGCCGACACCCACCGCGTCGGCGCGCTGGTATTCCTGCTCGCGGGAGTGATGCTGTTCGCCGGGCTGATGGCGGCCTATCTGGTTCTTCGTTACGGAGGGACCGCCTGGCCGGCCCCGGGGACGCCGGCGCTGCCGGTACGTCTCGCCGGATTCAACACCCTCGTCATCCTGACGAGCAGCCTGGCGCTGCAGCACGGGATCCGTGGGATGCGGCTTCTCGACGCCTTCCGCCTGCGCCGCGGTCTGTTCGCCGCCGCGGCACTGGGTCTGCTCTTCCTGGCCCTGCAGGCGGTGCAGTGGCGCCGGCTCCTGGCGGCGGGTCTGCCCTTCGCGGGACCGGTCCAGGGCACGATTTTCTACGTGATCACCGGGCTGCACGCCGCGCACGCCTTGAGCGGCGTGATCTGGCTGCTGGCGATCGCCATCCGCCAGAGCCGCCCGTGGGTGACCGGCAGGACGGAGCGCGGCATCGAGGTGTGCGCCTATTACTGGCATTTCGTCGGCGCGGTCTGGGCCGCCGTCTACGTGCTGCTGTATCTTCTATAGATCATGCCGACGCCCAGATCCCTCCGATACGGTGCCGCGGCGTTCGCCTCCCTGCAGGCCGGCGGCATTCCGGCCTGGGCGCAGTGCGCCATGTGCAACGCGGCGAACGACGCGTCACGCGCCGGCCGGGCGTTCTCCATCAGCGTCCTGTTCCTCCTTGGGACCCTGTTCCTGTCGATCGCCGGGATCGTCGTCCTGGCCGCCCGGCGTTCCCGGCGTCCTGCTTCCGGTCCGCGCCCCGCGGCCGGGGACCGGGGGCGGCACCGCGGCGCCCCGCCGGAAACCCCGTTCCCGCCCGTCTGAGGATCCCGGTGTCGCGTCCCCGGCGGTCGCGCCCGCGCTTGCACCGGCTCCCGGGTCCGGCCGCCGCCCTCCTCGTCCTGGTCATCCTCCCGGCCGGCTGCCGCCCCGGGGGCCGTCCGGCCTACGGTCCGAGGGCGGTGGTGGCCACCGCGCTCCTCAGCGACGACGAGCGGGCGGGGGAGGCGATCTTCCGGCGCGAACGGTGCGATCGCTGTCACACGCTCCTCGACGCGCCTCCCGAAGAGGGGGTGGCGCGGCTGCCGGGGGGGCCGCCCGCCGGGGGCTGGCGGTCCCGCGTCGGACCCGATCTGGGCCTCGAGGGACACCGGCGAAGCGACGATTGGCACGACGCCCACCTGTACGCGCCCGGCAGCGTGGTGCGCGGCACGCCGATGCCTCCGTACCGCCATCTGTTCGACGCGCGGGAGGGAGTGCCCCGGCCGACCGCGGAGGGCCGGCGCCTGGTGGCGTATCTCCAGGCCCTGGGGCGGGCGCGCCGGGACGTGTGGGCCGAATGGCGCTCGATCGAGCCGGCGATCCCGCCGCCTCCGGCGGTCGACGAAGATCTGATGGTCCGGGGGGAGGAGCTCTACCACCGGCACTGCGTGGCGTGCCACGGCCCCGCCGGGGACGGGCGGGGCGAGGCGGCCTCCCTGCTCTTGTTCCCGCCGCGTGATTTCACGGCGGCGCTCTACCGTTTCCGTTCGACTCCGACCGGAACCCCTCCCGCCGATGCCGACCTGTACCGGGCCATCACGCTGGGAGGCGGGCTCGGAGCCGCGATGCCGCACTTCGACTGGCTGCCGCCCCGGGATCGCTGGGCGCTGGTCCTGCGCGTCAAGCAGTTCTCGCCGGCGCTCCGGGGCGGCGGTCTCTGTGCTTCCGGCGGGCGGGTCGTGGTGCCACCGGCGCCACCCGGCCGCGCCGGAGGCGGCGCGCGGATGGTGACGCGTGGAAGGCGGATGTGGGACGACCTCGGGTGCGCCGCCTGTCACGGCGCGGCGGGGGAGGGGATGGGGGCGGAGGAGAGCGGCGCCTCCTGGACCGATGCGGCGGGGGCGCCGGTGCCGCGCGCCACCGACCTCCGGGATCCGTGCGGCTACCGCGGCGGGGCGTCCGACGCGGCCATCGATCGGGTGCTCCGATGGGGCACCGCCGGCGCCATGCCGGCCTACGAACCGCCGGCCGGGGGGGGAACCTGGGATCCCCTGATCGCCTTTCTCCGCAGCCTGTCGCCGGCGGCCCCGCCCGCGGCCGAAGCGGCTACTTCGCCGGGAACGCCAGGTCGGCGGTGACCGAGCCGGTCGCCGGCACCGTCACCGACCTGGTCTGCTTGCCGAGCTTCTCGTGCCAGTATTCGAGCGTGTAGGTGCCGGCCGGCACGTCGGCGATCCTGAAGCTCCCCTTGTCGTCGCTCAGGGCGTAGTGGGGGTGGCCGGCGACGATCACCCAGCCGTTCATCCAGCCATGGACGTCGCATTTGATCTGCACGACGTCGGCCTTGTCGAACTTCTCGGTCATCACCTTCTTGAACTTCGGCTGCGCCTTGTTGATCGCGGTGTTCGCCTTCGGGAAGGTGTGGATGTTGTGCAGAATGCCGTCGTTGTTGAGGATGTCGATCGGCTGACCCGCGGGAACGATCTGGATGCGCGGCAGGAACCGGCAGCCGTTCTGGTCGATCACCGGGTTCTTTTGGGGGGCCGCCATCTTCCTGCCGTCCTTCGGATCGGCGATGCTGACGACGGTGTTCTTCACCCCCTTGTCGGCCCCCACCACCAGCGTCTCGTCGACGTGCGGGACCTTGCCGCAGACCGCCTGGTCCTTGGTGATGTTGATCTTGGCCGGGGCGGGGGCGGTGCCGGCGTACGTGACCTTCCCGACGATCTCGCCGGCCGCGGCCGGCGCAAAGGACATTCCCGCCAGGACGAGCGCGGGCACGAGCGCGGTGCGAAGAGTGGTCATCGGCGTGTGTTCCTCCCGAGTCCGAGCGTGAAGACGTAGTCCCGCAACAAGTCTATCTGCTGCTGCGGTTCCCCGCCCAGCACGTCGGGCGGGGCGGAGCCCTGCGGGTCCTCCGGGTCGTAGTAGGTCGGCATCCGGGTGCCCGGCATCAGCTTCTGCGGATTGGCGATCCAGCGGGCGATCCAGTCCGGGTTGAGACGCTCCCGGGCCAGCATCAGGTCCGGCGCCCACCCCTCGGGCGGGCCGGCCGGCGTGCGGGCCCCCTGCTGGTGGCAGTTCCAGCAGTTGAAGTAGTCCGGGCTGAAGAGACGCAACGCCGCCTGCATCCGCGCTCCGGCGGGCGGGGAGTCCGGCAGCGTCTGGAAAGGGAACGAGCGGGCGTCCTTCGCGGCGAAGCCGTGCACCAGCGTGTTGGCCTCCCGGTCGCCGAGGTCGAAGCTCGGCATCCGCACCTGGAGCCACGGGCGGATCGGGGAAGGATCCTTGAGGAACCGGAACAGCCAGGCCGGCTGGACCTTGTCCCCCTCGCCGTCCAGGATCGGCGGCGCCAGCGCGGGGGTGGTCGCGCGGGCTTCGTCCTCGCCCATGCCCCCGGACATCATGTCGGCCATGATCGCCTGGCGGATGGCCCCTCCCTGGCCGTCGATCACGTGGCACCCCGGGCAATTGTGATCGCGGATGAGCCGCCGGGCGTTCTCCACCGATTCGTCGCGACCCGACATGCGGCGCATGTTCTCGAGCGGCACCTTCTCCTTGGTCAGGCCCTGCAGCACCATGGTCACCAGGGCCGCCTGGCGGTCGGTGAAGTCGAACTGCGGCATCCGCAACCGGTCGTAGAACTCCGCGACCTTCCCTTCGTCGAAGGAGCGGGGCTCCTTCAGCTTCTGGTAGAACCAGGCGGGCGAGGTGTGCTCGATGTCCACGAAGCCGAAGAACAGAAGATCGGCGTGCTTGCTCCCTTCCTCGGAGAGATCGACGCCGATGGCGGGGGTCTTCTCGAAACCGGGGATGAGATGGCAGCCGAAGCAGCCGTAACGCTGGATGGTCTTCTCGCCGAGCAGGACGTCCCGCTGGCGATCGCCCAGAGCGTCGATCTGCGCCCGCGCGTCCTGCGGCGTCATTCGCTGCGACAGATAGGCGTGGAGTGTCCGGTCGCGCGCCTCCGGCTGGGGGCGCATCGCGGGATCGGTCTCCGGCTCCGGCCCGCGCAGGGTCATGAGATACGCGGTGACGTCGAGCGCCTCCTGCGTCGACAGCCGCAGACGCGGCATCCGCGTCTTGGCGTCATACGATTTGGGATCGATCACCCAGCGGTAGATCCACTCGGGGCGGAGCTTGCTCCCGACGGTCGAGAGATCCGGGCCGAAGCGGCGCTCCCAGGCGATCGGATCGTCCACCTCGCGGCGGTTGCGCGCCTGCAGGACTTCGGCCGGCGCCTCCTCGGTCTCGATGGCGTGGCAGCCCATGCACCCCACGGTCCGGACCAGCTCGCGGCCGCGCCGCACATCGCCGCGCCCCGGCAGGGGCGGGTAGCGCAGATCGTGTCCCTTGTCCTCGAGATAGGCGACGATGCCGAGGATCTCGGCCGCTTCGCGCTCGGCGTCGCCGGGGCCCCGGTTGTTCGCCAGCCCGAAGAGACGGGGCATGCGGGTGCTCGGACGGAACTCCTTCGGGTTGCGGATCCAGCGCACCAGCCAGTCGCGATTGGTTTTGGTCAGGACGTGCTTCAGGGTCGGACCGACCTTCTCCAGATCGTTGAAACCCTTCATCTTGTGACAGCCGAAGCAGCCGTAGCGCTCGACCATCGCCAGCCCCTGGTTGAGGTTCTCCGCCTGCGGCACCCGGACCACCCCCTGGTGGCACTTCAGGCAGCCGGCCTCGACGCGGCTCTTCTGCCGCATCGGGTGCTCCCAGTAGTGATCCCTCTCCCAGTCGTAGCGCTCCTCCCACTCCTTTTTCTGCTCCGCGCCGTCCGGCATGTGGACGGCATAGGTGAACTCGACCGCCCGATCGCGGCCGGCGTGGCAGGGGGTGCATCCGAACCGGTCGACCGGGTGGGGCGAACGCCCGCCGACGAACAGGTCGATCTTCGGATGGGTGCGGAACGGCTGCGCCTCCTCCTCGAACCCGGCCCGATCGGCGGCCAGGTGGCAGGTCTGGCAGCGATCGGCCCGCGGGATGCTGGTGAAGTTGATGTCGACCGGGAGCCGATCGAGCACCACCTGCTGGATCTTGAAGGTGGGGGCCACGAAGTCGAAGAGCGGCGCGTTAAGGGCCGCCAGGGCGACCCGGATCAGCCCCTTCGGCTCGACCGTCTCGAGACGGGTCTCAAGACGCTCCACCGTGGCGGTCAGCTCCTCGATTTTCCCGCGCGCCTCGTCGGCCTTCGCGGTCAGCGCCGCGATCCCGCTCCTGGCCTCCGTCTGTGCCTTCTCGTTCTCCAGGAGCCGGACCCGCAGCGTCTCGAGTTGCTTCTCGAGGGCGAGCATGTCGGCCTCCAGGTCGCGGGCGCGGGGGGAGGCGTGGTGGCGCGCTTCCTCGTAGTCGAACTTCCGGGCGTCGTAGGTCGACTTGGCGGTGCGGAAGGAGAGATCGTCCTTGTAGTGCGCGACCTCCAGATCGTGCAGGGTCCGGCGCGCCGCCTCCAGCTCCTTCGCCCCCACCGCCGCGGTCCCCTGCGCCTCCGCCAGCTCCTTCCTGAGCGCGTCGAGCGCCGGCGCGTCGAGCGCGGCGCGGGCCGCCACCAGCTCGGTCTCGACCTTGCGCGCCTCGAGACGCCGGAACGCCGCCTGCGTGCCCTTCCAGCCGCGGTGGTAGTCGTCCCACACCATCCAGCCGGTGACCACCAGCAGACCGATGCTGCTGGCGGCGAAGAGCAGGTTGAGCTTCGGGATGTTCCTCAGGTACTCGTCAATCAGTTTCGGCACGGCCGCCTCGGCGGGGGAAGGGTGGACCCTTCCTCCGTCAGATGTTGAAGTAGGCCTCGGGCATAAAGACCAGGAAGTGCAGGTTCAGGGTCCAGCGGAGCATCATCTTGATCGGAAGGCTGAGCATGGTCAGGAGCAGGAAGGCCAGGACGTAGAAGCGGGCCGCCCCCATCTTCTCGAAGTACCCCTTCATGAAGCGGCGCGCCATGAGAGGCGGCAGGACGGCGAAGTACGCTCCGACCAGGAGCAGCCCGACGCTCTCGCGCACGAACGGATTGGCGGGCAGACCGAGGCCCAAAAGACGCACCCAGACCAGCTGCGACAGCTCCACGTTGATCAGCGGCACCAGCTTGTGCGCATCCCAGTACTCGAAGGGGCCGAAGAAATTCTGGTTGGGTCCGCGCAGGAAGGTCCCGATGACGATCAACCAGACCCACAGGACGACGAACCCGAACAGGAACAGGGCGATCTCCCACCGGCGCTCCCGGAAGGTGTAATAGCCGTTCCCCTTGGGGTTGGTGTCGATGTAGGGGATGGCCATCAGCCCGACGATGATCAGCCCCGGCAGCAGCACCCCGGCGATCCAGGGATCGAAATAGACCAGCATCTCCTGCAGCCCCAGGAAGTACCAGGGGGCCTTGCTGGGGTTGGGCGTCTTCGCGGGGTTGGCCGGTTCCTCGATGGGGGCCTTGAGGTAGATGGACCAGACGATCAGGAAGATGGTCCAGAGGATCATGCACAGGAACTCGGTGTAGACGAGATCGGGCCAGACCATGACCTTGCCGTCGCCCGATTCCTGTTTCTCGACCACCGGCCGGCCCTGCGTCTTGAGGTCGTCGTTGAGCCGTCCCTGCTGCAGACCGAACCAGGTGAAGAACGCCACCAGGAAGATCATCGCGGCGATCGGCACGTTGTCCGGCTTGCCGACGATGAGGGCGAAGTTCGGGTCGAGACAGGAGACGAAGAACAACGCGCCCGTGACGGCCATCAGGGTCCAGAAGACCCGCGGCCGGTACAGGGCGGCGAAGGGCCGGGTCAGCCGCCGCAGCCAGGCCGGCCCCAGCTCGCCCGGAAAGATCGCGGCGAGGAACAGCAGGACCGTCACCAGGAAGAAACGGGACGGGGAGGAGATCCAGTTGACGGCGTGCTTGACGGCTTCGAGGGCGGCCATGGCGCGTCTCCGGTCGCGGGCTCAGACGGGCCCGGAGATGCCGCCGTCCTTGCGCACGCGCCAGAAATGCACGGCCATCAGGATGGTGGCGACGACCGGAATGCCGACGCAGTGAAGGACGTAGAAGCGCAGCAGAGCCCCCGCCCCGACGAAGCGGCCGGCCAGGAGCGCGAAGCGCGCGTCGTTCCCGGCGTGCACCAGCTGGATGTCGCCGAGCTTGAGGAGCGGCGCCATCGGTCCTTCATGACCCAGAAGCGGGGTGGCGCGCGCCATGTTGGACCCCACGGTGACCGCCCACATGGCGAGCTGGTCCCAGGGCAGCAGATAGCCGGTGAACGACAGCAGCAGGGTCAGGACCAGCAGGAGGACGCCGACGTTCCAGTTGAACTCGCGGGGGGGTTTGTAGGAGCCGGTCATGAACACGCGCAGCATGTGGAGCCAGACGGTGATCACCATGGCGTGCGCCCCCCAGCGGTGCAATTCGCGCATGATGCCCAGCGGCACCTGCTCGCGCAGATCGACGATGTCGACGTAGGCGTACTCAACGGTCGGATGGTAGTAGAACATCAGCAGCAGGCCGGTGGCGACCTCGACCAGGAACAGGAAGAAGGTGATGCCGCCCATGCACCAGGTGAAGCGCAGGCGGATGCCGCTCTTGCGGACCTTGACGGGATGGAGGTGGAGGAAGACGTTGGTGAGCACCGCCAGGCCGCGGTTGCGGGGGGTGTCCGGCGGTCCGTGCCGGAAGATGGAGTTCCACACCTGGGTGTTGCGCGTGTACTCCCACAGCCGCTTCAGCATCCTCTCCCTCCGGGAACCGGGGATGACCGCGCCGCCGGCTCAGGCGACAAGCATCGCCTCGGGGTTGCTCCAGTCCCCCTTCTCGTAGGCGAAGATCTTCGTCTTGTCGATCAGGATCTGGCCATCGTCCGCGACGACGATCCGGTACCGCTCGAGCGGTCGGGGCGCCGGACCCTCGAAGTTGATGCCGGTCCGGTAGAAGCCGCTGCCGTGACAGGGGCATTTGAACTTGTTCTCGGCCTCCAGCCAGTTGGGCGTGCAGCCGAGATGGGTGCAGACGGCGCGCAGGGCGTAGATCGTCCCCCCTTCCTCGCGGACCACGAACACGCCGAAGCTCTCCTTGAAGCGGCCGTCCACCGTGCCGGGGAGGAACTCGCTCGGCACCCCGGCCTTGAAGGTCTGGGGCGGCTCGAACAGGACGTTGGGGAACATGAACCTGTTGGTCGCGATGGCGCCCGCGGCGCAGGCGGCGGCGAACGCGCTCCAGGCCACCCCCACGGTCGAAATGAAGCCGCGCCGCGTCACCACCGCGCCCTCCTTCCCGCCGGGCGCCCCC
>JBOGOE010000006.1:0-3858 GCA_050747445.1 Candidatus Polarisedimenticolia bacterium | reverse complement strand
GTTCACGGCTCCACTCGCCTGCTCCACGGCGGTAGGGGCATTGGCCCTGACTTTATCACCCGGAACCGATTGACAGGTCACAGCGACCGGCGAATATGATGTGCACTCGCGCTCTCGCTCTCTTGGGTTCCGTCA
This sequence comes from Candidatus Polarisedimenticolia bacterium, assembly GCA_050747445.1. Lineage (GTDB taxonomy): Bacteria > Acidobacteriota > Polarisedimenticolia > Gp22-AA2 > Gp22-AA2 > JBOGOE01. The sequence goes on along the minus strand of JBOGOE010000006.1, from coordinate 3,723 downwards.
ATGGGATGCAGTCCCCGTCCTCGCCGAGACGGAAGGAGGACTCTCATGACGACTCGTCGCTCGATTCTGCTCGCCCTGGCCAGCATCGCCCTCGCGGGGCTGGTCATGCCCCGGGAGGCGCGCGCGCAGCAATGCCCCTTCAGCCTGCCGTTCGGGCATGCCGGTATTTTCGTGCTCAACGCCTGCGCCGACGGCACCCCCGTCGGCGGATTCACGTACGCCCTCGGCCGCGCCGTTCATTCCGGCGCCTCCGACATCATCTGCGAGTTCGACGGCAGCCCGACGCAGGGGATTTCGACCGGCTGCGCCGGAGGGGGGGCCGCGGGAGACGGGATCGTCCTGATCAACGGCAACTGGGGCAATTCCGGCGTGACCGGTTGTCCCAATCCATCGGGAGTCCCGGGGGTCGGCCGCAACGTCTTCGTCGTCCTCGATAATAACGAGGCAGGCGTCATCCTCTCGGTGGGCTACTCCGTGGATTTCGGCGGCTACATCGCCGAGGCGGCCCACCCCTCAGACGATTCCCCGGTCATCTGCGGCGCCCAGGGAAGCAGCGCCATCCGACTGAACGGCTCCTCGCGATCAGGCGGACTCATCACGCTCGACGTAACCGCCCTTGCACCGCGGGTCCTGAATGACTGCGATCCGGCCTCATATGGGTCCGCGTTCGGCACCTGCACGGAGGGGAACCTTCCCCCCGTCGGCCCGGGAAATCTCTACACCACCTCGGGTGCCTGCGGGGCCAACCCGGCGATCTGGGTTGGCGGATGGACGTTCCAGGGAACGCCGGGTCCCGCTGGGAGCGCGACCATCAGCGTCCCCGATCCGGGCGAAGGCTCCTGCGTCCGCGTCGGGGCGACCCTGCGCCTCGGAGCGGAGGAGATCCCGGGAATCGCAGGCTTCATCGAGGTTCAGGGAGGTGCCGCCTGTCCCGACGAGGACGGCGACGGCTTCACCACCTGTGACGGCGACTGCGATGACAACGACCCCGCCATCAACCCCGGACGCGCCGAGGTCTGTGACGGCAGGGACAACGACTGCCGCGGGGGCGCCGACGACGGCCTGGGTACGACGACCTGCGGCGTCGGGGCCTGCTCCCGTACAGTCGACAACTGCGTGGGCGGCCAGCCGCGGTCCTGCATCCCCGACGCGCCCACGGCGGAGGTCTGCGACGGCGCCGACAACGACTGCGACGGCCAAACCGACGAGGGGGACGAGGATCAGGATGGGTTCGGCCTGTGCGCCGACTGCGACGACCGCAATCCGACAATCAATCCGGGGGCCACGGAGGTCTGCAACGGACTCGATGACGACTGCGACGGCGGAACGGACGAGGACGCCGACGGCATCGACTCGGACGGCGACCTGCTCAACAACGCCTGCGATAACTGCCCCGCGACCTTCAACCAGACCCAGACCGACACTGACGAGGATCACAGGGGCAACGCCTGCGACGTCTGCATCGCCCTGATCGATCCGGATCAGGCGGACCGGGACGGGGACGGACGCGGCGATCGCTGTGACAACTGCTCCCGTGACGCGAACCCGGACCAGGCCGATCGCGACAGGGACGGGGTCGGCGACGCCTGCGATAACTGCCTGAACACGCGCAACGCGGACCAGAGCGACTCCGATCATGATGGCATCGGCGATGCATGCGAGCAGAAGCCGCGGCTCATCGAGGGGGGGACAACCCGGTAGCGTTCCCCGCCGGGAGGTGGCGCGCTCTCCGAGCTTTCGAGGCGATCGCCCCTGAGTTCAGGAGGTCGCGAGCAGGAGGACTTTCCTGAGGTACTTGATCCGGTCCCGCAGCGCCGCGGCCTCCTCGAACTTGAGCCTCTCCGCTGCGGCGTGCATCTGTTTCGAGAGGGCGGCGATCTCGGCCTCGATTTCCTCCGGCCGGCGGCCACGCTCCTCGCCGGTCTCCGCCTCGATCGGGACCTTGAGATAGTCGGCCTCGTAGACGCTCCCCAGCACGTCGTCGATCGCCTTGACGATGCTCTCGGGGGTGATGCCGTGCTCCCTGTTGTACTCCGCCTGGATGGCGCGGCGGCGGCCGGTCTCGGCGAGGGCGGCGCGCATGGAATTGGTGACGGTATCGGCGTACATCAGCACCCGGCCGTTGACGTTGCGGGCGGCCCGGCCGCAGGTCTGGATGAGCGACCCGGCGGAACGGAGATATCCTTCCTTGTCGGCGTCGAGGATGGCGACCAGCGACACCTCCGGCAGGTCGAGCCCCTCGCGCAGAAGGTTCACCCCGACCAGGACATCGAACTCCCCCCGCCGGAGGTTTCTCAGGATGCGTACCCGCTCCAGCGTGTCGATGTCGGAGTGCAGGTATTCGACCTTCACCCCGACCTCGCGGTAGTAGCGGCTCAGCTCCTCCGCCATCCTCTTGGTCAGGGTGGTCACCAGGACCCGCTCCTTCCTCTCGACGCGCCCGCGAATCTCGTGGAGCAGGTCGTCCACCTGGTGCCGCACCGGACGGACGTCGATCTCGGGGTCCATCAGGCCGGTCGGCCGGATGACCTGCTCGACGACCTCCCCCGACGCCGCCTGCAGCTCGTACGGTCCGGGCGTGGCCGAGACGTACAGCCGCTGCCCCACCCGCGCCTCGAACTCCTCGAACTGGAGCGGCCGGTTGTCGATGGCGGAGGGAAGGCGGAAGCCGTACTCGACCAGGGTCTCCTTGCGTCTCCGGTCCCCCCAGTACATGCCGTTGAGCTGCGGCACGCTGACGTGGCTCTCGTCGAGGATCATCAGGTGATCCTTGGGCAGGTAGTCCAGCAGGGTCGGCGGCGGCTCTCCCGGCCGCCGGCCGGTCAGGTGGCGCGAGTAGTTCTCGATCCCCTGGCAGTAGCCCACTTCCTTGATCATCTCCAGGTCGAACATGGTCCGCTGGTGCAGGCGCTGGGCCTCCAGCGGCTTCCCCTGTCCTTCGAGCTCGGCGAGGCGCTCCTGCAGCTCCGCCTTGATGGTGTCGATGGCGCGCAGCAACAGGTCGCGCGGCGTGACGTAGTGCGAGTTGGGATAGATCGGGATGCGGTGGAGATCCTTGATGGCGGCCCCCCGCACCGGGTCGATGGCCGAGACCTTGTCGATGGTGTCGCCGAACATCTCGATGCGGACGGCGAACTCCTCGTACGAGGGAAAGATCTCGACCACGTCGCCGCGCACCCGGAACTTGCCCCGCTCCAGATCGAGTGGCGTCCTTTCGTACTGGATCTCGACCAGCTTGCGGAGCATCTCGTCCCGGTCGATGGCGGCCCCCGGCTCGAGCATCAGCATCATGCCGTGGTAGGCCTCCGGCGACCCCAGACCGTAGATGCAGGAGACCGAGGCGACGATCACCACATCGCGCCGCTCGAACAACGAGCGCGTCGCCGAGTGGCGCAGCCGGTCGATCTCGTCGTTGATGGTGGCCTCCTTCTCTATGTAGGTGTCGCTCTGCGGGACGTAGGCCTCCGGCTGGTAGTAGTCGTAGTACGACACGAAGTACTCGACGGCGCTGTCCGGGAAGAAGCGCCGGAACTCCTGATAGAGCTGCGCCGCCAGCGTCTTGTTGTGCGACAGAATCAGCGTCGGCCGTTCGATCGCCTCGATGACCTTCGCCATGGTGAAGGTCTTGCCGCTGCCGGTCACCCCCAGGAGGACCTGGTGCTTCCTCCCGCCCCGCAGCCCCGCCAGAAGCTTCTCGATCGCCTGGGGCTGGTCCCCCTTGGG
>JBOGOE010000005.1:0-4791 GCA_050747445.1 Candidatus Polarisedimenticolia bacterium | reverse complement strand
GGCACCGGGGAGGCCGCCACCGGCAGCTCGATCGGCTCGGGCACCCGCTTCGGCTGCGACATCGGCCGGGCGGAGCCGCCGTTGACCAGCCAGGCGGTCGGAGGGGGCGCCTGCGGGCGGGTCGTCTCCACCAGCGAACCGAGGTCGAGCTCCCGGAGGTCGCGGCCGCGGAACAGGCGGTCGAGATCGACCGCGACACCGTGCGCCAGGAGCGTGCCGAGCAGCCCGAGGAACTGCGTCAGACCGGAGCGGCCGGAGACGTCGGCGGCGACCGCCACATGGGGGCGGTCCCGCAGGATCTGCTGCGTCAGGCCGGTCAGGACGTTCTTCGGACCGGCCTCGACGAAGACGCGCGCCCCGCGGGCGTGCATCGCCAGGATCTCCTCGGTGAAGCGGACCGGCCGGACCAGGTGATCCGCCAGGAGCGCCGCGATCCCCTTCGGATCGGCGGGGTAGGGGGCCGCGGTCGAGTTGCTGAACGCCTCGGCCGACGGGGCGCGGAACTCGATCGCCGCCAGGACCGCCGCCAGCCGATCGCGCGCCGGCGCGACCACCGGCGAGTGGAAGGCGCAGGCGACCGGGATCGGACGGGCTTCGAGACCGCGTTCCTTCAGCAACGCCACGGCGCGGTCGATGCCGGCGCGCGTCCCCGAGATCACCGTCTGGCGCGGGGCGTTGAGGTTGGCGATCCAGACGTCGGCGAGCGGCCGGAGGATCTCGGCGACCTCGCCGTCCGGCGCCGGGACCGCCGCCATGGTTCCCAGGTCGTCGCGCGCCGCCTCCAGGATGGAGCGGCCGCGCGCCTCGGAGAGGGCCGGCAGGGCCGCGGCGTCGAGACCGCCGGCGGCGCACAGGGCGACGTACTCGCCGTAGGAATGGCCGGCCGTCATGTCGGGGCGGACGCCGCACGCCGCCAGGAGCCGCAGCACCGCCAGACCGGCGGCGCCGAGGGCCGGCTGCGCCACGTCGGTCGCGGTCAGGGCCTGCTGCTGCGCCCGCTCCTCATCGGGTGAGAAGGCGGGAGGCGGGAAGATCCGGCGACTGAGCGGAACGGCGGCGGGCGCCGCCAGCGCCCGGTCGGCCTCCTCGAACGCGGCGCGGACCTCCTCGAAGTGGAGCGCCAGGTCGCGCAGCATGTTGACGTGCTGGGATCCCTGACCGGGGAACAGGAAGGCCACCTTGCCGTCCCGTCCCAGTGGCGTGTCGGCGAAGAAGACCCCCGGCGGTTCGGGGCCGGCCGCGTACGCGCCCGCGGTCCCGGGCCCCTCGCCACCCGCCGCAGCCAGCCGGACCCGGGCCGCGGCCAGCCGTGCGGGAAGCGTCTCCGCCGAAGCGACGATCGCGAGGGTCGCGGGGGCGTCCTCCCGCTCGCGCGCCGCCTGCCACAAGGTGATCGCCAGATCCGACGTCTCCGGTGCCGCCCCCGCCGCGAGATCGCCCTCCAGGCGGGTGATGGTCGCCAGGATCTCGCCGCGATCGCGCCCGCGGAACAGCAGCAGCTCCTCGCTCCAGCGGTCCAGCAATGCGATCTCGTCCGCCCGCGCCGGATCGTGGTGCTCCTCGAGGACGGCGTGGAAGTTGGTCCCGCCGAAGCCGAAGGCGCTGACGCAGGCGCGCCGCGGGCGGCCGTCGGGGTGCCGCAGCCAGGGCCGCAGCTCGGTGTTGACGTAGAAGGGGCCGTCGGCCGCCCCGGCCCGGGCGTTGGGCCGGGTTACGTGCAGCGTCGGCGGCAGCGCCCGGTGATGGAGCGCCAGGGCGATCTTGGCCATCCCGGCCACACCGGCGGTGCACTTGGTGTGGCCGATCATCGACTTGACCGAGCCGAGGGCGCAGTCGCGCGCCCCGGCGCCGGCCGCCTCGAACACCCGGCGCAGCGTCGTCACCTCGGCCTGGTCGCCGGCCACGGTGCCGGTGCCGTGCGCCTCCGCCAGACCGATCGTGGCGGGCGAGAAGCCGGCGCGGGCGTAGGCGCGCTCGAGCGCCCGCGCCTGTCCCTCGGGACGCGGCGCGGTCAGCCCCTTGGCGCGACCGTCGCTGGAGCCGGCCATCGCCTTGATCACCGCGTACACCCGGTCGCCGTCCCGCTCCGCATCCTCCAGCCGCTTCAGCACCAGGAGCGCGATCCCCTCGCTGATGACGATGCCGTCGGCGTTCTCGTCGAAGGTGCGGCAGCGCCCGCCCGCGGCGTGCGCGTGCGTCTTGCTGAAGCACAGGAACATGAAGGGGTTCTGCGCCGTGTCGATGCCGCCGGCGATCACCAGGTCGCTGCTCTTCGTGTCGAGCTCCCGGACCGCCATGTAGAGCGCCGCCAGCGACGAGGCGCAGGCGGCGTCCACGGTGCAGTTGACCCCGCCCAGATCGAAGCGGTTGGCGACCCGCCCGGCGGCGACGTTCATCAGGACGCCGGAGAACGAGTCCTCGGTCCACTCCGGCAGGCGCGACAGCAGCCGCTCGGGGGGATCCTTGATGAACGATGGCAGCGTCGAGCGGAAGGCGTAGAGATTCCCCAGATCGCTGATCCCGCCGCCGGCCCCCAGGATCACCGAGGATCGCTCGCGCGCGAACGGCCGCGTCAGGTAGCCGGCGTCGCGCAGCGCGGCGCGCGCCGCCAGGAGCGTCAGGAGGTGGATCGGCTCGATCGACGGCAGCGAGTTCGGGGGCATCCCGAAGAGCAGCGGATCGAACGGGACGTCCTCGATGAACCCGCCCCACTTCGAGTAGACCTTATCGCGCACCTTCGGGTCGGCGTCGAAGTAGAGGCGCCAGTCGAAGCGATCAGGCGGCACCTCGGTGATCGCGTCGACCTTATGGAGGATGTTCTCCCAGTAGGCGCGCAGGTCGGGCGCCTTCGGCAGGAGACACGACATGCCGACGATGGCGACGTCCGACGGGCGCTCCTCGCGGGAAGCCTCGACGCGCAGCCGCGGCTCGTCGAGCGCGGCCAGCCGCGCGGTGCCGCCCGAGGCGACATCCCGGTGCAGCTCCTCGATGGCGCAGGTCCGATCGCGAAGCGCCGCCACCTGCCCGATCATGAACATCCCCTTCTCGCGCTGCTCCCCGGGCGCAAGGGAGATCAGCTTCGGGGCGTCCGGGTCGCGGCCGAAGCCGGGGTTCCGATCGACCCCCTTGGAGGCGACCCGCAGCCGTCCCAGGTTGAGCGCCTCGAGCGCGTTCCGGATCTCCTCCGCGGGCCGTCCCTCGGCGGCGAGGCGCCGGCGCTCTTCTTCGAAGAGGCGCGCGAACTCCGAGTCGGTGCAGCGGGTGGCGTGCCCGGGTCCGGTCTCGAGCAGCACCGTCCGGTCGCAGCGGATCGCCTCCTCCTGGAACCCCTCGACGATGGCGCCGCTCTGCACCGCTTCCCGGGTGAAGAGATACGCGGTGCCGAGCAGCACGCCGACCCGCGCCCCCTTCTCGGCCAAAGGCGCCGCCAGCGCCGCCACCATGGAGGCCGACAGGGCGTCGTGGATGCCGGCGGCGAACAGCACGTGGCAGGAGGCGATCTCGCCGGCCGGGAGGGCTTCAAGGATGGTGTCGATCATCGTGTCCCACAGCACGAAGCTGGAACGGGGCCCGACGTGGCCGCCGCACTCCCGCCCTTCGAACACGAAGCGGCGCGCGCCCCCTTCGAGGAACAGCTTCAAGAGGCCGGGCGACGGGACGTGGAGGTAGGTGGCGATCCCGTCCTTTTCCAGCGCCCGGGCCTGGTCGGGCCGCCCGCCGGCGATCAGGGCGAAGCGGGGGCGGACGCGCCGCACCACCTCGAGCTGCTCCTGTCGCAGCTCCAGAGGCACGAACCCCAGGATCCCGACCCCCCAGGGACGTTCGCCGAGCAGGCGCGTGGTTTCCTGCAGGAGGGTCTCGACCTCCGGGGCGCGCATCAGGGCCAGGGCGAGGAACGGCAGCCCTCCCCCTTCGGCGACCGACAGGGCGAAGGGGGCGGTGTCGCTGACCCGCGTCATCGGTCCCTGCACGATGGGAAAGCGGGTGCCGTGCGAGCGGGCCAGCGGGGCGTCCTGATCGAGCGGCCGCACAGCGCGCGCGGCGCGCACGTGTGTTTCGATCGATTCCCGCAGGGCGTCGAGGATCCCGGCGACGGTGACGTAGCGGCGGGCCAGCGGGGCGGCGAACGCGGCGTCCTGTCCGAGCGGCATCACCCGGAGACGCGGGTCGTCCCAGCCGGCGGCGTCGCGCACCGCGCGGCGCCAGGTCTCGAGGGGGCCGGGACCGGCGCCGGCGCCGCTGCGTATTACGCGGGCCGCGGCGCGCAGCGTCTCGACCGGGCGGAGACCCGGCCGATCGAAGAAGCGCCAGGAGTCCCCGAGGTCGGCCCCGACGACCGCGGTCTCGCTCCCGTCCATCCGCTCGATGGCGCGGCGGGCGGGGCGTGGCAGGGGGGATTCGCGCGCCAGAAGGAGCTGTGCGTCGAGCACGGCCCCCGCGGCGCCGGCGACGTAGGCCGCGGCGATCGTGTGCATGCCGATCCCGCCCTGGGCGAATACCGGAAGACCGGAACGGGCTGCCAGCCGCTGCAGCAGGATGAAGGCGGTCTCCTCGCCGACCCGGCCGCCGGCTTCGTGTCCCTTGGCGAGGAGGCCGTCGGCCCCGGCGGCGACGGCAGCGTCGGCCTCCGCGCGCGACACCACCTGCACCAGGACGCGGCGGCCGCCGCTCTTGAGCGATTGGATCGGCCCGCGCAGAGCGTCCGCCGGGCCGGCGGTCAGGATGACGGTCCCGGCGGCCTCCGGCAGGGCGGCGGCGATCGCCGCCAGGAGATCGGGACGTCCCGCGTCG
>JBOGOE010000004.1:0-2336 GCA_050747445.1 Candidatus Polarisedimenticolia bacterium | reverse complement strand
ATGATCGGCCGGTCGGGGTCCCCGTCCTCGAACGACACCACGACCTCCCAGCCGATCCGGGGTATCGCGGTGAAGCCGGACTCGGTGCCGGCGTGCAGGGACGCGACCCGGACCCAGCAGGAGCTCGAGCCGTCGCGCTGGCCCTGCCGATCCCAGTGGAACTGCACTTTCACCCGGCCGTATTTGTCGGTGAAGAGCTCCTCGCCGGGCGGCCCGACGACGATGGCGGTCTGGGGCCCCGGGATGACCGGCTTCGGTGTCGTCCCGGGCGGCCGGTAGGGCAGGGCCGCGGGGATGCAGGTGAAGGCGTTGCCGTAGACCCCCAGGCTGCCTCCCGCGGCCGCGCGCGCCGCGTGCCGGACCGACGTCAGGACGTACGACCCGGCGGCCTCGGGGTGCATGGACAGGCTGAACCGGTGCCCGGCGGCCAGCACCGGCGCGGTCGAGGTCCCGCGGATCGAGAGGCTGCGGGTGGCCTCCTCCTGCATGCGCAGCCCGGCGGTCCGCCGCGCATCCTCGAAGATCTTCGCGAGCTCCGCGGGACGCTCGCCCCCCGCCGGATCGACGCCGTCGAAGCGTTGCGCGTAACCGCCGGGGTAGTCGTAAATCTCGAACTGGTCGTTCCCCGCCACCCCGAGGCTGTGGACCACCGGGCCGACCTGCACGCTCTGCTGGATCGTCGCGCTTTCCTCGAGCGTCTGTCCGGGCAATTCGAAGTTGTAGTCCCGGAGCGTGTATTTGCCGGAGCGGACCTCCTGCGCCTTCTCCCAGGTGGCGATCGAACCCGGCCGCGGGATCGTCGTATCGCGCCGGTAGGGGACGGCGACCGGCAGGTCGGGATGGTCCTGGGGGGTGTTGGCGATCACCATGGTGTGGCCGTCGGCGCCGTGCCTGAAGAAGTAGAAGATCCCCTCGTCCTCCATCAGGCGGCTCACGAAGGCGAAGTCGGTCTCCCCGTACTGGACGACGAAGTCGCGCGGCTGGAACGTCCCCTGGAGCCGCAGCTCGAAGCCGTGGTCGGGAATGCCGCCGAGGACCTGGGCGAGGATCTGCGGCACCGACTTCTCCTGGAAGATCCGGCTGTCCTGCCTGCGGGTCAGGAGCCAGAAGCGGGGGACGATCCCGGCCTCGTACCGCGTGAGGGAGCCCCGATCGCTCCTGGCGAACCGGCTGCAGATGCCGCTGAAATGGCGCGTCGATCCATCGGCCAGCGCGATCGTCACGCGGAACTCCTTGCCCAGGACCGCCTCGAAGGGAATGTCCCGTCCGTCCGGGGCGAGCAGGTCGAGCTCGAAGGCGAAGAGCGAGGAGATCGCCTCCTGTCCCCGGAATCCCTCCAGGAGGAGGACGCCCTCCCCCAGGGGCGTCGAGACCGACAGCCGCGCCGACGCCAGGACGCCCGCGGCCTCCGTGCCCACGGGTTCCTGTGCGACGGCTCCGCCGCCCGCCAGGGCCGCCAGGAACAGCATGAAAAGGGCTCTCGCTGCGACGGTCATGGACTCCCCCTTCCGCAAGGTCCCCATGGAGGCAACGGCCGCCGACGCCTCGATGGGGTGGGTTCAGGCCAGTCGAGATTCGCTGAACGTCAGGTGGGTCTGAGTATGGCGCGAGGGGCGGCCCCGATCAACCGGGAAATCGGCCGCGGGGCGGGGTTCCCCGCACCACCAGGACCAGAACTCGACTCTCAGGTAGCGGGTGATGCGGCGCGTCATGAGGTCGAGGATCCGCCGCTTGCCGCAGAGGATTTTCGCCTGGCCGGTCATCTCGGAGCGCAGAGGGGAGCCGGGGGTCTCGATCACCGCCTTCACCCGGACGAAGGTCCGCCCCCACCCCCCCCTCCTCCACCTGCACGGCGGGGGCGACGGCGGCGACCCGGCCGTGGAAGGAGCGTTCCGGGAAGGCGCGGGACTTCAGCACGACCGGCCGGCCGGGGCGGACCGAGCCGATCTCCTTCTCGGGGACGGTGATCTCCGCCGTCAGGCGGTCCAGCAGGAACCTCCTTTCGTTGTGGATGTGGCCGGGCATCTACCCGACCGGGCGCGAACGATAAAGCGCCCCCGGACCGCGGGCAATCGGAGACTCCCTGCTTTTTGCCGCGGTGATTGCCGGAGCCCGGGGTCAGGGAGGCCCCGCCGTTCCCGAAACGACAACCACGAAATCCAGGCGTGAACTGATCGCGGGAGAGACTACGGCCGGCCCCCATCGCGGGCGATAGGGAAGATCCTGATTTCCGGTGACGTGAACCCCCTGATTGGGAGTGACGGTCGCAGGAGGGCGCCGGAACCGCCGGCGATCAGGAGCCGGAGATCGCTCCCCGGGTGTCGAGCGCGATCCTG
>JBOGOE010000003.1:0-6734 GCA_050747445.1 Candidatus Polarisedimenticolia bacterium | reverse complement strand
GCGGCCGCCCTCCGCCGCGCCCTCGACCGCCTGCGCCGCCGCCCCCCGGCGGAAGGCGCGGTTCCATGACCCGCATCGCGGTCATTCCGGGCGACGGCATCGGCGTGGAGGTCACGCGGGAGGCGGTCGCCGCCCTGCGGTGCGCGGCATCGCGGGAGGGATTCGAAGTGGAGACCGAGGAGCTTCCGTGGGGTGCCGATCATTTCCTGACCACCGGGCAGACCCTGCCGGCCGGGGCGCTCGATCGATTGCGGGCGTTCGACGCGATCCTGCTCGGAGCGCTGGGCGATCCACGGGTCCCCGACAACCGTCACGCCGCCGAGATCCTCCTCGGCATCCGCTTCGGGCTCGATCTCTACGTCAACTTCCGGCCGGTGCGGCTGCTGGACGATCGGCTCTGCCCCCTCCGGGGCCGCGGCGTGGGCGACGTGGATTTCGTGGTGTTCCGCGAGAACACCGAGGGGCTCTACGTGGGGATGGGCGGGTTCTTCAAGAAGGGGACGGCCGACGAGATCGCGGTGCAGGAAGACGTCAATACGCGGAAAGGGGTCGAGCGGATCGTAAGACAGGCCTTCGAACACGCGCGGACCCGGAGCCGGCGGCGCGTGCTGATGTCGGACAAGAGCAATGCCCTGACCTACGGGCACGATCTCTGGCAGCGGGTGTTCCGCGAGGTGGCGCGGGACTATCCGGACATCGAGACGTCCCACATGTACGTCGACGCGCTCGCCATGCAGATGATCCGCGACCCCTCGCAGTTCGAGGTCATCGTCACCTGCAACATGTTCGGCGACATCCTGACCGATGTGGCGGCCGCGCTGCAGGGGGGGTTGGGGATCGCCGCCTCCGCCAACCTGCATCCCGGGAAGACCGGGTTGTTCGAGCCGGTCCACGGCTCCGCCCCGAAGCATGCGGGTCGCGACGTGGCGAACCCGATGGGGGCGATCCTGTCGGCGGCCCTGTTGCTCGACAGCGTGGGGCGGCGCGGTGCGGCGGCCCGACTCGAGTCGGCGGTGACCGCCTGCGTGCGCGCGGGGGAGACCACGCGCGACCTGGGCGGCCCGCTGGGGACGCGCGCCGCCGGGGAGGCGGTGCGCCGGCGGATCGCGACGGGTTAGAAGCCGGTCCGGGTCGTCCGCCGGGCCGACGCAATCCCGGGACGGGCTCCCAGGTTGCGTCAGGGGGATGTCGTGCCGCCGTCCCCGGCCGCGCCGTCCGGCGCCGTGGCGGTGCCCGGCGCCCCCAGGGCCAGCGCCAGGAGGCGCCCCTGATCGCGCCCGTAGCCGACCGCCACGATCCCGTCGAGCGGCAGCGGCGCGGTGGTGAACCACTCCCCCGGCAGCCCCAGCTCGTAGCGCCCGGAGGTCTGGAGCCCGGGAAGCGCCAGTCCCAGAAGGGTTCCGGCGGTGAACGGCGCGACCAGCAGCAGGTCACCGCTCAGGGCCGCCCCCGCGTCGAGGCGATGACCCAGCCGGACGCGGGTCACCAGGTGGCCGTTCTTCGACCGCAGCACGTAGATGTCGTTGTCGAAGCAGGAGACGTAGAGATAGGGTCCGCGCACGAACGGGCGGGCGACCGCCGCGGCTCCGAGACGCGCGGTCCAGCGCGGCCGGCCGTCGCGGAAGCGGAGCGCGCGCAGGCCCCGATCGCCCGCGGCGACGAACACCCGGTCGCGGTGATACAGGGGCGGACTGGTGATCGGATGGCGGGCATAGTGCCGCCAGCGCACGCGGAGGGTGGTCGCGTCGAGCGCCACCACCATGCCGTGGACCGTGCCGATCAGGATGGTTCCGGGGGCCGGCTCGGGGGGCGTCGAGGCGCGGCCGGGGAGCACCCGTCGCGCCACGATGCGGCCGGTCCCTGGGGACAGGAGCAGAAGCGCGCCCGCCCCGGTCGCCACCGCGAGATGAGGTCCGAACGGGCGCGGCGGGTGGAGGGCGTCCCCGCCGAGGTCGGTCTCCCACAACCGACGTCCGTCGGCGAGATCGAACGCCCGAAGGCGGCCGCCGCGAAGCGCCTGCAGGACCCGCCCCGAGTCGACGGCCGGACCGGTCGGGAGCGGGGCGCCAAGTTCGTCGCTCCAGACGATCGCGCCATCGGCGGCGCGCAGGACGACGAGACGGCCGTCCTGACCCGCGACCACGATGCGGTCGCCCGCGGCGGCCGGATCGCCGGCGAGCGGCGCCGCGAGTCCGCCGAAGGTCCACTGCGGCCGGAACTCGAGAGTGGCCGCCGGGTCCTCGGCGCCGAGCTCCGGGGTCCATTCGGTCGGCTGGCTGCGGAACACGGTCTTCTGGCGGCGGGCAGACGCGTCGTCCGGGACCAGCACCAGGGCGGCGAGGATCGCCGCTGCAGCGGAAAGACGGCGGCGGAGGTCTGCGGCCCGGCGGAACGTCGCGTGCGCCATGGATTCCGCGGTCATTATACGGCCCCGGTGAACTTCCGCCCCCCGGCGCGGTGTGTTATTCTCCCCGCTTCCCGTCCGGCAGGTGGCGTCCGGGCGCGCGCGCGGCGGACATGATCGAGGCGGTCAAGGGCACCCGGGACATCCTGCCGGAGGAGATCGGTCGCTGGCGCTTCGTGGAAGCGACCGCACGCGACCACTTCGAGCGCTACGGATTCAGGGAAATCCGCACTCCGATCTTCGAAAGCACCGAGTTGTTCCAGCGTGGCATCGGCGAGGGGAGCGACATCGTGGTCAGGGAGATGTACACCTTCCTCGACCGCAAGGGACGGTCCCTCACGTTGCGCCCCGAGGCCACCGCGCCCGTCGCCCGGGCCTACATCGAGCACGCGCGGCACCGCGGCGCGGAGATCGACAGGCTCTACTACGTCGGTCCCATGTTCCGGTACGAACGACCGCAGAAGGGCCGGATGCGGCAGTTCCACCAGATCGGCGTGGAGGTGCTGGGCGGCGACCACCCGGCGATCGACGCCGAGACGCTCGAGATGCTCATGGCGTTCCTGGAACGTCTCGGGATCGGCGGCACGAGCCTGGTGGTCAACTCGGTCGGCTGCCCGGTCTGCCGCCCGGCGTACCGCGAGGCGCTCCTGTCGTACCTGCGCCCGCACGCCGGCTCCCTGTGCGAGGACTGCCGGCGGCGGTTGGAGACCAACCCGATGCGCGGCTTCGACTGCAAGGTGCCCGCGGACCGGACCCTGATGGCCGGGGCCCCGGTCATCCGCGATCATCTGGGCGCCGAATGCCGGGAGCACTTCGCCCGCCTCACCGCTTCCCTCGACGCCTATGGCCTCGCGTACCGCGTCGAGCCGCGCCTCGTGCGGGGCCTCGACTATTACAGACGCACGGCGTTCGAGGTGGAGCAGGAGGGTCTGGGGGCGCAGAACGCGCTCCTCGGCGGAGGGCGCTACGACGGGCTCGTCGAGTCCCTCGGCGGACCGGCCGTGCCGGGATTCGGCTTCGCCGTCGGACTGGAGCGGCTGGTGATGTCGCTGCCGGCGACCGCCCCGGTGGCCGACGAGGCCCCGGAGGTGGCGATCCTCGTCCTCGGGGAGGTGGCGATGGGGCGGGCGCTGGCCGTGGCGCGGCGTCTCCGCCGGGCGGGGCGCCGGGTCGTGCTCGATCCCCTCCCCGATCGGAGCCTCAAGTCGCAGATGCGGCGGGCGCACGATCGCCGCGCCCGCTATGCCCTCCTGATCGGAGAGCAGGAGGCGGCGTCGGGCCGCCTGACCCTGAAGCGGATGGCGGATGGACGGCAGGCGAGCGTCGCCGAACAGGAGGTCGAATCGGGCCTCCGGGAGATGGACGTTGGCTGAAGGACCCGCATCCCGGGGCCGGACCCACACCTGCGGCGCCTTGCGTCCCGGGGACGCCGGCCGCGAGGCGGTGCTGCTCGGATGGATCGACGGCATCCGCGATCACGGCGGGCTCCTGTTCGCGGACGTGCGCGACCGGTACGGTCTGACCCAGGCGGTGTTCAACCCGGAGACCGCTCCCCAGGCGTTCACCGCCGCCAAGGCGATCCGTCCCGAATACGTGGTGCGGGTGGAAGGAGAGGTGGTGCGCCGGAGCGCGGCCAACGTCAACGCGCAGATCCCGACCGGAGCGGTCGAGGTCCGGGCGCACCGGCTCGAAGTGCTCAATACCTGCGAGGCGCTGCCGTTCCCTCCGTCCGACGACGTGACGGCGGCCGAGGAGGTGCGGCTGCGATACCGGTTTATCGACCTGCGCCGGCCGCGCCTGCAGCGCATCCTGGAGACGCGCCATCGCGTCCTCCTGGCCACCCGGCGTTATCTCGACGCCCACGGTTTCCTCGAGGTGGAGACACCGATCCTCACCCGCAGCACCCCCGAGGGCTCGCGGGAGTACCTCGTGCCGTCGCGTGTCAACCCGGGACGTTTCTACTCCCTGCCGCAGTCGCCGCAGATCTTCAAGCAGCTCCTGATGGTCGCCGGTTTCGACCGCTACTTCCAGATCGCCAAGTGCTTCCGCGACGAGGACCTGCGCTCCGACCGGCAGCCGGAATTCACCCAGATTGACCTGGAGGTGTCGTTCCCGGACCGGGAGGAGCTCTATACCCTGATCGAGGGACTCGTCGAGGAGATCGTCCGGGCCGCGGGGCGGCGGCTCTCCCCCGGCCCGTACCCGCGGCTGGACTACCGGGAGGCGATGAATCGCTTCGGCAGCGACAAGCCGGACACCCGTTTCGGTCTGGAACTCCGCGATGCGGGACCGGCGGTCGCCGGAAGCCCGTTCCGGGTCTTCTCGGAGACGCTCCGGCAGGGGGGGGCGGTCAAGGCCCTGGTCGTCCCCGGGGGAGGGTCCTGGCCGCGCCAGCGGATCGACAATCTGGTTGAGGCGGCGAAAGGGCTGGGGTCCAAAGGGCTCGTCTGGATCAAGGCGGGCGGCGACGCGATCCAGTCCTCGATCCTGAAGCACCTGACGGAGGAGGGCTGCCGCAAGGTGCTCGCGCAGGTCGGAGCGGGGCCGGGCGACCTGGTCCTGCTGGCCGCGGATCGCTGGACGAACGCCTGCACCCTCCTGGGCGCCCTCCGGCTGCAGATCGGCAGGACCGAGCGGCTCATCGACGACGACGTGCATCATCTCCTCTGGGTCCACGATTTTCCCCTCTTCGAGCACAGCGACGACGAGGGGCGCCTGGTCTCCTGCCATCACCCGTTCACCGCGCCACGCCCGGAGGATCTGTCGCGGCTGGAGGAACGACCCGAGGAGGTCCGGGCCCTGGCCTACGATCTCGTCCTGGACGGCAGCGAGATCGGGGGCGGGAGCGTCCGGATCCACGCGAGCGATCTCCAGTCGCGCGTCTTCAGGATCCTGGGAATCGGAGCGGACGAGGCGGAAGCCAGATTCGGGTTTCTCCTGTCCGCCTTGCGGATGGGGGCGCCGCCGCACGGCGGGCTCGCCCTCGGCGTGGATCGGATCGTCGCTATCCTGACGCGCAGCGCCTCGATCCGCGACGTGATCGCCTTTCCCAAGACCGCGAGCGGAGTCGACCTGATGTCGGGCGCCCCCGGCGAGGTGACCGGAAAGCAGCTCAAGGATCTCCACATCCGCATCGAGCGCCCACCCGAGTCGCCCACCCGGTGAATTCCAACCCGTCTGTAATCAACGGGTTGCCGACAGGGCCCACGCCCCTCCAAAATTGACAAGCCAGGATCCGGGTGCTAACTTAAGCCCCGTCGTTCACGCCGTCTCTCTGAGGGCACATCCGACAGAATGCGCAAGCTGGCGATCCCCGAGGCGGTCCTGGTCGATGTCTTCGGCCACTACGACGAGAACCTCAGGACGATCGAACGGGACCTGGGGGTGCGTCTGTCGGCGCGCGGCACCGACATCACGGTCAACGGGGACACCGACCAGGAGGCCCTGGCGGCCAATCTCCTCGAGCAGCTCGCGGGCGTCGTGCAGAACGGGTACGCGCTGCGCAAGGGGGACGTGGAGATCGCCGCGCGGCTGTTGCGCGATAATCGCGGCGCCGTCCTGCACGACTTCTTCAACGCCGGCCGGATCCGGGCGACCCAGGGGCGCTACGTCACCCCGAAGAGTCCCAACCAGAGGGGCTACCTGGACGCCATCAGGGAATCCGACCTGGTGTTCGCCATCGGCCCCGCGGGGACCGGCAAGACCTATCTGGCGGTGGCCGCGGCGGTGGCCCACCTCACGGAGAAGAAAGTGGAACGGATCGTCCTGTGCCGGCCCGCGGTGGAAGCCGGGGAGAAGCTCGGCTTCCTGCCGGGTGACATGACCGAAAAGGTCGACCCCTATTTCCGACCGCTGTACGACGCCCTGTACCACCTCCTCGACCGGGACCGCGCCAATGCCCATCTCGAACGCGGCTCCATCGAGATCGCGCCGCTCGCCTTCATGCGCGGCCGGACGCTCAACACCTCCTTCGTCATTCTCGACGAGGCGCAGAATACCACCTCCGAGCAGATGAAGATGTTCCTGACGCGTCTCGGGACCGGCTCGAAGGCGGTGATCACGGGAGACATCACCCAGGTCGATCTGCCGCCGGGACGCACCTCCGGGCTGGTCGAGGCCCGCGACATCGTCGGCGGGGTGGAGGGGATCCGCGTGGTGCTGTTCGACGAGTCGGACGTCGTGCGGCATCCCCTGGTGCAGCGGATCGTCCGGGCCTACGAGAGCTACCGCAATGGCCGGGAGCCGGTGGCGCCGCCACCCGCCGGACCCCCGCCGTCCCCGCCGGAACGGGCCTCGCGACCGCGGCGCCGCCCGGGCCCCACCCCCGGAC
>JBOGOE010000002.1:0-2844 GCA_050747445.1 Candidatus Polarisedimenticolia bacterium | reverse complement strand
GGTCACCACCACGACCTGCCCGGCGAGCCTGCCGCGGTGACCGCCGCCGGCGGGATGACCGGCGCCGGGTGCAAACGTGTGCGCCCCCGGCGGGGCGGCGAATTTTGCCGATGCGCCGACCGGCTCGATCACCACCGGCGCGAGACAGACGTCCTGTGGCAGAGTCACCATGGCGAAGATCAGATCGGCCACCCGATCGACGGGGGGCAGGCCGCGCGGCCGGGGGAGCGGACCGTTCTGCTCCCAGACCTCGCTGTCGAAGGTTCCCGGCAGGACCGCCTGGACGCGGACCCCGTGGGGACGCGCCTCGTCGGCGATCGACTCGGTCAGGGAGACGACGCCGAACTTGGCGGCGCAGTAGGCGCCGTCCATGGCGACCCCCTGGCGGCCCGACTTGGAGGCGAGGTTGACGATGTCGCCGCCCCCCTGCCGGATCATGGCGGGGAGGACGGCGCGGTTGGTCAGGAACAGGCCGTGCAGGTCGGTGTCGATGACGGCGTCCCACTCCTCGGGAGGCAGATCTTGAAGGAGACGCGGCGGCGTCCCCGGCGCCCGCAGGATCCCGGCGCAGGCGACCAGGAGATCGATCCGGCCGAACCGCTCCAGCACCGTCCGCGCCATCGTCTCGACGTCGGCGGTGGAGCGGACATCGACGGTGAGCCCCACGGCGTCGCCGAACCCTTCAGCGCGGAGCGTCTCGAGGGTCGACGCGACCCGCTCGGGGCGGCGGCCGGTGAACACCAGCCGGGCCCCCTGCCGCGCGAACAGGCGGCCGACGGCGAGGCCGATCCCCTGCGTCCCGCCGGTGACCAGCGCGACCCGGCCGGCGAGCGCCCCGCCGCTCACGACCGGGCCTCCACCGCGGCCGTGACGCCGGCTCCCACCTCCGCGTGGAACGAGACCAGCGCCTCGACCACCGCCTGCGGCCGCGTGGCCGGGAAGTAGTGACCGGCCCCGGGCACCAGGACGACGCGGCAGCCGGGGACGAGCGCCTGCAGGCCGCGGCACGACTCGACGCAGCGGGAGTTCTCGCCGTAGAGCGCCAGGAGCGGCGCCGCCAGGGCGCGGATCGCCTCGCGCGTCAGACCGGCCGGGTCGCGGAAGTCGCGCCCGGCAGTCGTGGTGTTCAGGAGATCGAAGAAGCGCTGCGCCGAGCGCTGCCCGCCGCCGAGCCCGGCGAACGGGACGTACCCTTCGTAGGTGTCGTATTTCGCGATGCGGCGGCGCAGGTCGCGGAACTCGGGGGAGGCGAGCCGCTCCAGGATATAGAGACCGGCGTCGTCTTCGTCCTCGGGGACCTCAAGATTCAAATCGCTCATCATCCCCTTGACCGCTTCCCAGTCGGGCCACCCCTGCAAGCGCAGCGTCTCCTGCACGGCGCGTACCCGGGCGTCGATCAGGGCGAGGCCCGCGACCCGCTCCGGGTTCCGGAGCGCGGCGTGGAGCGCGACCACGCCGCCGAACGAGTGGCCGGCGACGGGGGCCCGCTCGATGCCGAGGTGATCGAGAAGACCGACGAGATCCCCCGCCAGGTCCGCGGAGGTGTACCCCGAAGACGGCATGCCGCTGTAGCCGTGACCGCGCAGGTCGTACACGGTGACCCGGAAGCGGCGCGCCAGCGGCAGCAGGACGTCGAGCCGCCAGAAGGCGTGGTTGGCCCCGAGGCCGTGGACCAGGACCAGGTCCGGCCCCTCCCCCGCCTGCCGGTAGTTCAGCGTCACCCCGTGGATCGATGCGATCGGCATGTCGTGCGTCCCCGCCCCTACTCCAGGTACCCCAGCACCTTGAGGCGGTCGGCGATCAGCGCCTCCTCGGCGGCGTCGTACCCCGGCGTGGCGCTCTGGCCCGCCTGGGCGTCGGGGGAACGGACCGGCTCCGTCGGGGGGCCCATGCGCGGCGGGGTCTCGCGCAGCAGCGCCGGCTCGAACGCCTCGAGCGGCAGGCGTCCTTCCAGGTCCTCCGGGATCGGCACGCCGAGGCTGTAGAGGAGGGTCGAGGCGACGTCCACGATGGCGCGGGGTGCGAGCGCGGCGCCTCGGGCGATGCCGGGGCCGCCGGCGATGAAGATCCCTTCCGGGCGGTGCGTCCCCGCCACCTCGGGGCGGCGCTGCACCACCGGCTCCTTGTCGCCGATCGACACGAAGCCGCCGTCCGCCAGCGACAGGGTCAGGTCGGGGGCGCGGCCCGAGAGGGGGCCGGGGAAGGCCTCCTCGCGCGGCAGCGCCCGGACGACGACCTTTTCGCCGGTGTCCGGGTCGCGCACGTCGAGCAGGAGCCGGGTCAGCCGCTCGCGGAACGCGGCGTACTCCGCGGGCGGCACCCCGGGCCGGCCTTCGCGCGCGACCCGGATGGCGATGCCGTTGCTGGCCGAGGTCCGGGCATAGGCGGTGGTGGTGTTCAGATCGACGAAGGCGACGTCGCTCTTGAGACGCTGCTCGACCCGGGCGCGCGCCTCGGCGTCCGACGGGTCGAAGGTGCGCCAGGCCAGGAACCCCTGCTGCCGCAGCCAGGCGTTGACCCGGAAGACTCTTACAGTTGGACCGAACCCGTGGTCCGACGCCATGAACAGGCGCGCCTCGGGCCCCGCCATGCGGGCGATCTCCGCCAGGAACCGGTCGAGCTGGCGGAAGTAGTCGAGGCACAGCTCCTGGATCGAACGCTCCCATTCGGTGGGGGCGGCGGGGAACGATTCGGGGTCGAGGAAGCGCCAGCAGAGGTGCTGCAGCTTGTCCGTCCCGTCGAACAGGATCGCGGTCAGGTCGGACGGCTCCTTCTCCATCATGTGGCGGACGATGGAGAACCACTGCCGCTCGCGGCGGATGTGGAAGCGGATCCAGTCGGCGT
>JBOGOE010000001.1:0-20983 GCA_050747445.1 Candidatus Polarisedimenticolia bacterium | reverse complement strand
GCCGCCGCCAGCGCCGCCGACGCGATCGCGGCCAGCGTGGCCGCGCAGCGGGCGCCGGATCGATCACCCCTCCGGCGGTTCATCGCGGCGGCTCAACCGGCGATCGGTTCGGTCCATGAGGCGCAGGATCTCCTCGAGCTCCGACCGGACCGCGCGGACCTGGATCGGGGGGGCGCCGCCCGGCTCCGGCAATCCCACCGGAGCCGGCCGGAAGAGATCCTCGAGGGGCGCCGGTCCGTCGTCCATGCCGAGCCGCTTGCGTGCCCCGGCGATGGTGAACCCCTCCTCGTAGAGAAGCTTCTTGATCTCCAGGACCAGGTCGATGTCCCGGCGCCGGTACAGCCGCTGACCCGAGCGGCTCTTCTTCGGTGCCAGCTGCGGAAACTCGGACTCCCAGAACCGCAGGACGTAGGGCTGCGTGTCGGTCAGCTGGCAGACTTCCCCGATCTTGTAGAACAACTTGCGGGGGATGCTCTCGGCCATCGCTTACCCCTGTCCGCGCGTGCGGGAGTTGAGTTCGTGCAGGACGATCCGGGAGGGACGGAAGACGGGGCGCCGGGCGGCGGCAATGGCGACGCGCTCGCCGGTCCTGGGATTGCGCCCCACCCGGGAAGCCCGCTTGACGATCCTGAAGCTGCCGAAGCCGCTGATCCGCACCGGCCGCCCTCCGGCGAGCGAGGCGCGGATGGTGCCGAGGATGAAGTCGACCAGGCGCCCGGCGTCGCTCCGCGTCAGACCGCCGTGCCGCCTGTAGACCGCGTCCGCCAGATCGGCCTTCGAATGGCTGGGCACCGGATTCTCCGCGCGTCCCGTATCGTAGGGGAGCCCCCCGGCCCTGTCAAGGCAACGGTTTCGCGGCCCGACCGTACCGATCCTCGAGACGCACCACGTCGTCGAGCTCGGGGGTGCTGACCTCGAACAGGACGCTGTCCGCAAGTCCCTCCATGCGGTGACGGGTGCCGGGCGGGAACCGGAGCGCCTCTCCCGGCCGCAGGATCCGGGTCTCCCGCGCGCCGGCCGACTCGAGGTCCACCCGCACCTCCCCCGCGTGGAGATAGATGGTCTCGTCCTTCCGCTCGTGGTACTGGAAGCTGAGCGATTCGCCGCGGCGGAGACACAGCACCTTTCCGGCGTAGCGCTCGGTGTGGGCGAAGATAATCTCCTCTCCCCAGGGTTTCGGAACGCGGCGGATCATCGTGTCGCCTCCAGCGACGCGGGTGGCGCGGGCAGGACTCCACCCAGCCGTTCCCGCATCAAGGCGGCGACCTCCGCCGCCGTGTCACATCCCATCGCTTCCTCGACCGCGGCCCGCGCCGCGCCGAGAGACAGCGACCTGAGGGTCTGCTTGACCGAGGGTATCGCGGGCGGGCTCAGGCTCAGCTCGGTGACCCCCAATCCCACCAGCACCACCGCCGCGAGAGGGTTGGCGGCCATCTCCCCGCACACCGACAGACGCAACCCCTGCCGGCCGGCGGCCTCGACGACGCCCCGCACGAGCGCCAGGATCGCCGGGTGCAGCGGCTCGTAGAGGTAGGACACGGCCTCGTTGCCGCGATCGATGGCCAGGGCGTACTGGATCAGATCGTTGGTCCCGATCGAGAGGAAATCCACGTGCCGCGCCAGCCGGCCCGCCATCAGGGCGGCGCCCGGCACCTCGACCATGATCCCGATGGGCAATGCGGGCTCGAAGGGGATGCCTTCCCGCGACAGCTCCTCCCGCGCGGCGTCGACCAGGGCCCGGGCCCGGAACACCTCCTCGATCCCGCTGACCATCGGAAACATCATCCGGACCTTGCCGTGGGCGGCGGCCCTGAGAATGGCGCGGATCTGGGTCCGGAACAGGTCGGGGCGCCGCATCGAAAGACGGATGCCGCGCAGCCCGAGGACCGGGATGGTCTCCGCCCGCTCCAGGAAGCGCCGGGCGTATTTCTCGCCACCCAGATCGAGCGTCCGGATGACGACCTCGTGCGGCAGCG
The DNA here is from genome assembly GCA_050747445.1 of Candidatus Polarisedimenticolia bacterium. Lineage (GTDB taxonomy): Bacteria > Acidobacteriota > Polarisedimenticolia > Gp22-AA2 > Gp22-AA2 > JBOGOE01. The sequence continues at coordinate 19,007 of JBOGOE010000001.1, read as the reverse complement.
CCTGCTCCGCCAGGCTCCGGTACACGGCGTACTGCTCCTCTTCATCCGGAAGGTCCGGCGCGGCCTTCAGATAGAGGAACTCGGAACGGTACAGGCCGACCCCCTCCGCGCCGTGGCGGCGCGCGGCGCGCATCTCCTCGGGCAGCTCGATATTGGCCATCAACCGGACCCGGAGCCCTTCGAGGGTGACCGCCGGTTGATCCCGCAGCCGCAGCAGATCCAGCTCGCGCTGCGCAAGCGCGGCGCGGCGCTCGCGGTGGCGGCCCGCTTCGGTTTCGGGGGGATTGATCCAGACGATCCCCTCCGTCCCGTCCAGGACCAGGAGATCGCCGCTGCGCACGCGGCGGCTCCCCCCGGGCAGGCCCGCCACGGCTGGGATGCCGAGGGCCGCGGCGAGGATCGCGGTATGGGCCGTCGGTCCCCCGCCGTCGAGCGCCAGACCGATGACCCGCTCGCGCGACAGGGTCGCGGCATCCGACGGGGACAGCGCGGGCGCGACCACGATCACGTCCTCCTCCAGGTCCGACAGATCGTGGCGCTTGCGGCTGCCGGTCAGGAGCGCCTGGACGCGCGCCTCCACGTCCTCGATGTCGGTGCCCCGCTCCCGGAGCTCGGAGTCGCCGAGCTGCGCGAACACCTGGGTATAGCGGCCGACGACCGTGTGAAACGCCCACTCCGCATTGACCCGTTCGCGCCGTACGAAGGCCGTCGTCTCCTTCAGCAGCACCCGATCGCGGAGGATCTGGATCTGCGCCTCGAACACCTGCGCATACGGCTCGCCGGCCTCGTTGCGGATCCGATCCCGGAGACGCCGCAGCTGCCGCCACGCGCCCCGCACGGCGCGCTGAAAACGCCGCACCTCGCGATCGATGTCGGCCGGATCGATCGGACGCCGGTAGATGTCCACGTCCGGCCCTTCGAGGACCAGGGCCCGCCCGATCGCGATCCCCGGAGACACGCCGATCCCCCGAAGCGTCGCCGCGCCGTCCCGTTCCTCCTCCGTCACCCGTCCTCCCCGAACCGGGCGGCCACCAGCGCCGCGAGCGCGCGGATCGCCTCGCTCTCGTCGGTCCCGTCGGCGGTGATCGTCAGCCGCGCCCCCTGCCGGCCGAGCAGCGCCAGCAGCCCCAGGATCGATTTCCCGTCCGCCGTCCGCCCGTCGCGCGCGATCTCGATGCGGCTCTTGAAACCGCTCGCGACCTGGACGAAGCGCGCGGCGGCCCGGGCGTGGAGCCCGCGGGCGTTCACGATCACCACCTCCCGCTGCTGCATCACCGATCCGGAGCCGGAGGGGTGGGATCGAGGTACTCGGTCGCCAGGGCGATGGACCGCTGGCCCTGCTCCTTGATGCGCGCCGCGGCCTCCCGGAGCGAGCATTTGTCCCGGATGTTGGCGAATTTCACCAGCATCGGCAGGTTCACGCCGGTCAGGATCTCCACCCCCCCGCGCAGGAAGGTGAGCGCGACGTTGGTCGCCGTGCCCCCGAACATGTCGGTCAGGATCAGCACGCCGCCGCCCGGGTCGACCGCGGCGATGGCCTCCTCCACCGAGCGGCGCGCCGCGACCAGGTCGTCGTCCCAGCCGAGCGTGAGCGCCCGCACCCGGTCGAGCGGCCCGACGATCCGTTCCAGCGCCCGGACCAGCTCCGGGGCCAGGCCGCCGTGCGTGAGCACGAGCAGCCCGAAGCGCGCCTCGCCCGCCGCTTCCACCACGGCCGTCATCCCTTCTCCAGATCGCGGTGCGCCGTGGTCGCCGGAAACCCGCGCTGCCGCAGATCGGCCTCGATCGCGTCGCCCAGGGCGACCGAGCGGTGGCGGCCCCCGGTGCAGCCGATCCCGATCGTGAGATAGCTCTTCCCCTCCCGGATGTAATGCGGGATCAGAAACGCCACCAGGTCGGCGACGCGGCGCCGGAACTCGAGATATTCGGGGATCCTCTCGAGCCACGCCACGACTTCGCGGTCGCGCCCCGTCCGGTCCCGGAGCCCCTCGACGAAGAACGGGTTGGGAAGAAAGCGGGTGTCGAACAGCAGGTCCGATTCGGCCGGCACCCCGTGCTTGTACCCGAAGGTGACGATCGCGACGTGCAGCGGCTGCCCGGCGGACGACGGGGAGAAGTGGTCCTGGAGATAGCGACGCAGCTGATGGACGTTGAACCGGCTGCTGTCGATGATCAGGTCGGCGCGCTCGCGCAGCGGCTGGAGCGCGAGGCGCTCCCGCCGGATGCCCTCCTCGACCGGGACCCCCGCGGCCAGCGGATGCGGTCTCCGGGATTCGGAGAAGCGCCGGATCAGCACGTCGTCGTCGGCCTCGAAGAACAGCAGGCGGACACGATGCCCCTGTCCGCGGCGGAGCCGGTCGAACAGCGACGGGAATTCCTGCAGGAACTCCCCCTCGCGCACGTCCACCACCAGGGCCGCCCGGGCGATGTCGGTGCGCGAACGCCCCACCAGATCCGCGAGGGTCGGGATGAGCGCCACCGGCAGGTTGTCGACGCAGTAGTAACCCATGTCCTCGAAGGCCCGGATCGCCAGCGTCTTTCCGGAACCGGACAGACCGGTGATCACCACGATCTCGATGTCCCGATCGGGCGCGGCGGCGTTCATCGCTTCCTCGTGAGCGCGTCGTGGATGCGTCCGGCGAGATCCCGCGCGGCGTGATACCCCTTGCGTTTCAGGAGGTGATGCCGCGCCGCCACCTCGAGCAGGATCGAAAGGTTGCGTCCGGGTCCGACGGGCATCTCCACGAACGGCACCTCCACCCCCAGGAGCGCGTAGGTCCTCTCGTCGAGACCCAGACGGTCGTACTCCTTGTCCTCCTGCCAGGGATCCAGTTTCACCACCAGATCCACGTCCTTGCGCTCGCGCACCGCCGCCACGCCGTACAGGTCCTTGATGTTGATGATCCCGAGCCCCCGAAGCTCCATGTGATAGCGGCTGACGTCCGCGCCGGTGCCGTTGAGGACCGCGCCCACGCGCCGGACCGTGACCGTGTCGTCCGAGACCAGACGGTGACCGCGGATAATGAGCTCGAGCGCCGATTCGCTCTTCCCGACGCCGCTTTCCCCGAGGATCAGGACCCCGACCCCGTAGATGTCGATCAGCGTGCCGTGGATCGTCACGCTGGGCGCGAGACGCTCCTCGAGGAGACGCCCCAGCGATTCGATGAGGCCGCCCGTCGCGCGCGGTGTCGCGAGCACCGGCAGGGCCAGCGCCTCGGCGGCGGCCAGGAGATCGGCCGGCGGCGCCAATCCGTGGGTCACCACGAGACACGCGATCGGCAGCCGTTCGAGCCGTTCCAGAACGGCCCGCCGCTCGCCGGCCGTGAGCCCCGAGAGATAACCGGTTTCGCTGCGGCCGAGCACCTGCACCGAGTCGGAAACGAGCGAGTCCGTCCGCCCCGCGAGCGCCAGCCCCGGCCGCCCGGGCGCCGCGGCGTGGATCCGGCGCTGCAGCCCCTTCGATCCGGCCGCGAGACGCAGGCTCAGTTCGGGAAGGGACTCGGCAAGGAGATCGCCGACCGGAACCGCGGGACGGGGCGCTTCGCGCTGGGTCAACCTCGTCCTCCGCGCGCCGGCGGCGGGACGGCCGGTCGGGTGCCGCCGGCGCCGCGACGTTGGGTCATTCTAGGGAGGGGCTCCGCGGGTGTCAAGGAAACGGAGGGCGTTCCCGTGCCCCCGCGCGCGACCGGGCGCACCGCGCGGCGTTGACCGGCATCCGAACGGGTGGTATGGTTCGGAGCGGCGCGCGAGGCCGGGCCCCGGAGCCTGCGGGAGGGACGATGGCGACGCGGAAAGTGGTGCACATCATCGGCACGGGAACCATCGGCGAGCCTCTGATCGGGCTATTCGCCGACAAGAAGGATTCGCTCGGCTTCGACGAGGTGACCTTCCACAAGCGCACGCCGCTCCTGACCGACCGTTCCAAGGTCATCAACCTGATCAAGCGGGGCGCCCGCCTCGCGTGCGACGACACCGCGCGCCGTGGTTTCCGCGACCTCGGAATCGAGGCGCAGTACGAGCACCACGAGGCGCTGCGCCAGGCGACCGTGGTCATCGACTGCACGCCGTCCGACGTGGGTCTGCAGAACAAGAAGGAGATCTACGAGAAATACGCCTCCACCACGATGGGATTCATCGCCCAGGGATCCGAGTTCGGCTTCGGAAGGATGTACGCCCGCGGCATCACCGACCGGGCCCTGCAGCACGGCGTCGATCAGTTCATCCAGGTGGTGTCCTGCAACACCCACAACCTGGCGGTCCTCATCGATCTGGCGGCGCTCAAGGACGGCGGCCCGGACAATCTCGCGTCGGGACGCTTCCTGTGCATCCGCCGGGCGAACGACATCAGCCAGGACAGCTCCTTCGTGCCCTCGCCCCAGGTCAACCGTCACAAGGACGAGCGTTTCGGCACGCACCATGCGCGCGACGCCTGGCACCTGTTCAATGGACTCGGGTACGACCTGGATCTCTACTCCTCCTCCCTCAAGGTCAACAGCCAGTACATGCACGCCATCCATTTCAACATCAAGGTCCGGCGGCCGACTTCGGTCGAGGCGATCCTCGAGCGCTGCCGGAGGGACGACAGGATGGCGCTCACCTTCAAGTCCTCGGCGAACTCCGTGTTCTCGTTCGGGCGCGACTACGGCCACTACGGTCGGATCATGAACCAGGGCGTGCTCGTGGCGCCGACCCTTGCGGTCCACAACGGAACGGAGATCGTGGGCTTCTGCTTCACCCCGCAGGACGGAAACGCGCTGATCAGCAGCGTCGCCGCGGCCACCTGGTTCGTCTACCCGGAGTCGTACGAGCAGAAGATCAACTGCCTGCGCGATTCGATCTTCGACGAGGTCTGAGGAGCGGGGCCCGGCGTCTTCCCGCGCGTCGTTTCTACCCGTCGTATTTCCGGAGGACGAGCGCGGCGTTGGTGCCGCCGAAGCCGAAGGAGTTGTTGAGGGCGCAGCGGATGGTCAGACGCCGCGCTTCGTGCGGCACGTAATCGAGGTCACACTCCGGATCGGGCGTCCGGCAGTTGATGGTCGGCGGTGCGACGTCGTGGAACACCGCGAGCGCCGTGATCGCCGTCTCCAGGCCACCGGCCCCACCCAGCAGGTGCCCGGTCATCGACTTGGTGCTGCTGACCGCGAGTCGCCGGACGTGATCGCCGAACACCACCTTGAGCGCGCGCGTCTCGATGATGTCGCCCTGGGGGGTCGACGTGCCGTGCGCGTTGACGTAGTCCACCGCCGACGGTTCCAGGCCCGCGTCGCGGAGGGCGCTCCGCATGACCCGGATCGGACCGTCGGCGTCCTCGGAAGGCGCCGAGACGTGGTAGGCATCGCCGGAAACCCCGTACCCCGCGATCTCCGCGTAGATCCGGGCGCCCCGCCGGACGGCATGACCCAGCTCTTCCAGGATGACGATCCCCGCCCCCTCGCCGATCACGAAACCGTCCCGATCGCGATCGAACGGCCGGGACGCCGCGCCCGGGTCGTCGTTGCGGGTGGACAGGGCCCGCATCGCCGCGAAACCGCCCACGCACAGCGGCGTGATGACCCCCTCGCAACCGCCGGCGATCATGACGTCCGCATCGTTGCGCTTGATGATCTCGAACGCGTCGCCGATGGCGTGGGTGCCGGTCGCGCAGGCCGTGCAGGCCGCCTGGTTGGGCCCCTTCGCCCCGTAGCGGATCGACACCTGCCCCGAGGCCATGTTGACGATGAGACCGACGATGAAGAACGGGGAGATGCGTCTCGGACCCTCGCGCAGGAGCGCGGCGTGCTGCCGCTCGATCGACGGAAGGCCGCCGATCCCCGAACCGATGAAGACGCCGACCCGCTCCGCCTCCGCGGGCGCGACCTGGTACGCCGCATCACGCAGGGCCATCTCGGAGGCCGCCATGGCGTAGTGGATGAACAGGTCCATCTTCTTGACGTCCTTCTTCGCGACCCAGTCCTCCGGATTGAAGCCCTTGACCTCCCCGGCGATCCGACAGGCGAAATCCCCCGCGTCGAAGCGCGTGATCGGTCCGATGCCGCTCGTCCCCGCGATCAGCGACGTCCAGTTCTCCTCGTTGCCGATCCCGAGGGGCGAGACCATCCCGACCCCTGTGATGACCACCCGTCGTTCCATCGCGTGCTCCCCAGACTCCGGGGCGGCGGCGTCAGGCGTGCGTCTGGATGTAGCGGACCGCGTCGCCGACGGAGTGGATCTTCTCGGCGTCCTCGTCGCTGATCTCGATCTTGAACGCCTCCTCGAGCGCCATGACCAGCTCCACGGTGTCGAGGGAGTCGGCCCCCAGATCGTTGACGAAGGATGCCTCCAGCGTCACCTCCTCGGGATCGACCCCGAGCTGTTCCACGATGATCGACTTGACCTTGTCCTCGACGTTCGGCTGTGCCATACCGTGTCCCTCCTCCGCGGCGCCTCCCTCGTTGCGGCGCTCCGCGCGTCTGTGTGCGGCGGCCCGATTATGGGTTGCGCCGTCCTACATGTAAAGACCGCCGCTGACGTTCAGGACCTCGCCGGTCACGTACGCAGCCCCCGGTCCGAGCAGGAAGACCACCGCCGCCGCGACGTCCTCCGGGGTGCCCAGCCTCCCCAGCGGGATCTGCGCCGCCATCCTGCCCCGTCCATCTTCCGGCAGGGCGCGGGTCATGTCGGTGTCGATGAGACCCGGCGCGACGGCGTTCACCGTGATCTGACGCGACGCCACCTCGCGCGCCAGCGCCTTGGTGAATCCGATCAGACCGGCCTTGGCGGCGCAGTAATTGGTCTGACCCGGGTTGCCCATCAGCGCCACGATCGAGCTGATGTTGACGATGCGTCCGTAGCGCCCGCGCACCATCGACGGCAGCACGGCGCGCGTCGTCTCGAAGGCGCCCGACAGGTTCACCTGCAGGACCCGATCCCAGGTGTCCCGCTTCATCCTCATGAGGAGGCCGTCCCCGGTGACACCGGCATTGTTGACGAGATGATCGATCCGCCCGTACGCCGAGAGCGCCTCTTCCACCGCGGCGCCCACGGACTCGGGGCGCTCCAGGTCGAGGACGGCGACACGCGCCCGCACGCCCCGGGTCTCGAACTCCTGCCGCAGTGGCTCCAGGTCCTCCCGGCGACGCGCGGCGACGATGAGGTCCGAACCGCGTGCGGCGCAGGCGGACGCCACGGCACGACCGATGCCGCGCGACGCGCCGGTCACCAGCGTCACCCTGCCGGCGAGCTCCCCGCCCCCGCTCACGCCGGGGCCTCCGACGCCAGCCGTCCGGCCAGTTCGGCGACACCCTGCGGATCCTCCACGTGGACGCACTCGAGGGCCGGTTCGATGCGGCGCGCGAGACCGGACAGCACGCGGCCCGGGCCGAACTCGATCTGCAGTCCGACGCCGCATCCCCGGAACGCCTGCACCGTCTCGACCCATCGGACGGGTGCGGTGACCTGCTCGCCCAACGCGGCACGCAGATCGCCGGCCCGCCGGAGGGGCCGGGCGCCGGCGTTCGACACCACCGGAAACGCGGCGTCCCGCATCGCCAGGCGCTCCAGGTCGGGCGACAACCTGACCCGCGCCGGCTCCATGAGCGGGCAGTGAAACGGAGCGCTGACCGGCAGGCGCACGACCCGTCCGACCCCCCGCGCCTTCACCAGACCGGCCAGCCGGTCGATCGCTCCCGCGGCGCCCGCCACCACCGTCTGGTCCGGGGCATTGAAATTCGCCGGCCGCACGATCTCGCCCGCGGCCGCCTCCCCGCACAACGCCTCCACGACCGCCGCCTCCAGACCGAGGATCGCCACCATCGCCCCCCGCCCCACCGGGACGGCCTCCTGCATGTACTCTCCCCGCCGGCGGACCGCGCGCACCGCGTCCTCGAACTCGAGGACCGACGCCGCGGCGAGCGCCGCGTACTCGCCGAGGGAATGCCCTGCGGCGCAGACCACGCGGGCCAGCCACTCCCGTCCGGCGCGCTCGCACACCGCCTCGAACGCCGCGATCCCCGCGGTCAGGACGGCGGGCTGGGTCGTCGCGGTCAGGAGGAGCGCCTCCTCCGGTCCCTCGAAACAGGTCCGGCTGAGCGGAAAGCCGAGCGCCCGATCGGCCCTTTCGAAGATGGCCCGGGCGGCCCCGGACGCTTCGAACAGCGCCCGGCCCATGCCGACCTTCTGGGACCCCTGGCCGGGGAAGACGAGGGCGATCCGCGGACCGGGGATGCTCACGCGTCCCACCGGCAGACGGCGGCGCCCCAGGTGAGCCCGGTCCCGAAGGCGGCGAACAGGACGAGATCGCCGCGGTGCAGACGTCCCAGCCGCACCGCTTCGTCGAGGGCGATGGGGATCGAGGCCGCGGAGGTGTTCCCGATCCGCTCGATGTTGATGTAGACCTGCTCCTCGCCCAGCCCCAACCGGCTTCCGACGGCGTCGATGATCCGCCGGTTGGCCTGGTGCGGGACGAACAGGCTGACGTCGGAAGGCGCAACACCGGCCCGCGTCAGGACCTCGCGCGCCGACTCCTCCATGGAGCGGACCGCCATCTTGAAGGTCTCGTTCCCCCGCATTCGGATGTAGTGCCGGCGTTCGGCCACGGTGCGCTCGGTCGCCGGTTCCCTCGTCCCCCCGGCCGGAACGTAGATGAAGTCCGCCATCGACCCGTCGGCGTGCAGCGCCGACGCCAGGACCCCGTACGGCTCCACGCCGGGGGTCACGACGACCGCTCCCGCGCCGTCACCGAACAGCACGCAGGTGCTCCGGTCCTTGAAATCGGTGTATTTCGAGAGGAGCTCGGCCCCGATGAGCAGCACGTTGTCGTACGCTCCCGAAGCCACGAATCGATCGGCGACCGCGAGACCATAGATGAACCCCGAGCAGCCCGCGGACAGGTCGAACGCGGCGGCGCGGGGGGCCTTGAGCTGGTCCTGGATGATGCAGGCGGTGGCCGGGATCGGCATGTCGGGCGTGACCGTGGCGCACAGGATCAGGTCGAGATCCTCCGGCTTCACACCGGCGGCGCGCAGGGCTTCGGAGGCCGCGCGCGTCGCGAACAGCGACATGGCCTCCCCTTCGGCCGCGATGTGGCGTTCGCGGATGCCGGTCCGGGTCGCGATCCATTCGTCCGACGTGTCGACCATCTTCTCGAGATCGGCATTGGTCAGCACCCGGTCGGGCAGGCTCCGCCCCGTCCCCCGGATCACCGCGCGACGCGCCTCATGACGCGTCACGACGGTTCCACCACGCCCAGCGGCACCGCCGCCGGTTTCGGGGCGGCCGCGGCGGAAGCGATGCGGCCGATGGCATCGTGGATCCGATCGTTGACCCCGTTGCGGATGAACTCGAGGGTGACCCGCACGGCGTTCTTGATGGCGCGCGGCGAGGAGCCGCCGTGGCAGATCACCGCCGCCCCGCGCACCCCGAGCAGGGGCACGCCGCCGTACTCGGCGTAGTCCAGCCGGCGCCGGAAGCTCTTCAGCGCGGGACGCGCGAGGAGCATGCCGAGCCGGGCGAGCCGGAACTTGGAGATCTCCTCCCTCATGAAATGCACGAAGGCCTCACCGGCGCTCTCGACCGCCTTGAGGGAGACGTTGCCGATGAACCCGTCGCACACGATCACGTCGGCCTCGCCGTTGAAGATGTCCCTCCCCTCGACATTGCCGATGAAGTTGAGGGGGGCCTCCTTGAGGATGCGGAACGCCTCCCGGGTCACCTCGTTTCCCTTGCTGTCCTCCTCGCCGATGCTCATCAACCCGACCCGGGGATTGGCGACGCCGATGACTTCCCGGGCGTACAGATGGCCCATGAGGGCGAACTGCACCAGATGCTCGGGCCGGCAGTCGACGTTGGCGCCGACGTCGAGCCACACCGAGAGCCCGCGGAGGTTTGGCACCACGGCGCACAACGCCGGACGCTCGACCCCCTCGAGAACGCCGCAGATCATCTTGACCGTGGTCATCACCGCGCCGGTGTTCCCGGCGCTGACCACGCCGTGCGCCCGGCCCTCGCGGACCAGGGTGGCGGCGATCCGGATGGAGGAGTCCTTCTTGCGGCGGAAGGCGGTGACCGGCGATTCCTCCATGCCGACGACCTCGCTCGCGGGCACGATTTCGATCGCCAGGTTGCGCGTGTCGTGCCGCCGCAGCTCGGCCTCGAGCTCCGGCACGCGTCCGACCACCAGCAGGCGGGCGCCGTATTCCCGGGCGGCCAGAACCGCGCCCGCCACCGGCCGCGCGGGCGCGAAATCACCCCCCATGGCATCGAGCGCGATGGTGATGTCCATCCGGCGACCCTCTCAGGTCACGGCCCGGGACAGGCGGCAGGCCGCTGAAGCGGCACGGGCGTCGGGTCCCGGAGGGGGGCCGGGAGCCACGGCGGCAGGGCGCGGGGGCGCGGGGCCCGCCTCACACCTCGCCGACCTCGATGACTTCCCTTCCCTTGTAATACCCGCAGTGCGGGCAGACCCTGTGCGGCGCCTTGTCCTCATGGCAGTGGGGGCACCGCGAAAGAGCCGGACGAGCCAGGGCGTCGTGCGCGCGCCGCTTGTCGCGCCGGGCGCGGGAGTGACGTCGTTTCGGGTTCGGCATGGGGTGGTCGCTTTCGTCCTATCGGAGGTCTTTCAGAATGCGGAGCCGGGGCTCCCCCGTCTCCTCGTCCGGGCAGCCGCACGCCGCGACGTTCCGGTTCGAACCGCAGCGCGGGCAGAGCCCCCGGCACTCCGGCCGGCACAACGGTTTCAGCGGCAGACCCAGGTCGATCTGCTCCGCGAGCAGGGCCGAGAGGTCGATACGCACCCCGTCGAACGGGGTCACGGTAATCAACTCCACCTCCATCCGGCTCTCCCCGGGTGCCGCCCGCTCCGAGGATGTCGTGTAGAGCAGATCGAAGTGCAGGTCCAACGGCTGGGCGTATCGCTCCAGACAGCGGCTGCAGGAGAGAATCGCGGCCGTCTCGATGTCGCCCGAAAACGCAATCCCGCCCCCGTCGCGTGCCAGACCGCCGACGAGGTGGGACCGTTCAACCTCGATGGCTTCCCCCTCCTGCAGGGGAAGCCGGAAGGCCTCGATGGTGCGATCGACGGCCAACCCCTCGGGTCCTATCTCCTTGATTTCGATGAACATGGCGGAATAAGCCCCGGAGGCGGGCGCATTATAGCACGCACCCCCGGGCTGTCAACGCGGGCCGCCCCCCGGGCTCGCATCCGGCGCCACGGCGCTCCGAACGCGGCCCGACGCACTACCCGGACAGGCTCCTAGTGTCGCGCGAGCTCTTTGACTGCGAGGAGGGCTTCGGGGTGGTTCGGGACGAGGGAGAGCACCTTTTCGAACTCCCGGCGCGCCTTGGAGTGCATGTCGTGGGCCCGATAGAAGGCGCCGAGCAGGAGCGAGTGACCCGGGTTGAACGGTTCGAGCTCCGCCGCCCTGGCGAAGGCGTTCTCGGCCCGCTTCTGCCAGCGGTAGTCCGGATTGCGCATCAGCCCCTGCCCCATCAGGCTCCAGACCCCGGCGCTCTTGTCGTTGTAGGACGAGGAGAACTCGCAATAGCGGATGCAGTTGAAGAAGTCGCCGATCTTGAAATAATCGCGCGCCTTGGAGAAGAACTGCTCCGCCATCCGCGCGCGCTCCTCCTCCATCGACTGCTTCTCGGTCTTGGTCAGCTCCTTGCGCATCGACAGGGCTTCGAGGTCGAGGCTGACGAGTCGCTCGGTGCCGGTGCCGGAGACCCGCGCGGCTCCCAGCTTTTCCGAACGCAGGGCCAGGAACGCCTCCAGCAGGCGGGCCTCGACGATCTGCAGCTCCTCGCGCAGGTCGGTCTGGACCTTCTTGAGGAAGCGGGCCGGTTGATAGCGCTCCTTGCGCTCGAGGTAGGCGGCCTTGACCTGATCCGCGGACGGGACCTCGCCGAGCCCCAGCACGGCGGCCGGATTCCCCGCCGTCGCGAGCGCGTACATTTCGAGGATTTCCTTCCTCTCGCGATCCTCCCGGCGTCGTTTCTCCTCTTCGCCCTTGAGCAGGTCCTGGCAGCTCAGGGCGCCGGAGGCGATCGCCGGCACGAAGCTGGCCAGTCCCAGGATCAGCAGACCGAACAGGAAGCGACAGGCGGCTTCCTCCTCCGAGGACGGGGTCTGCGCCAGGATGTCGCGCAGCTTGGTCTGGCCGTCGATGCGTGAGACCAGGAACCCCTCGAGCGGCGTCAGACTGAGCTGGTCGAACGGCAGGTACATCTGATCGGAGAACCGGAGCGCGCGATCCTGGCGGAGCAGGGCCTCCTGGATGGGCTCGAACCCGCTCATCGAGCGCAGGGCGCGGATGATCAGCTCGAAGCTGCGGACCACGTCGGTCTGGAGGGCTCCCGGGGGGATCGGCGCCTCCTCGAACCGGTACTCCACCTCCTCCCAACGGAACAACCCGGTGAGGATCTGCTGCGCCAGGTCGCGATTGGCGGCATTGAGCGCCTCCGCCGTCAGCACGCCGCGGCTGAGGAGGACCTCGATGGCCTGCCGCTCCCCCAGCCCCTTGAGAGCCTCGGCTTCCTCGGTTCGGATCAGCCCGCGCTCCAGGAGCAGCGCCGTCAGATGCTCCTCGGGCAGCGACGAGGACGCCGAAAGGATCATCCCCCGGTCCAGCAGCAGGCGCTTCTCGACGCCGCTGCGGCCGACGACCAGCGTCCCGGATCGCTCATCGAGATAGAGATCGCGGATGACCTCGGCGAGGACCGGCGGAGTGGAGTAACCGTGCAGGGACGGGGAAGGCGACGGGACGGTGGACGGTTCAGGCAAGGTGTCTCCCGGAATGCCGCGTCACGTGGCCGGGTCCAACATAGGGTCGCGACCTCAGGGCGTCAAGCGGCGGACGCCCCCGCCGGAGGCACGGCGGGCTGGTCCGTCCGGTCCCCCGCGGGACCCGGGAGCGGCAGGGCGACGAAGACCGTGGTCCCCGCCCGGGGTTTGCTCTCCAGCCAGATGCGTCCCCCGTGGCACTCCACCGCAAGCCGGCAGAACGTCAGGCCGAGACCCGAGTCATAGAGCATGCGGCGGCTGTTGTCCGCCTGCCCCCCCACGAACTTGTCGAAGATGTGCGGCTGCAGGTCCTCGGGAATCCCCTCCCCGGTGTCGCTCACCTTGAGGATTGCCTCGCCGCCCTCGATCCGCGCCTCCACCGCGACCTCGCCCCCTCCCGGCGTGTGCTTCACGGCGTTGCTCAGGAGATTCGCCAGCACGCGCGACACCAGCTCGCGGTCGGCCACCACGGCCGGCAGGTCGGGCGCCACCCGGTTCGCGAGCCGGATCCCGTCGCGGGAGGTGAGTCCCGTCATCTCCTCGACGTTCTCCTGGACGACCGCCGCGAGCCGCACCGGCTCCAGACGCAGCGGCATGCGGCGCTCCTCCAGCTTCCCGATGTGGAGGATGTTGAGGATCATCCGCATGAGCTGCCGTGTGCTCTCCTGGGTCCGCTGCAGCAGCTCCTCGAAGCGCGGTCCCGACAGGTCGGTCTTCTGCATCCCCATGAGCTGGACGTTCCCCATGATGCTGGCCAGGGGGTTCTTCAGGTCGTGGACCACCATCTGGGTGAGCGATTCGCGGAATCCCTGCATGCGGATCAGCTCCGCGTTCTTCTGCTCCAGCTCGGTCTTCTGGCGCTCGACCTCGTCCTGCAGGGACTTGACCCTCAGGATGGAGCGCACCTTCGCCAGGAGCTCGACCTTGTTGATCGGCTTGCTGAGGAAATCGTCGGCGCCGATCTCCAGCGCCTGGATCTTGTCCTCGAGGGAGTTGAGCGCGGTGACCATGACGATCGGAAGGAGCCGCGTCTCGTACCGGATCTTGAGCCGCTGGCAGAGCTCGAATCCGCTCATCTTCGGCATCATGACGTCGAGAAGGAGCAGGTCCGGCCGCTCGTCCTCCACGAGCTTGAGGGCCTCCTCGCCGTTGTAGGCCTTGAGAACGTTGTAATTGTTGGTCTTGAGGATCGACTCCATGAGTCGGACGTTGCGCTGGTCGTCGTCGACGACCAGGACGGTGGCGTCTCGTGCGGCCGGGTCGGGCATCATCGGACCTCCAGGGTGCGGCTCACGCGCCGGCCTTCCACTGCGACACGGTCCCGGCTCCCGGCTTGAGGTAACCGGCCACCAGCCGCGGGAACTCGACGGTGTCGATCGGTTTGGGGATGTGGCCGACGCATCCGGACATCTTCGCCCTCACTTCGTCCCCCTTCATCACGTGCGCCGTGAGCGCCACGACCGGGATGTCGCGTGTGGCGGGATCATCGCGCAGCCGGCGCGCCGCCTCGAGCCCGTCCATCCCCGGCAGCTGGATGTCCATCAATATGAGGTTCGGCCGGATGAACTTCAAGGCGTCCAGCGCCTCTTCCCCCGTCGTCGATTCCACGACCCGGTGACCGTTCGCCCGCAGCAGGTCGCGCACCAGCTTCATGTTGGCCGGGTTGTCCTCCACCACCAGGATCAGGTCGCCGCCTCCGTCCGTCGGTCCCGCGGGGGACGTCTCGGCCGCGCCGGGCGCGACCGGCTCCGTTCCGCTCCGGCCCGGGCGCACGACCGACCCCGGCAGGTTCACGGTGAACGTGCTGCCTTCCCCGAAGGCGCTCCTCAGCTCCACCCGTCCACCGTGCATCTCCGCGAACTTTCGCACTAGGGTCAGACCGAGCCCGGTTCCCTGATACTTGCGCGCGTAGGAACCGTCGACCTGGGTGAAGGCGTCCCAGATCCGCTCCTGGTCCTCCGCCCGGATCCCGATCCCGCTGTCCTCGACCGCCACGAGCAGGTCGCTCCCCTCGCACCGAGCGCGCAGCGCCACCCGCCCTCCCGGGTGGGTGAACTTCACCGCGTTGCTCACCAGGTTGTACATGATCTGCTTGAGCTTGTTCCGATCGGCGCGCACCTCGATCTCGTCCGCCGACGCCGATAGATCGATGTGCTTGCGTCCCGCCTCCACCCGCAGCAGGGCGGCTGCCTCCTCGACGACCGCCCCCAGATCGAACTCCTCCGGCAGCAGACGCATCTTCCCGGCTTCGATCTTGGAGAGATCGAGGATTTCGTTGATCAGCTCCAGCAGGTGCCGGCCGCTCGACAGGATGTCGGAGACGTAGTCCTTCTGCTCGTCGGTCAGGCTGCCGAAGCTGTGATCGAGGAGCAGCTCCGAGAACCCGATGATGGCGTTCAGCGGGGTGCGCAGCTCGTGCGACATGTTGGCGAGGAACTCGCTCTTCAGGGAGTTCGCGCGGACCAGCTCGCGGTTCGATTCCTGCAGCTTGAGATTCACGATCTCGAGCTCCTGGGTACGCTCCCGGACCTTGCGCTCGAGATCGGCGTTCATCCGCTCGATGTCCTCGAGGTGGTGTTTCTTCTCCTCCAGCTTGTCCAGGTAGAGCTTGTACGAGTAGTAGATCAGGACGCAGAACGGCAGTGACAGGACGAAGGAATAGATGCCGAACCGCTCCAGGAAGTACGACATACCCAGCGCCAGAGAACCCCCGGCGAAGAACGAGGGCGCCGACCAGAGGAAGTTCTCGTGCCACACCTGAAAGACGTTCTGGCGGCCGGCGAGCGCCACCACGCCGGAGACGCTGAAGGTGTTGACCAGGTAGAACACCAGCGTCGCCAGCATGAGCGCCATGAGCGGCGAGGCCTCCGGCCGACCGCCGGAATCGCCGCCCAGGAACGTGTAGGTCTTGCACGAGGCATAGGTGGTGACCACGAACGCCGAGATGTTGAACAGGGCCCGGTACATGGGCATGCGCGGCGTGCGCAGGAAGCACAGGCTGGCGATGCAGATGACGGCGATGACGACGGCGTTGGCGTCGCCCCGGAGGATCATGGTCGCCAGGATGAACGGGTGCGAGATCGACATCTCGACCCGCAATCCAAGGTGGACCGTGTGGGGCGCCATGATGGCGCCGATCAGCACGAGGGTCAGGAACTCGGTGTCGAAGGTGAGGGTCCCGCCCCGCAGCACGTCGAGGAGGACGAGCAGGGCGGCCGCATAGAAGAGGATCAGGAAGGTCCGCGCGCCGCGATTGAGGTCCTTCATGAGGCCGGCCCGCGCGCGGGCGGAACCGTCCCCCACGGGGCGCGGGTCTCACGCGCCCCGGTGCCGGGCGCCGCACGCCGCGCCCGGACCTCAATTCGCCGATTCGCGCCCAATCTGGTGCTTCTTGAGCTTGCTGTACAGGCTGCTTCGGTTGATCCCCAGGACGCTCGCCGCCAGCTTCTTGTTCCAGTTGCACTCCGCCAGCGTCTTCAGGATGTACAACCGCTCGTTTTCGGACAGCGACAGACGCAGCTCGGAACCGTTGGAAGCGCCGTCCTTCAGGCTCGGTGGCAGATCGCTGACCTCGATCTGCTCCCCCTTGGAGAGAATGACGGTGCGCTCGATCACGTTCTCCAGCTCGCGCACGTTGCCGGGCCAGCCGTACCGCGTCATGACCTCCATGGCCTCGCCCGCGAACCCGCGCATCGCCTTGCCCGTCTTCTTGGAGATCCGATCCAGGAACTCCATGGCCAGGGTCGGGATGTCCTCGACCCGCTCGCGCAGCGGCGGGATGTGAAGCGGGATCACGTTCAGCCGGTAGAACAGGTCGTTGCGGAAGGAGCCGCGCTCCATCCCCTCCTGGAGATTCTTGTTGGTCGCGGCGATGACGCGGACGTCCACCTCCAGCGTCTGCTCGCCCCCGACGCGCTCGAACTTCCTCTCCTGAAGGAAACGCAGGAGCATCAGTTGCGTCGCCGGGGAGATGTCCCCGATTTCGTCGAGGAAGATGGTGCCGTTGTGCGCCAGCTCGAAGCGACCCTTCTTCTGCTTCACGGCGCCGGTGAACGCCCCCTTCTCGTGACCGAACAGCTCCGAGTGCAGGATCCCCTCGGAATAGACGGCGCAGTTGGCCTCCACGAACGGACGATCGGCGCGCTGCGAGTTGTAGTGGAGCACCCGCGCCAGGAGACCCTTGCCGGTGCCGCTCTCCCCCATCACCAGGACGGTGGAGTCGGTCGCGGTCACCTCGTGGAGCACGTCGTGGATTTGCTTCATCTTGGAGCTTTTGCCGAGGATCGCGCTGAAGGTGTACTGGGTCTGCAGATTCCGGCGGAGCTCGAAGTTCCGGGCCTTCTCCGACTGCAGTTCCTCGGCCGCGCGCCGGCGCTCGTATCCCATCTGCCGGATCTGGGTCGCCTTGTCCGCGAGCGCCAGGATCTCCTCTTCCCCCCAGGGTTTCCGCAGAAAGTCGTACGCCCCCTTGCGCAACGCCGCGATGGTCGCCTCGACCGCCGGCTGGCCGGAGGCGAGGACCACCGGCACCTCCGGCGAGAACTCCTTGATCTTCTCGAGCAGGGCGATCCCGTCCATGTCGGGGAGCTTCAGCTCCACGATCGCCAGGTCGAATCCCTGGGTCTTGATCCGCTCCAGCGCCGGCGCGCCGCGCTCCACCGCCACCAGGTGGTGTCCGCTGCGTCCAAGGAGCGTGCCGGCACGCCGGATCGACTCCGCATCACCGTCCACCAGCAGGATGTTTGCTTTGGCGTCCACGTCCTCCTCCCCGTCGGTGTCCAGAAGACGAGCAAGAACCGTTCCACGGAATCGCCATCGGCGCCGACGCGCAACCCTGCGTCCGGCGCGGAGTTGCGCGGATCACATTGTTGAATGCGGGCTCCGTGTGGAGAATCGGGACGATTTTCGTACCGTCGATGGCGGGAATCGTAACCGCTCGGGCGGAACGCGCCACCGGACGCCGCCGCGCCGTCAGCGGTCCGACGGCCGCTCGCGCGCGGCGTGCTATAGTGCGGCGCGGATGAAACGCGTGTTCCCTCCGTGGCGGGTTCTTCTCCTGCTCGTCCTCGTCGCGGTCCCTCCCCCCGCTCCGGCCGCTCCACCGGTGCCCGATTCGATTTCACTGGGTCTGGAGGCGCTGCACCGCGGGCTGAACCACCGCGCCGAGGAGGCGTTCCGCGTGGCGGCCCGCGACGCGCCGGACGATCCCGAACCGGCGATGCTCGTCGCCCTCACCTACTGGTGGCGGCTGCTCCAGGATCGTTCCGACACGGCGCTGGACGCGCCGTTCCGCGCCGCGGTCGAGGAGACCCTGACGCGCGCCGCGAAACGCCTCGAGCGGTCTCCCGGTGACCCCCCGGCAGCCAGCGCCCTGGGCACGGTCCGCGTGCTGGGCTTCCATCTGGAGGCGGTCCGGCGCAACTACCGGCGCGCCGCGCAGGAGGCGAGGCTCGGCACGCGGATCCTGGAGGAGACCCTTGCGGCCCACCCCGAATCGCCCGACGCCGCCTTCGCCCTCGGGGCCTATGACTATTACGCGGACCGGATTCCCACCCTGGCGCGCGGGCTGGCCGCGTTTCTCCGCCTCCCCGGTGGGGACCGCGATCGAGGGCTGCGGCTGCTGCGACAGGTCGCCGACTCGGGCTCCCGGCTGCGCACTACCGCACGGCTGCTCCTGGCGATGGTGTGCGGCTCCCCCGAGGAGCATTGTTACGCGGACTCCGAGGCCCATCTGCGGTCCGCCCTGCGGGACCACCCGTCGTCGCCCCTCATCCTGGCGTCGCTCGGGGAGCTGTCGCTGCGGCTGGGGCGTCACGACGAGGCGGCGGGTCATTTCAGCGAGGCGTTGCGCGCCGCCGCCGGCGAGGGGGCGGAGCCGGCGGGGCAGCGTCGCACCCTGCGGCTCTTCCTCGCGGAAGCCCGGCTCGAAGCGTGGCGTCTGGACGAGAGCGCCTCGATCCTCGCCGGTCTGAAGGCGGAACACGCCGATCCGGAAGGACGGGACGCCCGCCGGCTCGACCGGCTGGCGGCGGAGCTGGCCGCGCGCCGGAAGGACGCATGGGCGGCCCGGGTCCTCGAGCTCGAACGGGCGGGACGGCCGGGCGAGGCGGGGATGCTGCTGCGACGCGAAGCCGCCGCGCATCCCGGCGACCCGTTGCGCCGGATGCTCCTTGGCCGCCACCTGTGGCACGCGGGGAAGGTCCCCGAGGCCGTGACGGAGCTTGAGGCGGCCGCCGAGGGGGTGACCGGGGAC